>JALYVW010000116.1:0-356 GCA_030853005.1 Vulcanimicrobiota bacterium
CCCTGCGGCGCCAACTCGGGAAAATTCGATGCGGTCCGAGAACCGTAATTCATGCCAAACATCAACATAGAAGACATTCCTTGGACTGAGTTCGTTTCCCCAAAGGGTGCTTTCCGCGGACGCTATCGCGAGATCTCGCTCGCGCTCGGTGCCACGAAGAATGCCGGGCCAGCAGACGGCGGCCACCCTTTCGACATCGCGCTCGAAGTGCTCGCGCCTTCATCGCCTGCCTTTCACACACAAAATATGCAAATGAGCTTCTGCTATCCCTGGCGACCGGTATGCGTCGCGGTGAGGTCTGCGGACTTCGGCTAACGTCGCTCGACCTCAATCGCCAAGTCGCCCTTGTCCGCGAA
>JALYVW010000116.1:366-4742 GCA_030853005.1 Vulcanimicrobiota bacterium
CGCTCGAAGTGCTCGCGCCAGGCGAGACGTGTTGCCCCTATCATGCACACGCGGCCCAATGGGAGTTCTTCTATATCCTCTCGGGCGAGGGCACGGTGCGCCGCAACGGCGAGAGTTTTACCGTTAAGCCGGGCGACGCCATCATGCACCCGCCCGGTGAGGCGCACCAGATTCGCAACACCGGAACGGGTGATCTGCGCTACCTTCTCATCGCAGACAACCCGCCGATTGATCCGTGCGTCTATCCCGACTCGGGCAAGGCGCACATGCTCATTCCCGGCGGCCAAATGATGATTCGCCACAGCACTACTCAAGATCTCGACTACTTTGACGGCGAGGAGTAGTTTGCACGGGGCGCGGCGCGCACCAGAATAGTGTCCCTGCAATCGACCGTTTACGGGATATTGGGTCGAGTAGACTGTTCCAATTACTTAGTCGGAGAAAACTTAGTAAGTAAGAGTGAGAATAAGTTTACGGTGCCTTATTCGAGCGTAATGCAACAGCAACGTGCGGAACAGCAAAGCCGCAACCTTGCGGGGGTTCAGTGGCAACTGGTGTTCGTTATGCAGCATCGCATTGATCTAGACGAAGCGATCGAACGGGGCCTTGTCCGGGCGGCAGGTCGCCGCGAGGACTTGTTCGCCGACGGCCTCACGGGTTAAGCCGGCCGTTTGCGGAGCTCTTCACCTATTAGGAGCGTGGCAATGAGTGCCACGGTAGGAGCGCAATATTCATCAAAGCCGATGCAAGGCATAGAATGGATGCGGCAAGCACGGTCAGCGCCCGTTTCGTGGTTGACGTGCGATAGCTGGCAAGCGCAAAACACGAATACCCTATTACGAAAAGGGCCGTGAACCCCGCCTTTGGTGCAAGGTGCAGTGAACTGGTGGCAATTCCCGCAGCAGAGCAGATTGCACCGAACGTGAATTATGCACAGTCGGTGTCACAAAATGCTTCGCGACGGTGCCCTTGAGCATAGGGAAGAGGGTGAAAGGGGTACCTCGGTGGTGAATACGGCCCTTCGATTGGAAGGCGACTCGACGTTCAATGATCTTTTTGCTCGCGAATACACGCGCATCGTCGCGATCGCGCGGCGCGTGGTCGGGGCATCGGAGGCCGAGGACGTGGCTCAGGAGGTCTTTGCGGCTTACTCAGGCGCCCCCGGAATTCACGGGCGTCCCGAAGGTTGGCTACGCACCGCGGCGGTGCACATCGCCCTCAATCATCTGCGAACACACAAGCGTGCCGTGGTTCGCGAGCTTGCAAATTTTCGCCTCAGCCTTGCCTTTTGGAGAGAGCGCGAAACCCAGCAGGATCCGCAATATGTGGTCGCGTCGGAGCAAGAGCGCAAACGCGTTCGCGACGTTTTGCTTCGCTTATCGCTGCGCGATGCGGAAATTCTCGTCTTGCGTCATAGCGGTCTCAGCTATCGCGATATCGCTACGGCCTTTTCGATCAACGTAACACACGTCGGTACGCGCTTGGCACGCGCGGAACGTGCCCTAAAAAAGGAACTCGAAAATGAATCATTTTGAAACCGGCGATTTGCGCCGTCTGCTCGACGAGCCGGAGGCCTTCGGCGCGTCGGAGCGCGAACACGCGCGCACCTGCGCTCAATGCTCCAAAGAAAGCGCCCGGCTAGCCGTCGATGCTGCTGTGGCCGCACGGTACTTCAGCGGGAACCAAATGCAGCCGACCGTGCGTCGAAGCAGACTTGCGACAGCGGGATTGGCGGCGGCGGCGGTACTGGCTTTCGCCCTGCTCCTTTCGCCTTTGGGGTCCTACGCAAAGGGTTTCCTTACGATTTTTCAGCCGAAGCAATTTACCGCCATTGACATCAGGACCGGCGACCAACATGCTTTTGCAGATTTAGCGCAGTTGGATGCCTTCGGAACGCATCGCTTCGTCCGCGTTTCGCCTGACAAGAGGGTCGCATCGCTGGCGCAAGCGCAGCATGCGGTGGACTTCGCGTTGCTCAAGCCAGGGCCGGTGTCCGCCGGCGTAGCGGGTCCGGCTCGCTACGAAGTCAGCGGCCCGTCAGAATTCGATTTTACGTTTAGCGCCGCCAAAGCGCGCGCGTTTGCGGGTCGGTCGAAAAAGCGGATGGTTCAAATACCGCTAAATCTGGACGGGACGAAGCTGCGCGTGACGATTGGGCCGATGGTCGTCGCCAGGTATGGCCGCTGGGTCAAAGCCGAACGCGGCCCCTTTGTGACGGTGGTCCAATCACGCTTGCCGACGATTCGCTCGACCGGCGCCACGCTGGCGGAACTGGAGAACTACATGCTTTCTACGCCCGGTGTGTCGCCGCAGTTTGCAGCCCGCATTCGCGCGCTCGGGGATTTAAGCGAAACGTTGCCAATTCCGTACCGTCCGGACAAACAAACCGCGCAACACGTCAGCGTGGACGGCGTGACCGGTCTCGTGGTGGGCGATAACACGGGTCTTGGCGCGGGCGTCATCTGGCAGAAAAACGGGTTGCTCTACGGCGTCGCCGGAACGCTTTCGCAAGATGACGCACTCTCAATCGCCAACGGCATGCATTAACCACCGCTTGGAAGCCGAAGAAACGCCCACGGCGATTGACGTCCGAGGGCTCGCAAAGCGTTTTGGGGCGGTCACCGCACTCGAGGACGTCACGCTGCGTGTTCCACGCGGCGAGATCTTCGGATTCTTGGGTCCGAACGGCGCGGGCAAAACCACGGCAGTAAAGCTGTTGTTAGGCCTCTCAAAACCGTCGGCGGGCGCGGGGACCATGTTGGGGTCACCGTTGGGTGACCGTAAAGCGCGGCGGCTGATCGGATATCTTCCCGAACTTTTTCGCTACCACGATTGGCTCAGCGCGCGAGAGGTTTTGAGCTTGCATGCAAAACTCGCGGGTTTAAGGCCCGAGCGCAGCGGATCGCAAATTCAAACGGCTCTCGACGAAGTGGGCCTGACCGAACGCGCAGACGACCGCGTTGGCGGCTTTTCGAAAGGCATGCAGCAACGCTTGGGTCTGGGCGTCGCGTTGCTGGGTGACCCGCAACTCGTGCTCCTAGACGAACCCACCTCCGCGTTGGATCCGATCGGCAGGCACGACGTGCGACTGATCGTGCGTGCATTGAAAGCGCGCGGGTGCACCGTTTTTTTGAATTCGCATTTGCTCTCCGAAGTGGAGAACGTATGCGACCGCGTCGCCATCGTTAAACGCGGACGCGTGATCGCTCAAGGTTCCGTAACGGACATCGTGGGCGCTTCGCGAGGCGTGCGCATCGCGGCTGCAGAGGGCGATACGCCCATCGCGACCATCTTGCAGCGGTTCGGAACGCTCGTTCCCGAAGGGGAAGCAACGGTCGTACTCGGGGTTGCGAATTCGACCGTGCCCGAAATCGCTGCGGCGCTCGTGGCGAGCAACGCGCTGATCTATCGCATAGAGCCGATCGCGATGTCACTGGAAGAACGGTTTCTTCAGATGACCGGAGACGACGAATGATTGACGTTGCACTCCTGACGCTACGAGAGATGGTTCGGCGCCGTTTCATTCTAGTTGCGATCGCCGGCACGGTGCTGCTCATCGCGCTTACGGGTTGGGGATTCGATCGCCTCGCGCACGGACACAACCGCAGCGGTCACCCACTAACGCTGCTGCAAGTGCGCACCATCTCCGCGTCGTTCGTCATTCTCATTACCTACATGTATAGCTTCGTGTTAGCGATGGCCGCCGTATTTTTGGGAGCACCCAGCTTGGCTAATGACATCGAGACGGGGATTCTGCTTCCAGTCGCAACGCGGCCGATTTCACGATTTGCGATTATTTCGGGAAAGGCACTCGCGTTAGGCCTACTCGTTTGCGGATACGCCGCGGTCACTGGGGCGATCGAATTTGCCGTCGTACACGCAGTCGTGGACTATGTGCCGCCGCATCCCTGGTCGGCTTTGGGTTTTCTTTGCGGATTGGCCCTCGTGATGGTCGCGCTCGCATTACTGTTGAGCACGCGCATGTCCTCAATTGCCGCGAGCCTAGTGGGGGCGGTACTCTTCGGGTTGGCGTGGATCGGCGGCATTACCGGGTCCATCGGGATCTTCGCGAAAAATCAGGCGTTGGAAAATGCCGGTACGATCACGCAATTGATATTGCCAACGGATGCCATGTGGCAATCGGCGGCCTATAAACTTGAACCGGTAGCGATGATCGCCTCGTTTCAACAAGCGGTCGCGCGAGGCGCCTATACTGGGCCGTTTTTCGTTGCGGCTCCGCCACCGCTTGCGATGGATTTGTGGACGGCGGGATGGATCGCCGTCATCTTCGCTCTCGCTGCTTGGAGTTTTTCGCGCCGCGACTTGTAGGATTTGCCGCACCCACAATCGCATGTCTCGCCTAACGTGCGTTATCG
>JALYVW010000045.1 GCA_030853005.1 Vulcanimicrobiota bacterium
TAAGCATACCCCGCTACAATCCAGCTTTGGTTTCAATATGCTGGCATTGGTGCCGGTGGGCGAGCCGCGAGCCAACGGAACGGTCGCGTTGGAGCCACGCGTCATGTCGCTCAAGCAGATGCTCGAGCACTATATCACGCACCGCAAAGACGTCATCACGAAGCGCACCGCCTACGATTTACGCAAAGCCGAAGAGCGGGCACATCTGCTCGAAGGCTACCGTATCGCCCTCGATAACATCGACGAAGTGATCGAGATCGTTCGCGGAAGCCAGACCACCGAAGAAGCGCGTGCCAAGCTTATGGAGCGTTTCAGCCTCTCGGACATTCAGGCAGCCGCGATCGTGGACATGCGCCTGCGGACGCTCGTCGGCCTCGAAAGGCAAAAAATCGAAGATGAGTATACCGAGCTGCTCAAGACGATTTCGGAGCTCCAGGATATTTTAAAGAGCCCGCGCCGCATCGCCGGTATCGTGAAGAGCGAAGCTCTTGAAATGAAAAAGAAATTCGGGGACGAGCGCCGCACGGAAATCGTGCCGGCTGAAGACGAATTCTCGGTCGAAGCGCTCATCGCCGTGCAAGACGTCGTCGTGACATACACGGTCGGTGGATACATCAAGCGCGTGACCGTGGATACGTTTAAGACGCAAAACCGTGGCGGTCGCGGCGTCATCGGCATCGCCAACCTCAAGCGCGAAGACGTCGTGCGCAACTTCTTTATGACGGGCACGCACGACCACGTTCTATTTTTCACCAATAAGGGACGCGTGTATCGCTTACGCGGGTTTGAGATTCCCGATACGACTCGCCAAGCGCGCGGGACGGCGTTGGTCAATCTGTTGACGCTGCCGCCGGGCGAAGAAGTTTCGGCCGTCTTCCCCGTGAAAAATTTCGGCGGAGAGCAATATATGGTGATGGTTACGCGGCGCGGCGTAATCAAGAAAACCAAACTGGAAGACTTCGCAAACGTGCGCCGCAACGGCTTGAACTGCATCAACCTGGACGACAAAGACGAACTCCTGGCAGTGGATCTCTCCGACGGCACGCGCGATATCCTTCTGGGCTCGGCCGCCGGCATGGCCGTGCATTTCAACGAGAAGGGCGTTCGCCCGATGGGCCGCAACGCCAGAGGCGTTAAAGCCATGACCCTCGATCGCGGGGATAGCATCATCGCGATGGATGTCGTCGAATCCGAGCGCAAAGAAGTTTTGCTCGTCACGAGCAAAGCATTCGGCAAGCGCACGCCAATTGACGAGTACCGTCACACCGCTCGCGGTGGAAAAGGCGTGAAGGCCTTTGCTCGCCAGCGCGACGACATCGGCTCGGTCGTGGACCAAATTTTGGTCGCTCCCGACGACGAGATTTTGATGATCACATCGGCGAACCAAGTCATCCGCCTCAAGACGAGCGAAATCCGCCGCACGGGTCGCGACGCCAAGGGCGTGCGGCTGCAGCGTCTTGGTGACGGCGACGAGGTCATTGCCCTTACCAATCTCGGCGAGCAGGCTGCCCAGCTTTCCGATATTACGGGCGAGCCCCAGCAGATCGAAATGTAGGAGTGAAACCGGTTCTGCCCAAGACCGGTCTTAGCCAGAGGAGGAATCAAACCAACACGATGAGCGCGCTAGCAGATGTTTCACAAACCAGTTTTCAGTCCGAGGTCCTCGGGTCGGATCAACCCGTCCTCGTCGACTTTTGGGCTCCGTGGTGCGGACCGTGCAAAATGCTTTCTCCGGTCGTCGAGAAAGTCGCCAGTTCGCACGCTGGCAAGGCGAAGTTCGTCAAATTGAACACCGACGACAATCCGAGCATCGCGGGGGAATACCAAGTCTCGGGCATCCCTTGCTTGATTCTGTTCAAGGGTGGAAAAGCGGTCGATCGGATCGTCGGCTACGTGTCCGAGCAGACCATAACCTCGATGCTCTCCAAGCACGTCGCCTAAGCGCATCTCGCTGCCATGAACGAAACGTTGCGCGGCTTACCAGCCGTGCATCGTTTGCTCGACGACCCGTCGATCGCGCGGTACGCGCAGACCTTGGGGCCCGACGCGGCGAAGCGCGCCATCGGCGAGGCGCTCGATTTTGCCAGAGCCACTGCTCCGCAGCCGAGCTCCGAGCAGATCCGGCAAATGATCCGGGATGCTTTGGAGCACCTTCGCCGCGAGACGCTCGTCGCCGCAATTAATGCAACCGGTATTTTACTGCACACCAATTTGGGGCGTGCTCCGCTTTCAACGCAGGCGCGCGAAGCAGCCTCTGCAATCGGCGCGGGCTATTCCAATCTGGAGTACGATGTAGAGCGTGGCGCGCGCGGCTCGCGCTACGGCCACGTCCGGTCGCTGCTCTGCGAGCTCAGCGGAGCGCAAGATGCGGTGGTGGTGAACAACTGTGCGGCGGCGGTGTTCTTGGCGGCGGACACACTGGGCCGGGGACGCGAAACGATCGTTTCGCGCAATCAGCTGATAGAAATCGGGGGCGGCTTTCGCTTGCCCGACGTGTTGGCGCGCAGCGGTTCGGATCTCGTCGAGGTTGGAACGACCAACAAGGTTCGGCTGCGAGATTTCACGCGAGCATTTACGCCACGCACGGGACTCGTCTTGCGTTCTCATCCATCCAATTTTTCCATCCAGGGCTTTACTGAAGACGTCGCGCCGCGTGAACTCGCGGACGCCTGTAGGTTCGCGGGAGTAGTCGTGTTTGAAGACCTCGGCGGTGGAGCGCTCGTGGACTTGCGCGAATATGGCCTGCCCCACGAGCGCACCGTGCCCGAAGCCGTCGCGGACGGCGCGGATCTCGTCGCTTTTTCCGGGGATAAGCTATTGGGTGGTCCGCAAGCTGGAATTCTGGTGGGTTCGCGCGCCATCATTTCGCGATTGCGTGCAAATCCGCTCATTCGCGCGCTTCGGGTCGACAAGCAAACCCTAGCCGCACTCGGCGAAACGTTGCGAGCATATACGTCGCCCGAGCGCGTGAAGACCCTTCCGCTGTATCGCATGTTGTCGATTCCGATGGGCGAGATGCGCGCGCGCGCGCAACAGTATGTCTCGGCCCTGGACGCCGCCGCGCGAGGCATCGAAACGACGGCGTATGTTGGCGGCGGGTCTTTACCGCAGGAACGCTTGCCTTCATTTGGCGTCGCGTACCGCTGCGCGCGCGGGCCGGATGCGGCGACGGCGGCACTGCGTCGGGGCGATCCGCCAATCGTCGCGCGGATCGAACACGGTGAAGTGATCGTCGATCTGCGCACGGTAGCTCCCGAGGACGACGAGATCGTCATTCGGGCGCTCGTCCAACTGACGTAGCTCGTGCACGTTATCGGCACGGCGGGCCATGTCGATCATGGCAAATCAACGTTGGTCGCCGCACTCACCGGAACCAATCCGGATCGCTGGATCGAAGAGCGTTTGCGCGGCATGACCTTGGATCTCGGATTCGCCCACCTGCGCTTCGACGACGGGACCGAAGCGGGCATCGTGGACGTGCCTGGCCACGAGCGGTTTTTGCACAATATGCTCGCCGGCGCCGCCGGAATGGAACTCCTGTTGATCGTGGTTGCGATGAACGAAGGCGTGATGCCGCAGACGCTGGAGCATCTTGCCATTCTTTCCTACCTCAACGTGCGCAGAAGCATCCTCGTGCTCACCAAGAGCGACCTGCTCGATGCGCCGGGAGTCGAAGCGGCTCGGCGCTCCATCGCGAGCGATCTCGAGGGTACGATTGCGCAGCATGCGCCGACAATTGCGGTTTCCGCAACGACGGGAGCTGGGCTCGCCGAGTTGCTGGCATCGATCCGCAAGGAGCTGCACGAGCTTCCCGAGCGGTCGTTAGATGAGCCGGCCTATCTACCGGTTGACCGCGTTTTTGCTTTGCCCGGGCACGGGGCGATCGTCACGGGGACGCTGCTGCAGGGCGCAGTCACGGTCGGCGACACCTTGACCGTTTTTCCGGAGGGTCGAGCCGTTCGCGTGCGTTCGCTTCAGGTGTTCGGTGAGTCTCGCAAGCGTGCCACTGCCGGATCGCGAGTTGCGCTCAATCTTCCCGGTATCGAAACGCGCGACGTGGTTCGCGGCAACCTGCTCGCCGATTCGCAATTTCGTGCGCACGATGCCTTTTCGGTAACGGTGTCGGTACGGTCTGGGTTGGGCTCGTCGTTCCGCCGGCGTACGCCCGTGCGCGCATACATCGGCGCCGCGGAGATTTTGGGAACGCTGGTTTTCGACGCGCCGCCGGTGGACGCGCAGCACTCGAGAGCGAGTATTTTTCTGCGCAGATCCATCGCCGTATATCCGGAGATGCCATGTGTTTTGCGCCGCCTCTCACCCAAGACGTTGTTGGGCGGAGGCACGATCCGCTCGCCGTTAGGCGGCGCAACGGCCGCCCTTTCGGTAGGTACGAATTCCAACGAAGCGCTCGTCGCGTCGGCGATTCGCGATCGTCCGCGACAGGCTCAAACAGCTTCGGATCTCTCGCGCGCGGCAAACCTCCGGGAAGAAGCGGTCGCGGTCGCGCTTGAAGCGCTCCTGGCTCGCGGCGAGGTGGTATATGTCCGCCGCCCGGACGCCTATCTGGACGCGCCGGCCGCAGAATCTCTACTTGAAGGTGTCGCGGCATTTCTCGCCCAGCAACTTGCTGCGGAACCCTGGGCGATGGGCGTAACGTCATTGGCGTTGTCGCGCGCGCTAGGCCTAGACGAGACGCTTTTGGTTCGACTGCTTGCGGTGTGGTCGGAGGATGGACGGCTCGCCAATCGCGCCGGGTACTACGCCTCGCCGGAGTTTGCGCCGCAACTCTCACCAGAGCAAAAACAGTTCTTTGAATCGAGCGTGCCGTCGGATCCGGCAAACCCGTTCGCTCCCGCGGCGCTCGGCGACATTCTGGATGCCGTGAAGACGTCCGGCGTCCGCGGCGTATCGAAGGCTTTCGACACGTTGCTCGCGCGCGGGGCGCTCGTAAAAATCGCCGACTCGCTCTATCGTGGAACGCAGATCGCCCAAATCCACGCCCGGCTGCATGACTTTCTCCGCGAACGGGAACGCATCACGATGGCGGAGTTCCGCGACCTCATTGCGACGTCTCGGAAGTATGCCGTCCCACTACTCGAATGGTTCGACATGCGTGGGATCACGGTACGGGCCGGCGACTTTCGTTCGCTGCGAAGCAATGCCGGCCGCGATAAGGAGCCGCCCACGGCGGTATAAGGGAGAGGAAATGGATGTAAATCGCATGACGGAGCGCGTTGGCGACGCGCTCAATGCCGCGTACTCGCGCGCTCTCTCCGAGCACAACACGCAAACGACCCCCGAGCATGTTTTGGCCGCGGCGCTCGCGCAAGACTCGGGTATCGCGCCGGATGTCGTCAAGCAGGCCGGCGTCGATCCCGCGGAGCTCGCGCGCCGTGCCGACGAGGCCATCGGTCGATTGCCGCGCGTGAGCGGAAGCAATGCGGACGCCGCGCAAGTCACGGTGTCGCCCGAATTGGGCCGATTGCTATCGGCGGCAGACGCTCAAGCAAAAGCCCTCCAAGATGACTACGTCTCCGTCGAACATCTGTTGCTTGGCATGGCGCTGTCGGGCGACGCGGCGGGCCGGCTGTTTCGCGACGCGGGGCTCACCCACGAAAAACTTATGATGGCGTTGCGGGCCGTGCGCGGCAATCAACGCGTCACCACGCAAAATCCTGAAGGAACGTACAAGTCGCTCGAGCGATACGGGCGCGATCTCACGCTCGAGGCCGAACGCGGAAAACTCGATCCCGTCATCGGTCGCGACGATGAGATACGGCGCGTGGTGCAAGTTTTGTCGCGGCGTACAAAAAACAACCCCGTGCTGATCGGCGAGCCCGGGGTCGGCAAAACCGCAATCGTAGAGGGCTTGGCGCAGCGCGTCGTGCGCGGCGACGTGCCGGAGGGGCTCAAGGACCGGCGAATCGTTTCGTTGGACATGGGGGCGCTCATTGCCGGCGCGAAATATCGCGGCGAGTTTGAAGAGCGTCTCAAAGCCGTGCTCAAGGACGTTCAAAACGCGCAGGGGCAAATCGTGCTCTTCGTCGACGAGCTCCATACGGTGGTCGGCGCAGGCAAAACGGAAGGATCGATGGATGCGGGCAACCTCTTAAAGCCGATGCTCGCGCGCGGCGAGTTGCACATGATCGGCGCAACGACGCTTGACGAGTATCGTAAATATATCGAAAAAGATGCCGCTCTCGAGCGGCGATTTCAACCCGTACTCGTGGACCAGCCGTCCGTCGAAGATACCATTTCCATCCTTCGCGGTTTGCGTGAGAAATACGAAACGCATCACGGTGTGCGCATCAAGGATAGTGCGCTCGTCGCCGCAGCTACCCTCAGCAATCGTTACATCAGCGACCGGTTTCTGCCGGACAAGGCGATCGATCTTGTGGACGAGTCCGCCGCGAAGCTGCGAACCGAGATCGATTCAATGCCGCAGGAGTTGGACGAACTGACACGCCGCGTCATGCAATTGGAAATCGAGCGCGAGGCGCTGCGCAAAGAGCGCGATGCCGCGAGCGCACTACGCTTGGAGCGCTTGGAAAGCGAAATTGCGACGCTCAAGGGAGAGCGCGACCGGCTGCAGAGCCAATGGCAACGCGAAAAAGGGGCGGCTGTCGAGCTGCGCGGCGTGCGCGAGCGAATCGAACAGACGAAAGTTCAGATCGAGCAGGCGGAGCGGCAATACGATTTAAATCGCGTCGCGGAATTGCGTTATGGCGCGCTTGCGGACCTCGAACGCGAACTTGCTGCGCAAGAGGGGGCCATGTCGGGAGGCGACGCGGAAACGCGGCTATCCAAAGAAGAAGTTGATGAAGAAGATATTGCCGAGGTCATCAGCCGTTGGACGGGCGTGCCCGTCACGAAGCTCCTGGAAGGCGAAGTACAGAAGCTGCTGCATTTGGACGCGGAGCTCCACGAGCGCGTCATCGGCCAAGATGAAGCGGTCGATGCCGTGGCCGAAGCCGTGCTGCGGTCTCGGTCGGGGCTGGCCGACCCCAATCGCCCCATCGGGTCGTTCGTTTTTCTGGGTCCCACTGGCGTCGGCAAAACCGAACTCGCGCGCGCGTTAGCGCACTATCTCTTCGACGACGAACGCGCCCTGATTCGCATCGATATGTCCGAATATCAAGAAAAGCACACGGTCGCGCGATTACTCGGCGCTCCACCGGGATACGTGGGTTACGACGAGGGCGGCCAACTCACCGAGGCTGTGCGACGGCGGCCCTATTCCGTGCTCCTCTTTGATGAGATCGAGAAGGCGCACCCGGATGTATTCAACGTCTTTCTCCAGATTCTGGAAGACGGGCGATTAACGGACGGGCAAGGCCGCACGGTGGACTTTAAGAACACGATCGTCATCATGACCTCGAACGTCGGAAGCCACCGCATCCTCGACTATAAAGGCGACCCGACCGCGGCGGAGTTCGCCGTGATGCGCGCCACCGTGTTGGATGAGTTACGCCAGCATTTTCGACCCGAGTTTTTAAACCGGGTCGATGAGATTATCGTTTTTCATGCGCTTTCTGAGGAACAGCTTGGAGAGATCGTCGAGATTCAGCTCGGGCGCTTGCGCGGCCGGTTAGCCGAGAGGCACATCGAACTCGTCTTGACGGAATCGGCGAAGATTCATCTTGTGAGATCCGGTTACGATTCGACCTACGGTGCGCGGCCGCTCAAGCGCGCTATACAGAAAGAATTGGAAACGCCGCTTGGCCGGAAGATCCTCGCTGGCGAGATTCGCGACGGGCAAACTGTTCGCGTGGATTACGCGCAGGATCGTGGGGGCTTCGCGTTCACTGAGGCTTAAACGGGGATTTCGTCGACGAGCGGCTCCACGTCGGTCGTGCAGAACGCACAGCGTGTAGCTGCCTTCGGAATTTCGCTCACGCACCGCGGACATTTGCGCGTGGACGGATCCGGGGGCGGCTGAAAATACGCGTTGGAGACCAGTTTGTTCGTCGGCAGAATAACCAAGAAGTAGACGACGGTTGCGATGGCTAGAAACGAAACGGCTTGGTTGATAAAATCGCCGTAGGCGAATTTTTCTCCGTGGAGGACGACGTACCGGCTGCCGGTCTGCATATGAGACCCAAAAATCACGCCGACCAGTGGCGTAAAGAGATCCCGCACGAACGACGTAACGAATGTGCCGGCGGCGGCGCCGATGACGACCGCAACGGCAAGGTCGGTGACTTTTCCGCGCAGCAGAAATTGAGCGAAGCCGCGGGCGATGCCGCGGCCTTCGTTGGCCACGCGCAGACTGGTCTCTTTCGGGTCTAAGTGCATCGAATCCGAAGCCTTCCTCGCAGAGCGTTAGTGACGGACGCGCAAGGACGCGCGCGCCAATCGCACCGCTTCTTCGACATCCAAGTTTCTCCCGGCGCGCGCCGCTTGGTCGAAAACGGCGGTGTCGGAGGAGCGAATCGAATCGATGACTCGCTCGCGAGAGGTCTGCTCGGGCCCTTTGAGCGGAAAGTTCAACCGTTCGCGCATGGCATCGCTCGCCGCGAACAGCCGCGCTGCGGTCGCGGCATCTCCGCACGTACCGGACCACTGCGCGGCCGCATCCAGGGCGTCGACGAGTTGCAGCATGAGGCCGTGTTCGAAGGCAATCTCCAGCGCCTCGCCGACCAGGAGCGGAGCGTCGCCGAAGTCTGCCGTCGCCATCGCAAGCTGAGCGAGGTGCACGGAAAGCGTCGCAATCGCACTTTTTTCACCAATGGACCGGCACAAGTCGAGCCCGCGTTCGTACCAATCCCGCGCTTCGGCATACTTTCCCGATTGCTGTGCGAGATTGCCCAGCGACCCGATAACCCAGGCGTGAATACGTTGGTTGGTAAGATCTCTGGCCGTTTCGAGCGCCTGAAGCAAATACGCGTTCGCCTCTTCCCACTGCGCTTGAGCGGTCAGGACGATGCCGAGGTTGGCAAGCGTTTGTGCTTCGCCGTACTCGTTAGGAAAACGCGCGAATCCGTCGAGCACTTTTAAGAAAGCGGCATGCGCTGCCGAATAATCGCCCGCATTTGTGTAGACGCTTGCAAGCGCGCGAAGTGCGTTCAAGCCACCCTCTTCGTCGCCGACCGAGGCGAAAATCTCGCGAGCGGCTTCCGCATCTTTACGCGCGCAATCGTTATCGCCGACGGCATTGCGCATGCCGGCGGCAGCAACGAGTAGACGCCCTCGCTGGCTTTGTTCGATCGCATCCAGCATTTCTGCGGCGCGCTCGAGGATCGCGGCACCCTCGGTAAGGTATCCGCGCGTGTGACAAAAAGAGACGAGTTTCAACGCGAGACGCGCGCCCTCGGCTGGATCTTTTTGCAGCGCCCACTCGAGCGCTGCGACCACGTCGCGGTAGGAGCGCTCCAATCCATCGAGCCATTTCGGCTCCGTCGGCGATTCCGGCGACCGTTCGGAGTCGATGAGGTCGCGATGGTATCCGAAATGCGCCTCGGCCAACGCGGCCAGCGTGCCGCTTTCCGTCAGACGCTCCAGCGCGTATGCGTGCAACGTTTCGAGATAGGCATATCGCTTCGCGCCATCTTCATCGACCGTGCGCAGAAACGATTTGGATACCAGCTCTCCTAACGCGTCGAGAAGTTCGACCGAGTCCGATGTTTTGCCGAAGACGCGCTCCGCAGCTTCGCAGGAAAATGGCCCTTGAAAAACCGCGCCCTGCACGAATGCGTTGCGCTCCCCTTCGGCAAGAAGGTCGTAGCTCCAATCGATAGAGACGCGCAAAGTGCGGTGATGATCGACGCCCTCGGTCCCGCCGGTGAGCAGGTTAAACCGCTGATTGAGCCGCTGCACGATTTGCGCAGGGGCCAACGTCAAGGCGCGCGCGGCGGCGAGCTCGATCGCCAGTGGGATGCCGTCGAGTCGTCGGCAGATAGCCACGATGGCCTCCGCGTTGCGCGCGTCCAAGGCAAGGCTGGCGCCCGAGGTTTTGGCACGCTCCAGAAAGAGCCGGACGGCATCGTTCTTGCGAATGTGCTCGAGTGGCGCGAGGGGATCGGGCGCGGAGAATGGCTCCAGCATGAACGCATGCTCGCCGGCGACCCGCAGCGGCTCGCGGCTGGTTACCATAATTTTTGCGTGCGGCGCGTACGCGAGCACGTTTCGAGCGAACCACGCGCAAGTGGCGATCGATCGCTCTGCGTTGTCGAAAAGGAACAGCGCCGGCCGCTCGTCGATCGCGTAGAGAATTTGGGCGAGCGCTTCGCTCCCCGGAGCGCCGATGCGCATGGTTTTACACAACGCTTGGAGGAGCGCATCCTCGTCCGCGATGGTCGCGGCATCCACGGCCCAGATGCCGCTGCCGAAATTCTCGCGAAGCAAGTGCGCGACGCGCCAGGCGAGCCGGGTTTTGCCTACCCCACCGGTTCCGACAATCGTAATGAGCCGCTTGGCGCCGAGCAGTTTGCGCAGTTTGGATACTTCGGCCGTGCGACCGATAAACGTGGAGATCTCCTCGGGCAAAACCGAACTCGCGCGCGCGGATCGGAGCGACCGCGAAAATTCGAGCGCTCCTGGATACTGCAGCTCGTAAATGTGCTGCGGCCGCGCGACATCGCGCAATTTGTGCGCACCTAAATCGACGAGACGAAAATCTGGCGGTAACTCATCGCGCACGAGCCGCTCGGTGGATTCCGAGAGAACGATCTGTCCGCCGCAGGCTGCAGCGAGCACGCGTGACACGCGGTTGAGGGCCGGCCCAAAGGTAGTCGCCCTCGCGCTGCTGCGCGGTGCCGGTGTGCAGGGCGATCCGCACGCGCAGGTCCGACAGGGGCGACCAGTCCGATGCGGCCAGTGCGATCTGCACATCCGCAGCTGCGGCCACGGCTCGCGCCGGATCGTCGAACGTGCTGTAAAATGCATCGCCGACGGTTTTGAAAACGACGCCTTCGTGCCGTTCTAAAACGGCACGTACGAGGGCGTCGTGCCGCGCCAACACATCGCGCATGCGTTGCGGCTCGGATTCCCAATGCCCGGTGCTTCCCTCGACGTCCGTAAATAGAAAGGTCAGCGTTCCGGTAGGCAGAACGGTTTGCATATCGCTTTCCTTGCAGAGAGCGCTATTGCCATATTTCGCCACCACTGGGCGTAAGGTCTCCAAGCGAGGCCGGAAAGGGCTCTTATGGCAGCCAACATTTCCCGGAAGGCCCTCCTCTCACTCGCCGCCGCAGGCGCGTCGGCCGCAGCGATGCGGCCCGCGGCCGCGCTTGCAACGGCCAGTCCCGTGCCCTTCGACACGACGAGTTGGCCGGTTATCAACGGCGCAACGGCCGTTTCGTCTGCGATAACCGGTTTATCTGGCGACGTAAGTCGCCTGGTCATTGCCGCCAAGAACAAAAAGCCTCTCCGCAACCAGAAGTACGTAAACAATTGGACCGAGATGGAAGCGTTTTTACGATATATGGCGGATGAAATCCAATACTATCGGGCCCATAATGGCGCGGCGTTTCCCGCCCTGCCGCACGCCGTCGAGCCGCGTCATAAACGTGCCGACGACGAGCCGTCAACCAAAGAGCGGTGACGCAAACCGAGCCTTCGCCCGATCCCCGACCGGCCTCGTTTCGAGCGCGGGCTCGTTTTCTTTTTACGGCAATACGCGACTGCCAGGATACGATTCGCGCGGTGGATACCAAGGTAAGTATTCTGCTCGCCGCTCTGGCGATTCCACTGCGCGAAGTCGCGACGAGCGTTGCAGCCTGGCATTCGCACGGCTACCTCGTCACGCTCGGCAACGTACTGTTAACGGCAGCGATTCTCACTTACGTGCTAGCGGCCGTCGTTGCGGTTAGGACTCTTGTGGGCATTGGTGATGCCACCGTGCACGTGCGCGGTGCGCGCCTAGAGAACAGCTTTTACTCCGGTGGCCTATTCCGGTTTTCGCCTTGGGACGCGCTTTTCAACCACCCAAAAGCGAAATCGACCAAAACGGTAGCCGAGTTTACTCGCGACCTTCCGCAGAGTGAAGGTGCGATGGTCGAAGAGCTCTCGATGGAAGCGATGGCGGTGGCCTATATCCGCGATATCAAATTGCACCGGCAACGCGTTGCCTTTGGCGCGACCGTCGTGGCCGGGGCGCTTGGACTTTTGGGGCTGATCCTCTAAGCGCGCATCGCCTCGCGCTTGCGCGAGCGAAGCCGCTCGGTTTCGTTGAGCATGCGCTTGCGGATGCGGATGGATTTGGGCGTCACCTCGACGAGCTCGTCATCTTCGATGAATTCGATCGCGCGTTCGAGCGAGAGCGTTTCGGCAGGTGGCAGCTTGACGTTGTCGTCCGAGCCCGATGCGCGCATGTTCGTGAGTTTCTTCTCTTTGACGACATTAAGCGAGACATCTTTGTCATCGTTGGCGCGGCCGACCACCATGCCTTCGTACACCTCGACGCCCGGATCCACAAAGAACCGCCCTCGCTGCTCGACCCCGGCCACTGCGTATGCCGTGACTCGTCCCGTGTCGCTCGCTACGAGCGCCGCGACGTTGCGTCCCGGAAGCTCGCCTTGCCATTCCTGATGGTCGTAGTAGGTATGCGACATAACGGCCGTTCCGCGGGAGAGCGTAAGCAGCTCGCCGCGTAAGCCAAAGATGGCGCGCGTCGGCATCGTGTATTCCAAGCGCCGCGATTCGCCGACGTTGATCATGTTGGACATGATCGCCTTGCGTTTTCCGAGCGACTCGATGACGGCTCCGGAATATTCTTCCGGAACGTCCACGACCACGTACTCGACGGGTTCGAACTTCTTACCGTTTTCCTCTAAAAGAATGACCTGCGGTTTGGAGACTTGCACCTCATAGCCCTCGCGGCGCATGGTTTCGATGAGAATCGAAAGATGTAGTTCGCCGCGGCCGCGCACCTCGAATGTGTCGGCGCTTTCCGTATCCGCAACGCGCAACGCGACGTTGGATTCGAGCTCGCGCATAAGCCGGTCGCGAATCTGCCGCGAGGTAAGAAATTTGCCTTCTTTGCCGGCGAAGGGAGAGTTGTTGACGCTGAACGACATGGAAACGGTCGGTTCGTCAACGGCTACGGCATGCACGCCTTCAGGCTCGTTCATGTCGGCAATCGTGTCGCCGATATTCAGGCCTTCGATTCCGGAAACACAGACGATGTCTCCGGCGCTCGCTTCCTCGACTTCGACGCGCTCGAGACCTTGGAAGGTAAGGAGTTTCGTTAAACGCAGGCCGTTTTCGATGCTGCCGTCGCGGCCGACTTTGGCAATCGGCGCATTGATGCGCGAGCTCCCGCGAAAGACGCGCCCGATGCCGATGCGCCCGACGTACTTATTGTGATCGATCGCGGAAACGAGCATTTGGAATCCGCCGTCTTCGGCGGGCGCTTCCGGAACGTGCTTGGCGATAACCTCAAAGAGCGGCTCGAGATCTTCGCTCGGATCCTCGAGCGTTCGTTTCGCAATTCCGGCTCGGCCGTTGGTAAAGACGGCCGGAAAATCCGCTTGCTCGTCATTGGCGCCGAGTTCGATGAATAGGTCGAAGACTTCGTTAACGACTTCGGTCGCGCGCGCGTCTTTGCGATCGATCTTATTTACGACGACGATGGCCTTGAGGTCGAGCTCTAGCGCCTTGCGCAGCACGAACCGCGTTTGCGGCATGACCCCTTCGGCAG
>JALYVW010000117.1 GCA_030853005.1 Vulcanimicrobiota bacterium
GGGCTACCGGCTGCGTGCGGCGTGGCGATGGGCGGCGCGGCGGCAGGGGGGCCGGCGCACCACCCGCCCCAGCAGCCGCGGCCTGCTTCTTCGCCGCATCCGAGGCTGCCTCAAGCGCCGCGAGTATGGCCTCGATCGCCACCTATTTCTGCGGTCCGGAAGAAGGCGCGTCGCCGCTGCGGTCGACGCTCCCGGAGATCGACCCACGCATATCGGTATCCGATTGCAAGTTGCGAAGACGGTAGTAATCCATCACGCCTAAGTTGCCGCTACGGAATGCTTCCGCGATCGCTTGAGGCACCGCCGCTTCGGCCTCAACGACTTTTGCTCGCATGGCCTGGGTGAGAGCCTTCTGCTCTTGTTCCGCCGCAAGCGCGGCGTACTGGCGTTCCGACGCCTTCGCTTGCGCGATTCTCCGATCTGCTTCGGCCTGGCTCGTTTGGAGTTCGGCGCCGATGTTCTTGCCGACGTCGACATCGGCGATGTCGATGGAAACGATTTCGAACGCCGTACCTGCATCGAGACCTTTGGCGAGCACGGCTTTACTGATGCGATCGGGATATTCCAAAACTTCCTTGTGGTCGATGGCCGCACCGACGGCCGATACCACGCCCTCGCCGACGCGCGCCACGATCGTGGGCTCGCCCGCGCCGCCGACGTAGCGATCCAAGTTGCTGCGCACCGTGATGCGCGCTTTTACGTTGAGTTGAATGCCATTCTGCGCGACACCCTGGAAGATGGGCGTCTCGATGACTTTGGGGTTCACAGAAGTTTGCAGCGCTTCGAGCACGCTGCGCCCGGCCAAATCGATGGCGGCGGCGCGTTGCCAATCGAGCGGAATCTGCGCGCGCTGGGCGGCGATCATGGCAAGCGTTACGTTCTCTAAGTTTCCACCTGCGAGATAATGCGACTGCATCTGATCGACGGTAAGTGGTAAGCCCGCCTTGCGAGCGCGCACCAAGTTCGTGACGATCAACCCGGGCGGTATTCCGATGATGCGCATCCGAATCAGCGCCCCGATCGAAAGCGGCACGCCTGCCGCCACGGTCCGCAGCCAAAGCCCGATTGGGAAATAATACAGAAACACGAACAGCAGAACGATGGCCGCAACGAACAGCACGATCACGCCTATCCCGAAAATCGCCACACTTACTCCTTTAAAGATTGTTGGGGGTCGGCGGGTTCGACGAAGATGCGCGCGCCTTCGACACGCTTGACCCGCACCGCAGTGCCCGCGGGAATGAAATCGCCTTCGGTCAACACGTCCACGCGTTTGTCATCGATGAGCGCGACGCCAGCCGGACGAAGATACGAACTCGCCCATCCGCTGCGCCCGCGAAGATGTGAAAAATCGCGGCTGGTAACGTATTCCGAACCTTGGGTCGAGAGAAACGTGAGTTTGTTCAGCCACGCATTTTGCGGGATGGCACGAGTAACCAACCAGAAAAGAACGATGGTCGCCACGATCGCCGTTGCGACCGTTTGCAAGGCGACGAAGAAAAACGTGCCGCCGAAGGCAAGCAGGATCGAGGTGAAAATGAAAATCGCCCCGACGATCCCCGGCGCGCCATGGCCGGGCACGATATGCAATTCGTAGAGAATGCCAAGTACACCGATGGCCGCGAGAATCAATACGAACCCGTTACTAAACCCCGCATAGATGTGCGTTCCAAAGAAAAGGCCGAGTGCGATGACCCCGATGGCGCCGGCGATCCCGTGCAGCGTCTGCATTTCGATCAGCAGGCCCAATAACCCGAGGGTCAGCAGCAAGCCGCTGATTTCGGGATTGGTTGCGAAACGAGCGAGATTTTCGCCGAACGTGTAACTCGCCGGGAGCAGGGACGCGGCGGCGAGGCCCGCTTGGCCGAGGGCGTCGCTCAGCGAAACCGCTTCGCCGTCCGCCATCCGTGTTTTCACGGCGTCCGCCGCGCGCAATGCGAGCGGTTCGTTCAGCTTTTTATACATCGGCAGCGTGACGCTCGCGTCCACCATCGCTTCGGCGATTTTCGCGTCGCGATGGTTGCGCGTCGCGGTGGATGCAAATTCCGCTGAAAGACCGGATACGAGCTTGGGAGTGTTAGGAATCGGCTGCGCGTCACCCAGAGAAGCTCCAGGGGCCATGTAAATCCGTTGGGCGGAAAGCGTAATCAAGGCTGCAGCCGAGTACGCTCGCTGGCTGACGAAGGCGATGGTCGGGATTCCGGCATCGAAAAGCGAATCGCGAATATCCATCGCCGGGGCGACCAGTCCGCCGGGAGAATTGACCACCAGCACGATGGCCTTGGCGTGTCCGTCGCGGGCCTCGGAAACGGCGCGCTGGACGAGATGCGCCATGCCGGCGTCCACCGTGCCGGAGATCGGAACGACGACGACCGAGGCGGCCGTCGTGGCCGGCGCGCGAAGAACGGCGCCCAGGCCCAGACCAAATAGGCCGGTCAAAATGAGGACGGCCGGGACGATTTTGAAGATCCGGGTGAAGGCGAGCATCGTATAGCCTAAGATACTTCGCCGGCGATCGAAAGTTACAGTTCTTCCGAAACGATCCGCCGCACGAGGTTGCCGTCCGCCTGCCCTTTAAGCTGAGGCATGGCCACCTTCATAATCGCGCCCTGGTTGCGTACGCCCTCGGGCACCTCGGCAATGATCGCTTTGACGATCTGACGAACTTCCGCCTCCGATTTTTGCGCCGGCATGTACTCCATAAGAATGTCGCGCTCGCGCGCTTCCTTCTGTGCGAGATCTGTCCGCCCGGCTTTCGTGAATTCATCGAAGGAATCGCCGCGCTGTTTGACTTGACGCCGGACCACATCGAGCTCGTCGGCGTCGCTCAAGTCGGCGCCGGCCTCGGTGCGTTTGTACGTAAAACCAGAAAGGGCCGACCGCAATGTGTCGACCCGGAGTTGGTCTCGCGCCTTCATGGCGGTTTTAAGATCGCCGGCGATGCGATCTTTCAAGTCGCCCATTAGGCGCGGCGCTTACGAGCCGCGGCCGATTTTTTCTTGCGCCGAACGCTGGGCTTTTCGTAATGCTCGTGCTTGCGCGCCTCTGCTAAGACTCCGGCCTTCTGGGTGGCTTTCTTGAAACGGCGCAGCGCGCTCTCAATAGACTCCCCTGGAGCTACGCGAACTTCCATTTATGTACAACCCCCCTCTCGAGCCGCCGCTACTGCCTTTCTTTAAGGCAGGCGGGACGCGCAGATGTATTCGGGTCGAAAGACCCAATTGCTGACGTTACCATAGCCACCCTATCCCGTCAAACCGGGGCGGACTGGGAGTAGCCGGTGATAGACTCGCACTACCCGGGCGGCCAGAGCAGGCGGCGGCCTGCCAGGACGTGAGCATGGACGTGGCCCACGGTTTGACCGCCGTCGTCGCCGGCGTTCACGACGATGCGAAATCCGCTGGGTCCGCACTCGGATCCTAAAGCCGCAGCGACCGAAAACATTTTCGCCATCACCGCGTTATCGGCCGGCTCGGCGAGCGCCGCAATATCTTGAACGTGCTTCCGGGGGAATACGAGGAGATGGGTGGGAGCCTGCGGCGAGATATCTTCGATCGCCAGTATATCCGCGTCCCGGCGCACCACTTTTGCGGCGATCTCGCCGGCTGCAATTTTGCAAAACACGCAGTCGTCCCTCACCGCGTCGTAGGCCGTAAGGTCTCGAAGGCGATATGCGTGTCGGGACTCGGAACGAATCCTCCGACGGTATTCTTCACGACGATCGGCACGGTTGTATGGACGATCGGTATGGCGGGAACGCGATCGTGAATGAGCGCGTTTGCGGAGCGGTAGATTGCCGCGCGTTTACCTTGATCGAGCGTGGCCTGCCCTTGCAGCATAAGCCGGTGGAATTGCGGGTCGCGCCAGAACGAATAGTTTTGGCCGTTCGGCTTCGCGTTCGCGGAATCGGAATCCAAAAGCGGATAGTCAAAGTTATCCGGATCGCCGTTGTCCCCGCTCCACCCGATCAGGCACATCGCGTGCTCCCCGTTGCGAACCTTATCCAGGAAGACGCCAAACTCAAAGGGCTGTAACGTAACGGTGATGCCCACCTTCTGGAGATCGGCCTGGATGGCTTCGGCTATGCGCTGCGGTTCGGGCATATACGGACGCGGCGCCGTCGGATAGTACAGATCGGTGGAAAATCCCCGCGCAAATCCCGCGCTCGCGAGAAGTTGCTTGGCCTTTTGCGGGTCATATGGGTAGGCGCGCACGGCTCGATTTTCGCCCAGCATGCCCGGAGGCGTCCAGTTGTCCGCAACGACCGCGCCCCGATTGTAAAAGGCCTTCACGATTGCGCGCACGTCGATGGCGTAAGCGACGGCACTGCGCACGGCTTGTTTTGAGAACGGCGCCTTATCGAGGTTCATCGCGACGTAGGAGTTGTTGTTGGAAGGCTGTTGATACACGGTTAGCCCCACTTGTTTTGCAAGCGACTTCGCGTCGTCCGGCCGCGGGTCGGTAAGGATATCGATGTCGCCCTTTTGCATTTCCAGTACGCTTGTCGCCTGATCGGGAATATCTCGCACGATGACGGTGTTGTAAGCCGGACGCACGCCCTTCCACTCCGGGTTGGAAACAAGCGTAATGCGGTCGTCCTTGATCCACTCCTTGAGGACATACGGGCCGTAGCCGACCGGCTGCTGGCCGAAATTCGCAAGATTCGCGCGAATGGCGGTGGGCGAGCCGATCGCGAAAGACGGCATCGC
>JALYVW010000007.1:0-20247 GCA_030853005.1 Vulcanimicrobiota bacterium
CTCTTGTCCTTCGCACGCACGTCCGTGATGAGGCCTGGGAACCCGCCAAACATATCGGCATAGTATCCGTAAGGTAACGTTCCGTGGTACGGATTGCGCGTAAGGCGCCAGCGGTCAAAGTTAAATTTCACCGCGTTCGCATCGATCTCCGTACCGTCTGAGAACTTCAGCCCAGGCCACAACACGAACGTCCACGTTTTTCCGTCGGGGCTCATCGACCACGATTTAGCGATTGCCGGTTCTACATTAAACGTTCCGTTTTTGAACTCGACGAGGCCCTTCATAAACTCTTGGGTGAGGTTGAGCGACATGCCGTCGGTGGCCTGGGCGGGATCGAGAATGACCGCGTCCTTCACTCGAGCGACGACCAGCTGCGCTCCCCCCTGCGCCGGACCAGGCTTCTCCGCGCCGCATGCAGCTAGCAAGACTACGGCGATCGGTACGCAGATGCGAGCGAATCGAAGGGTCACAGGTTACCTCTTAATTGAGAACGTCCACGTTTTCGTGGCGGTGTTACCAGCTAAATCGGAAACGCGAACGACGACGCGGACGGCACCATTGGGCCAGGAGATCCCGGGGAAATATTCGATAAAACGGGGCGTGCGGGTGGATTCGGATGTTACGTCATGGCCGTTTACCGTGATCGATTCACTCGACGGATTGATCGGCACGCCAACCGTGGCAAATGTCGCGTAGATCGAAGGCCGGTCGTTATTGACGGCGGCGCCAGCCTCCGGCGCGAAGTCGGAGATGACGGGCGGCTGGCTCGCCACCGACAGCTCGCTCGTGGACTGCACGCGCAGCGCATTGACGCCGGCAACCTCCAGATGCCCGAATACGGGAGCATCGATAAAATTCACGCCGCGCGAAACGGTGTATGTCGCCGTATAGGTTCCCGGAGCGGATTCGTGCATCGGCAGTCCAACCAGGTATGGGCCGATGTCGAACGTGGCCGTGCCACCGCGCGTACCCCGGAGGGTAATGTAGGCCTTCTGCCCGGCGCGTAATGCGGCCGGCGCTTCGAGACTGAGGCTCGCGATGGCCACCGCAGCGGGTGCGGGGAGAGCTGCAGTCGACGGTCGCGCCGCTACGATATCCTGGACTTGCGAGCTGTCGATGTTGTAGCGTACGGTCACCGCGTCGCCACGCTGCAGGGAACCGGCACTCGCCGCAAGACCATTGAGAGATACGGTGGTGTAGCGATCCGGCGTAATGACCTGCCCGTCGCGCATGACAAACGTGCTGCCGGCGATGGCCGCAATGACACCGGTGCGGGTGCCAAACGCGTCGACGATTCGCGTCACACGTCGATCCTTGTTGAGGTAGACGTGCGCGAAATCACCCGGTCGAAGCGCGTCCATTGTCCCCGCGTTGCTGGTGTCCGCAATCACATCTTGCACGACGATTTGCGCCCCAGGAGCGAGTTTTCGCGTGCGCACCGACGCGTTGTACGTCAGGGTAATCGTCATAGGCGTGGAAAGCAAATCGACGGCGGTGATGGTACCAACCTCTTCCAGTCGCGAACCGGAGTCGATAATGCCGCTGCCGGAACGGCCCACCAATGTTGAAGTAATAACGACGCTGTTGGTTTGCCGGTCGTATTGCGACTGTGCGCCGAGCGCCTGCGTGAAGAAGCGCAGCGGCGCGTAGAGCGTGCCCGCAATCTCGACCGGCGGGGCGTCCAACGTCACCGGTTCGTTATCGACGGAGGCTTGCGTCGAATTGGCGGCCAGCGTAATCGACTTATATCCCGCGTGGGTGGTTATGCGGCTGCCGCTCTGCGCAAATTCGAGACCCAGGGCTTCGATGATACGGCGGACCGGAACTAAGAGATGGTTGTGAAAAAACCGCGGCGATGGGTTGACCGAAAGACGCGTCCCGTTGATGACGATGGCGATGGGCAGCAAGAGCTTTCCGGGTGCGTGCCGCGGAGCGCGAGCCGGTGCCGGCGTGGCCGCGGCCATGCACAGGATGAATATGGCCGCAAGCCCGCGCGAAATCACTTCGGAACACCCTCCAAAACTTCTCGATAGACGTTAGCCGTGTGCTCGGCGCACCGGTCCCACGTCAGCGTTTCTGCAACTTTGCGGCCGCGCGCGCGCAGGTCCGCGCGCACTCCCACATCGACCAATGCTCGCTGCAGCTGAGCCGTCAACGCCCCGACATCGCGTGCCGGAAAGGTCAGCGCTGCCGATCGCAGCGACCCCGGAATTGCGTCATCGCACGCCACCACCGGGCAGCCGGAGGCCATCGCCTCGAGCAGCGGGAGGCCAAAGCCTTCGCTAAGAGCGGGATGCGCCAGCGCCAGCGCTCCTGCATAATATCCCGCAAGTTCTTCATCCGAAACATCCCCGAGCGCGACGATGCGCCCGCCGGGACGGCCAAATTTCACCCGTTCGCGCGCGAAGTCGTCCGCACCGGTCAACAGGAGATCGATCTGCAGTCCCGGCTCAAGCGCCGCCCACGCGGCGAACAGCGTTCCAATATCCTTGTGGGCTCGATGATTTCCCACGTAGAGAATATATGGCCGCCCTACCGTGCGCGGAGCGTGCTCGCGCAAGAACAGCTCGCGAACGCCAAGGGGAATGACCCGTATTTTCGCTTTCTCGACGCCGAGAAAACGCTGCAGGTCTTCGACCGTGCGTTCGTCATCCGTAACGACTCGCTCGGCGCGCGCGCACGCCCGACGCACGGCAAGCCGATAATAGGGTCCGACCTTAGATGTAAAATACTCGGGGAAACGCAGGTGAATAATATCGTGAATCGTGACAATGTAGGGTCGCGGCGCAAACCACGGCAAGTAGAGCGCGAGAAAATGCGTGAGATCGACCCGAGCGTTTCGGATGGCGCGCGGAAGACCGAGCTGCTCCGCGACCCCAAAATTTTCACCCGTCGTGAAGAGCGAAAACGCCAGATCAGGAGCGATGCGCGGCAACCGCGTCGAGAGCTCCTGCGCGTAGGCCTTCATTCCCACGGACATCTGCCGCGTAAGGCGGGCGTCGAGGCCGACCCGTCTCATCGCTTCCAATAGCGCTTATGCGCGACCGCCAGCGGATAAAGGGCCGAGAAGAGCGCCACATAGAGCCCCGGCCATCCGTCGCGAATCCCGCCACGCAAAAAAAGCGTGTAAGCAAAGCGCGCGAGTGCTACGGGTGCCCGTACGACCAGCATGAAGGGCGAGCCGCGTCCGGCCCGTTGGGATTCGATCGTCGTGTAGCGTGCGAATTTATTTCGATACGAGCGCACCGTCGGATACGAATGGTGCACGAGCGTTCCGGCTAAGCGCGCGACCGGACCCTGAGCCACCCAGCGCTCGTGCAAGGGAGTGCCTCCCCCGGTCGCCGGCAACGCCTCGAGTCTCGCGGTGCCGGTGCGAAACAAGCGCAGCAACGGCTCATCACTCCACATGCGCATCGGTCGCCCGCAAAATAGCGTGGTGCGGGACACGCTAAAACAATCGGCGCCCCGCGCCTCGGCAATCGCGGCTCGAAGAGGCGCGTCAAGTTCCTCGTCGGCATCGATCATAAGCGTCCACGGCGTTTCCACATGGGCGAGCGCAAAGAGGCGCGCGTCGACGAAATTGGTCCAAGCGCGACGTACGACCGTCGCCCCCGCCTCGCGAGCGATCTGTGCGGTCCGATCGGTCGAATGCGCGTCCAAAACGAGCACTGGCATGCCAACCGGCAACGACGCAAGCGCGCGCGGTAAGTTGCGCTGCTCGTCGCGGGTGAGGATAACGGCAGTGACGTCGGAGACGTTAATTGGTAGCGGTCGGCGCGAGCCCGCCGAATTCGCGCTCTTCGCGCATCCGTTCTTCGCGAACGAGGGCCGCACCGACGAAGTCGCGGTACAGCGGCGAGGGGCGCGTTGGACGCGACTTAAATTCCGGATGCGCCTGCGTTCCGACAAACCAGGGATGCATGTCCACAGGAAGCTCGATCGTCTCGACGAGCGTTACCTTTCCAACCACATGATGCCCGGAAAATTGCATTCCGTGTTCCTCAAACAGAGGCCGGTAGCGGTTGTTAAACTCGTAGCGGTGGCGATGCCGTTCGGTGATCTGGAGCTCGCCGTAGGCCTTTGCAGCCAACGTGCCTGCTTCGAGCGTGCACGCATAGGATCCCAAACGCATCGTACCGCCGTACATTTCGAGGTTCCG
This sequence comes from Vulcanimicrobiota bacterium, assembly GCA_030853005.1. GTDB lineage: Bacteria > Vulcanimicrobiota > Vulcanimicrobiia > Vulcanimicrobiales > Vulcanimicrobiaceae > JALYVW01. The sequence continues at coordinate 4,160 of JALYVW010000007.1, forward strand.
CTGATCCGGCATGAAATCGATCACGGGATCGGGACTCGCCTCGTCGACTTCGCTGGTCATCGCACCCGCAAGCCCGCAGACGTTGCGGGCAAACTCCACGCAAGCGAGTTGCATCCCGTAACAAATGCCCAAGAACGGAACGCGACTTTCCCGCGCAAATTGAATGGCGCGCAGCTTGCCCTTGACGCCGCGTGACCCAAAACCCGGCGCCACCAAAATGCCGTGCAAGCCTCGTAAAACCCCGATGCCGTCGTTTTCGACGAGTTCTGAATCGATTCGCACGATCTCGACCGCGGCGTTGTGATGGATGCCGGCGTGATAGAGCGCTTCGTTGATCGATATATAGGCGTCTTTGAGTTCGACGTACTTTCCGACGAGCGCGATACGCACGCGCCGCTCGGGGTGCATGATCCGCTCCACGATCGCCGCCCAGTCTTCCAACTGTGGAGGCTCGACCGCAAGCCCTAATTTTCGAATGGCCGCCTCCGCGAGACCCTCGGCCTCCAAGTTCAGCGGCACCTGATAAATCGTCTTGGCGTCTCCGTTCTGGACGACTGCGCTCGTGGGAACGTCGCAGAAAAGCGCGATCTTTTCCTTGAGCTCGACCGGCATGGGAGCACCGGACTGCGTCCGGCAGACGATGGCGTCGGGTGAAATTCCGATGCCTCGCAACTCGCGTACCGAGTGTTGGGTCGGTTTGGTCTTGAGCTCGTCTGCTGCCCCGAGGTGCGGAACCAGTGTTAAATGGCAGAACATGACATTGGCGTCTCCTACGTCGTAACGAATCTGCCGGATCGCCTCGAGGAACGGCAGCGATTCGATGTCACCGACGGTGCCGCCGACTTCGACGATGCATACCTGGGCGTGGCTTTCTTCCGCAACGCGTTTGATATGCGCCTTAATTTCATTCGTTATGTGAGGGATGACTTGCACGGTGGCGCCCAAATAATCGCCGCGCCGTTCTTTGTCGATGACGGAGTTGTAAACTTGGCCCGTCGTTACGTTGTTGACCCGCGATAGGTTCTCGTCGATAAAGCGCTCGTAGTGCCCGAGATCGAGGTCGGTTTCCGCACCGTCCTCGGTAACGAACACCTCGCCGTGCTGATACGGGTTCATCGTGCCGGCGTCGACGTTGATATATGGGTCGAGTTTCTGAATGGAAACCGCGACGCCGCGCGCCTTGAGCAAACGTCCGAGCGACGCTGCGGTAATGCCTTTACCCAGCGAGCTTACGACGCCGCCGGTAAAGAAAATGTACTTCGCCATCTCGGGAAGCTGCTATTCAGCCGGGTCGATTCCCGAACCTTCGTTCGCAGCGCCCGGCGCCAGGTTCTCGACGCAAACGTAGCGCTCGAGGCCCGCATAGTCGAGGCGAACCCCCACGGAGCCCTCCGGAAACGCCTCTCCGGCAGCAGCGAGCAATCCCGGCATAACCGGCGGGGCGGCCTCTATGAGCAAAATCCCACCCGCCGCGAGCATGGCGGGAGCCTGGGCAAGCAGCTTGCGGATTTCGCGCAGGCCGTCAGGACCGCCATCGAGCGCGGCTCGGGGCTCGAATCCCGCACCGTCCGGCGGCCGGGGGATCTGACTGGTCGGTATGTACGGCAAGTTCGCAACAATCGCGTCGTATTGGGTTGCAACCGGCTGCTGCGCGATGTCGGCCTGAGAAAAACGGCAACGCGCCCCGACGCCAAGACGCCGCGCGTTCTCTTGCGCGACGCGCAGGGCAGATGCGCTCGTGTCGCTCCCGTCGACAAACGCGGAGGGGATTTCAGCGGCGAGCGTGCAGGCGACCGCGCCGCAGCCGAACCCGACATCCAGCGTGATCGGCCTACCGCCCGCAGCGACAACACCCCGCAAATGAGCGATGGCATCCACCACGAGATGCTCGGTTTCCGGGCGCGGTATTAAGACGGATTCATTCACGAGAAATATCCGGCCGAAAAAACCGGCCGACGCCGTAATGTACGCAACCGGCATTCCGGTTTCGCGTCGGGTACACATTTCTGAAAATACGCACGCGTCTGAATCCGTAAGCCGCTCGTCGCGGTGGGCGATAAGCCATGCCGAATCGCGCGCTAGAACGTGCGAGAGCAGTCGGCCAGCGTCGAGCTCGGGAGAGGAACCGACGTGCTTAAGCGCGCGCTCGGCTTCGGCGAGCGCTTGCGCGATCGTGCACGAACCGCTAAGCGGCAGAGGTTTCGCCTGCCAGCAACCGCGCTCGTTCGTCCTTTAACAATTCGTCGACGATGTGCCCCATATCGCCATCCATAACTCCCCGCACGTTGCCAAAATTTTGGTTGATCCGATGATCGGTGATGCGGTCTTGCGGAAAATTGTAGGTGCGTATTTTTTCCGAGCGGTCGCCCGTGCCGACCTGGCTGCGGCGAATCGAGCCCTGCGCTTCTTCCATCTCGCGCTTTTTTCGGTCATATATCATAGCGCGAAGCATTTGCATGGCTTTCTCGCGGTTCTGGGTCTGCGATCGTTCCTGCTGCGAAGCGACGATAATGCCGGTCGGAACGTGGGTAATCCGAATCGCCGACTCGGTCTTATTGACGTATTGGCCACCGGCGCCCGACGACTTGTAGGTATCGATGTGCAGGTCTTTCGGATTGATGTCGACGTCGATTTTTTCGTCAATTTGGGGAAGCACGGCGACGGTAGCCGTGCTCGTGTGAACGCGGCCCTGCGCCTCGGTTAGCGGAACGCGCTGGACCCGATGCACGCCCGATTCATATTTGAAGTGCTTGTATGCGTCCCCGCCCTTGACGGCAAAAACAATTTCTTTATAGCCGCCGGCGTCACTTTCGCTTGCGGAGACCAGCTCGACATTCATGCGGCGCACTTCGGCAAATCGCATGTACATACGCGCTAGATCGCCGGCGAAAATTGCCGCTTCGTCACCCCCGGCGCCGCCTCGAATCTCGATAAAAATGTCCTTATCGTCGTCCGGGTCCGTAGGAATCATCAACGTCTGCAACCGAGCCTCGAGGTCTTTGCGCCGCTCCTGCAGCGACCTCGCCTCTTCTTCTGCGAGCTCGTGCAACTCGAGGTCGGTACGATCTTCCAGGAGCGCCGCATTCGCTTCGATCGCCTCCGCCGTCGTCCGGTAGTCGCGATAAACCGCAACCGTGTCTTCCATGGTCGCCCGTTCCTTCATGAGCGCCGTAAAGCGGGCCTGATCAAAGGCAGCGCTCGGATTGGCGAGCTCTGCCTCGATTTGCACGTATCGTTGCTCGATGGTTTTCAGACGATCGTAAAGCGTACTCATGCGCGTTCGGTAAACGAAAAGCGAGGCGCCGCAGAGCGCCTCGCTTTTCTCAAACTTCTCCGGTTAAGCGTTAGCGGAGGCTTTTTCGGCGTCGCGCTTGGATTTACGCGCGGCGGCCTCTTCCTGCTTCTGTTTCGCAGCCGCGGCGCGCTGGTTGAATTTATCAACGCGTCCGGCCGTATCGACGAACTTCTGCTGCCCGGTGAATAGGGGGTGGCACGCCGAACAAATTTCAACGCCGATTTCCGGCACGGTCGAACCGGTCGTGAACGTGCTCCCGCAGTTACAGTGAACGCGGGCCTCGGGGTACCATTTGGGGTGGATCTTCTCTTTCACAGCCACATCATTATACCAGCCCTGGCAAGTCGCGCCGGAAACGGCGGGGCACCTGCGAACGTTAACCGACCATGCGCGCTTTCGTTTTCGTTCTGGTCCTTTTGAGCTGGCTTGCGCCCGCGACAGGCCTGGCCGCCCGCCGCGACGGTGCTCTGGTTCGGAATAGCGGGTCCACGAATGCCGCGGGTTATGCGTTGTTGGTTTGGTCCGATGGGCAAGCAAGCGTGACGCCGATATCGCGCTCGCCCCTCGGCCTCGGCGGCCGTCGCTTCGTCCGGGTCGATCCCGCGCTCGCCAATCGCTTCCTTGCAGACGCGAAACGCGCGAAATCGCGCCAGCCCAGGGCCGAAGCGTGCATGAAGAGCGCTTCCTTCGGAACGGTCACGACTGTCTTCTACCATGGGTATACCTCGCCGGACCTCAATTGCCCGTCGCGCGATCCCGCCCTGACCAGCCTGTCGGTAGACGTGCAAGCGATCGTCCGCGAGACCAGGGCGGTTAGCCGGGGCAGACCCATCGGGCTTCCCGCAAACGAACCGCGTCGAGCTGAGAACCCGCCCAAACCCTCACCGCGCCCGCGCTAACGCCGAGCGCTGTTTTTCCGTTTTCGCAGTGTTCTGCGCATCGGCGGTCTAAGTTCATCCCGACCGCCAGCCCAAAGGAGTACCCTCGCGTCGTGAAGCGTCTGTTATTCGTCTTAGCCACCGCATGTTGCCTCGCAGCCGCTTTCGCGGCGTTGGACACACCACTTCGCGCGATTGCCGCCGGTGCGGCCACGCCACCCTCGCCGCCGCCGCTGCCCAGGGCGACCTCGATGCCGATTCCCCCGCCGGGAGCCCCGACGGCTCCGCCGCCCAATATCACCAAAATTCCGGTCGGCGCGACGCCGACGCCGGCTCCGCCGAAAGATACGAGCGATCCTAACCGCATTGGCATCAGCGGGGTCTGGGAAGTGCAGATACAACACCCCGACGTCACGACGTACGCGCACTTCAAACTCACGCAAACCGGTAGCGTTCTTTCCGGCGTCTACATGGATCCCGACAATAAACAGTTTCCGCTCGCTGGATCGATCGACGTTCCCAATCACAATGTGCGAATCGTCGTTTCCACTCCCGGCGGGGGCTCAATCGTGTTTGCCGCTAACGAGGACAACGCGACCGACATGCTCGGCGGCATGACCGCTGGCAAAGACAACGTCGCCTTTACGGCGGCCTATCGCCCGAAGTACAAATTCTTAGATAACATCAATCCCAGTGCCGGAGGACTAGGCGCCGGCGGGCCGTAGCCCCGGCGGTTCGTTTAGGAAGCGCGCTCCGCGAGACGACGCTCCACGTAGCTTTGTAAACCGCCCGCCTCAATGAGCGATTGCATGAACGGCGGGAATGCGGCAGCTTGGTAGCTCGTATTCTTGGTAAGGTTCTTGATCGCGCCCGTTGCGGGCTCCACCTCAATTTCGTCGCCGGGCTCGATACCGTCGACGGCCTCGGCCGATTCGAAGATCGGCAAGCCGATATTGAGCGAATTTCGATAGAAGATGCGCGCGAAGCTCTTGGCGATCACGGCGGACGTTCCAGAGCCTTTGATCGCTATGGGCGCGACCTCGCGGCTGGAACCGCAGCCGAAGTTCGAATCGGCCACGATAATGTCGCCCGGCTTCATTTTCGCGGTATATTCCGGATCAATTCCCTCGAGCGCATGCCTACCGAGTTCGGCTTGATCGACGATGTTGCAGTATTTGCCCGGAATAATCACGTCGGTATCGACGTTCTTTCCATATTTATGCGCGTAACCGCGCAGCGCTTTTTCCACCAAATGCTCCTTCTAAGACGCCGCCACGGCGAGCGCGGCATATTCGCGCGGATCCGCAATTCGGCCGGCTAGTGCCGACGCCGCGCAGGTTGCCGGCGACCCTAAATAGACTTCAGCTTTCGGCGAACCCATGCGGCCGACGTAATTGCGATTGGTCGTGGACATGCAGCGCTCGCCGTCCCCCAACGTTCCCATATGTCCGCCGAAGCACGCGCCGCACCCCGGTGTATTCACGGCGCATCCGGCAGCTGCGAGCGTGGTGAGGATGCCTTCGGTCGCTGCCTGCATCCACACTTTTTGCGAACCGGGGTTTACGATCACGCGTAGATTCGGAGCGATGCGCTTACCCTCAAGAATCTTCGCAACCACGCGCAAATCTTCGATGTATCCGTTGGTGCACGATCCGATAAAGACTTGGTCGAGCGGAATGTCGTCGCGTGTGACGTCGGAAATGGAGTGCACGTTGTCGGGCGTGTGCGGACATGCCACTTGCGGCTCCAAGTTGCTTACGTCGATTTCTAAGACGCGCTCGTACACGGCGTCGTCATCCGAGCGTTCGACGACGAAATCGCGATCCGTACGCTCTTTCACATACGCTATGGCCTTGGAATCTGCGTGAAAGATGCCATTTTTTGCCCCGGCTTCGATCGCCATATTGGCCATCGTAATACGGCCGGTTATGGAAAGGTTGTCGACCGTCGAGCCGTGATACTCGATCGCGCGATAGGTCGCGCCGTCGATTCCGAGCGTTCCCACCGTTTTTAACATCAAGTCTTTCGCGACGACCATCTCTCCAAGGGAGCCGCTATACACGATCTTGATCGTGGATGGCACTTTAAGCCACACTTCTCCCAGCACGAATGCCGCCGCGATGTCGGTCGAACCCATGCCCGTGGCAAACGCCCCAAGCGCGCCATACGTGCAGGTGTGCGAGTCGCCGCCGACGATCAACTCACCCGGCGCGACCAATCCTTCTTCGGGCAACACGACGTGTTCGATCCCGCCGCGTCCCACATCGAAAAAGTGCTTGATGTTTTGCTCTATTGCGAAATCTTTCATAAACTTCGCGACCTTTGCCGACTGCGCGTCCTTAGCCGGCACAAAATGATCTTCGACCAGTGCGATTTTTTCGTTATCGAAGACGCGATCCGCGCCCTTGATGGAACGCATCACCGCGATTGCTACGGCGGCGGAAAGTTCGTTTGCAAGAACCAGATCCACCTTCGCATTGATGATCTGTCCCGGCTCGACCGAAGAAAGACCCGCGTGCCGCGCGAGGATCTTTTCGGTAAGGGTCATGCTCATATGAGAACAGGGTTATGCGTGCGAATCTCGGACTCCTCATACCATGCAGGACCACGAGTTCGGATTCTCCACGCGCGCCATTCACGCCGGCACACCCCCCGACCCGACGACCGGCGCCCGGGCACTTCCGATTTACCAAACGGCGGCTTTCGTCTTCGACTCGACCGAACAAGCGGCCGAACTGTTCCAATTGCGCAGCTATGGCCACATCTATAGCCGGATCAGTAACCCTACCGTGGCCGCTTTTGAGGAACGCGTGGCAAGCCTGGAGGGCGGCCTCGGAGCCGTCGCGTTTTCCAGCGGCCTAGCGGCCCAACTCTGCGCGGTGCTCGCGCTCGCGCAAGCCGGCGACCACATCGTCAGCTCGCAAAATATTTACGGCGGCACGGTCACCCAATTCGGCGTAACTCTCAAACGGATGGGGATCGAAACCACATTCGCTCCGGCCGACGATTTCGAGGCGTTAAAAAACGCGATTCGGCCCAATACGAAGCTGCTGTTTGCCGAGACCATCGGAAACCCGTCGGGTATCGTTGCGGATTTGGAGCGGCTCGCGTCCATCGCGCACGACGGCGGCATTCCGTTCGTCGTCGACAATACGTTCGCATCGCCGTATCTCTGCCGACCGATCGAGCATGGCGCCGATATCGTTCTCCATTCCGCAACGAAATTCATGAGCGGACACGGCGCCGTCATCGGCGGAGTGCTCGTCGAATCGGGCACGTTTCCATGGGACAACGGCCGCTTTCCGATGCTATCGGAAGCGAGCCCGGGGTACCACAACAAGGTCTTTACCGAAAACTTCGGAGAGTACGCCTTCCTCATGCGCGCCCGCGCGGAAGTGTTGCGCGACGTTGGCGCACAGCTCTCGCCGATGGATGCCTGGCTGCTTCTGTTGGGTTTAGAGACGCTGCCGGTTCGGATGATCGCCCACGTGCAAAATGCGGAACGCATCGCGAGCTTTTTGCGCGACCGACCCGAAGTGGCTTGGCTCCGCTACCCGGGGTTCGTCACCCATCCGCAACACGATCTCGCAAAAAGATATTTGCCCCGTGGTGCCGGTTCGATCTTCACGTTCGGGATTCGCGGAGGACGCGACGCGGGACGGCGCTTCATCGACAGTTTGGAACTGTGGAGCCATCTCGCTAACGTCGGCGACACGAAGAGCTTGGTGATACATCCCGCCTCGACCACGCACTCCCAGCTTTCTGATGATGAAATGCGGCGTGCCGGCGTGGAACCAGAGTCCGTTCGTCTTTCGGTCGGTTTGGAGGACGCCGCCGACCTCACTTGGGATCTGGAGCGCGCGCTCGCGTTGGCAACCAGCGCGTCGCACGAAACGGCAGCGGTATGATCGTAAGAACCCCTTCGCAACGACGGGCGCTCCTCGACGCAAGCAAAACGGTCGCGGTCGTCGGCGCATCTCCCAACCCGCTACGTCCGAGCTACACGGTGTTCAGTTACCTCCGGACGCAAGGCCGCTTTTCGGTCCACCCCGTCAATCCGGCTATCGCGGAGATTGACGGAGTGAAAGCGTATCCGTCGCTCGCCGAATACGCTGCCGAGTGTGGGCCGCCCGACATCATCGACGTGTTCCGCAAGCCCAGTGAAGTCCTGGATGTCGTCCGCCAAGCGATTGCCGTACACGCGCGTTCCGTCTGGTTCCAATATGGCGTGATTCATGAGGAAGCCATCGCAATGGCGGACCGCGCGGGTTTGGACGTCGTCGTGGATCGCTGCATGAAAGTCGAATCCGCGCGATTGAACGGCGGCCTCGCAAAGAGCGGACTCAACAGCGGCATCGTTCGCTCCACCCGTCGATGAGCGACGACCCGAAGGCCCAGTCAGAACGGCTCGATGCCGCGATAGCCGCGGTAATCGAAGGGTGGCACGCCGACGGCTGCGAACTCACCGACCCCGCCTTCTCCGAACTCGCACTTCGCATATTTCACCACCAACTGGTCGCGAACGAACCCTATGCGCGATATTGCTCGACGTTAGGGATCACGCGCGACCGCCTGCCGGACCGTTGGGACGCGATCCCCGCGCTTCCCTCGGGCGCCTACAAGGAATCTGTGCTCGCGACGTTCGATGCAAAATGCGCCGAATTGGTTTTCGAGACCAGCGGCACGACACGGGGCGCCGGTGGCCGTCACTATATGGAAACCGCGGCCCTTTACGATTCGGCTTTGCTCGCCGGCTTCGATCGCTTCGTGCTTGCCGATGACGCGCGTCTGGGTTATGCGAATCTGGTTCCCAACCCGATTGAGCATCCGCATTCGTCGCTGGGATACATGATGGCGCACGTTGCCGCTCGACGGGGGACCTCGCGAACGGGATGGTTTCTCCGCAATGGAGAGCTGCAGGTAGCGGCGTTATTGGGATATCTGCACGGCGCGCAAGACGCTCGCGAGCCCATCTGCATCGCCGCCACGGCGTTCGCCCTTGCTGCGGCTATCGATGCGTGCCGCGAACGCGGCGAACGCTTCGAACTAGCCAAGGGCTCGCGCATTATGGAAACCGGCGGCTTTAAGGGGCGTGCGGTTGCGATCGATCGCGAAACGCTCTACCGCGACGCTTCCGACGTCTTCGGCATTCCTGGATCGGCCATCATCGCCGAATACGGCATGACGGAACTCACCAGCCAGTATTACGATCTGCCGTCTTCGCGATCGTCGCCGGTGAGGGTTAAGGTGGGGCCACCCTGGTTACGCCATCGCATCATCGGCCCGGACGGAGCCGCCGTGCCGAGAGGCACCGTCGGCGCGCTCGCGCACGTCGATCTCGCAAACCGCTCGTCGTGCATTGCGATCGCCACCGAGGACCTGGGCGTGGCCGTTCCCGGCGGATTCGTCCTGTTGGGAAGAGATGCGAATGCGGAGTTGCGCGGCTGTTCGCTCGACGCCGAATCGTTGCTCGCGGCCGCCCGCGCGTGACCCTCGTCAACCTCTCCGCTCGAAGCATTCTGCACGCGCTCGGCGACGCATCGGAGCGCTGGATGGATGCGGATTACCCGCCGCGCGTGCGCACGACTGAGAATTTGATCGAGCGAACCGGCTATTCCGCGCCCGTCGTAGAGTATGCTTTGGACCATCTTTTCTCAACCATCACCGCGGACGGATTGAACCGCTCGCTCGTCAACGAACTGGGAAGCATCAGCATTCTCGACGGCTTTACCGCGCGCGATGGAGCGCCGCAAGCGTGGGCGGCGCCCGTGGGAAACGTCTGCATCATTTCCAGCCGCACGACGATCGGCGTTGCGCTCGTTCCGGCAACCTTCGCCTTGTGTACGAAGAACGACGTGCTCGTGAAGGATCGCGAAGATGGGCTCGTTCGAGCCTTCTTTGAAACCCTTGCCGAGGAACGGGACGAATTTCGACTCTCCGCGCAGGCCGAAATTTGGGACGGCCCACAAGACGGCAAAAATATCGCGCAATTCGATACCGTGATCGCCTTTGGAAGGGACGAGACGCTGCGCGACATACGCGCGAGATGTGGCTCCCAGGCGCGCTTCTCGGGATATGGCGCGCGCGCGAGCGCCGGATACGTTTCGCGTGAAGATCTCTGTGATGAAACCAGCGCCAATTCGGTTGCGGTGGGTGCGGCCCGCGACTTGCTCCTCTACGACACTGAAGGCTGCCTATCGCTGCACGTGCTCTTCGTCGAACGCGGGGGAACGTTGCCGGCGGAACGGTTCGCTACGCTATTGGCAAGTGCGGTCGAGCGCGCCGCAGTCGAATTCCCCGTGGGACGTCGCGAACCGGCAACTCTCGCTCGCCTGGCACGCGCGAGGGATCTCGCGGCTTTTCGCGCCGCAAGCGGAAGCGGCCGGGTCTATGCCGATGACGGATGCAGCCACGTGATCGTTTTCGAGCCGCCCGCGGCGGAGCCGCCCTTTTTTCTTCCGCGCATGCTGGGCGTCGTTTCGGTCGACTCGCCGCAAGGTGCGGCAGCGTATCTCGACCGGCATGGTTTAGCGCTAGAAGGTTTCGCGCGACGCGCCGTTCGCCCCGACGTGGATCGCATGGCGCTTGGTTGCGGCGCGGTGCGTCTGACCACTTTTGGCGAGTTGCAACATCCGCCGGTTGGGGGGAATCACGGTGGGCGTCCACGCATCGCCGAATTCGTGCGTTGGATCGACCGCGAGTCTTGATGCCCCCTATCCCTGGCAAAACAAGCCATGAGCTCGGGCATAGGCTCCGTTCCGTAGAATCGCAAAACGTCACGTTTCTCGGCAAGGAATTTCCGGTCTTCTGGAGGTCCGCCCGCGGCGCGATGGTGCAGGACGTTGACGGAAACGCCTATCTCGATTTAACGGCTGCGTTTGGCGTCGCAAATGCCGGTCACAGCAACCCGCGCGTCGCCGACGCGATTGCGCTCCAAGCGAAAACGATGATGCACGCCATGGGTGACGTGCACCCGACCGAAATAAAGCTTCGACTCTTGGAGAAACTGGGCCACCTCGCTCCCGGGGGTTCGAACAAAACGTTTCTGGCGTCTACCGGCGCGGAAGCCGTCGAAGCGGCCCTCAAAACCGCAATCCTGGCGACCGGTAAGCCGGCGTTCGCGGCATTTGAAAATGCCTATCACGGACTTTCGATCGGCGCACTTGAAGTGAGCGGTATTGCGAAATTTCGTACCCCGTTTGCAAGCGCCTTACCGGGACGTACGCTTTTTCTCCCGTTTGGGAACATCGAAACCGCGCGCGCGGAACTCTCGAAACGCCGCGACATCGCCGCCGTCATCGTAGAGCCGATTCAAGGGCGTGGCGGGAACGTCGTTCCTCCGGCGGGCTTTTTGCGCGGCCTTCGCGATGCGTGCACGCAGCTTGACATGCTTCTCATCGTCGACGAGATGTATACCGGCTTTGGGCGAACCGGCGCATTCTTCGCCTGCAATGACGAGGAGGTCGTGCCCGACATTCTTTGTCTCGGCAAGGCGCTGGCCAACGGATTTCCCATCTCTGCCATCGTTGCGCGATCCGGCGTCATGGATGCCTGGCCGGTTTCTCGCGGAGAAGCGTTGCACACCTCAACGTTTCTGGGTAACCCCATGGGATGCGCCGCAGCGATTGCGACGATCGAAGAGATTGCGCGCCTCGGATTAGTCGAACGCGCTCGCAAGCTGGGCTCCGCGTTCGGCCAGCGGTTAGAGCGCCTACGCGCTTTGCCGTCGGTCTTGGACGTGCGTGGCCGCGGCCTCATGTGGGGGGTGGAATTTCGGGACGGGGCGACCTGTGAGCGCACCGTACAAGCCTTGCTCAAACGCGGCGTGCTCGCTCTCGCCGCGGGAGCTTCTGGAAACGTCTTACATCTCACGCCGCCGCTCGTCATCGACGATGTCGAGCTGATGCGCGCGGCCGACACCATTGAGGAGTGCATTCGCTAACTATGCCCAGAACGTATCGCGTCGGACTTGTGGGAAGCGGCTTCGGAGTGCGCGCGCACCTACCTGCCTTCTCAGCGCACGACCGCTTCGAAGTCGTTGCGCTCGCGTCGCCAAATTCCGCTGCGTCGGTGGCCGTCGAACGGAACATTCCGCACGCGTTTGATTCGTGCGAATCGTTGCTTCGGGGAGCCGACGTTGACGTCGTCTCCATCGCTGCGCCGCCGTTCACGCATGAAGACGACGTCCTGGCGTCGCTAGCTGCCGGAAAGCACGTTTTGTGCGAAAAGCCGTTCGCGTTATCTGTAGCAGCGGCAGCGCGCATGCGGGACGCCGCGAGCACCGCGGGAACGGCGTGTGCGGTCATGCATGAGTTTCGCTGGGTACCCGAGCGTCAGGCACTTAAAGAGCTGGTACTCAACGGTCACCTTGACGCACTTCGTGAAATCGAAATTACGCAGTTGGCCTCGTTCCTGCGCCACGATGTCGAGCGGCCGCGAGGTTGGTGGTTCGAGACGGCTCGCGGAGGCGGGCTCGCCGGCGCGCTTCTTTCGCACATCATCGATTCCTCGACGTGGCTGGCGGGCCGGCCGCCCGTGCGGAGTACGGGATTTTTACGAACGGCGATCGCGCAACGCCGAGACGTTCGCGGTCCCTTTTTATCCGAAGTGGACGACGGTTGCTTCGCGCTCATCGATTACGGAGACGGGCTGATCGCGCGCCTCTCGTGCGACGGGACGGTGGGCGTCGATTCGTTTACCATCGCCCTGCACGCCGAAAATCGCACTGCCGTCTCCAGTGGAATGACGGCCACCGAGAACCGGCTCTTCGCCGTGGAGACGGACGAAACGTCGGAGCTCGAGTGCGTGAAGTCGCCGCACGCGCGGTTCGAATCCGCGGGCGCCAACGTGCCGCTGATCATGGACCTGCTCGATGAGTACGTGAAGGCGCTCGAAGGGCAGCCGAGCGCCATTCCCACATTCGCAGAAGCGGTCGAAACGCAAAAGGTTCTCGCGTCGATCGGCTACGGTTCGTAGGGCATTGCGATCTTACGGGTTGGGATCGCCTACTTGTTTCGCGACGGCGTGATAGACGTTGAGCCGACCGCACCCCTGTTTGACGTCACCGATGTTATCCGCGGTCGAACACAAGAGCCCGGGAATGGATCCGGGCGTCGCGCCGGCAGCTAAGAGCAAGGCTACGGCACCCGCGACATGAGGTGTGGCCTGCGAAGTTCCCGCGATGAGTACGCGGCAGTCGGCCGGACCGCTATTCGATCCGAAGTCGGGCGTGCACGCTTTGTTCGGCGGTGAAAACTCCGGTGCCGTGCTCGAATAGATGTTTTCGATCCAATGCAAATCGTCCTGATCCTTGCTTCCGGACGCATCTGGCTCCCCGCCCGGTGCGACGAGATACAATCCGCCGTCGGTTCCGGGAACATAGTTGGAGTAGTTTGCTACTTTTTCGGTAATCGGCGCGCCGGCGGGGTCGTTCAGTGCCGAAGCACCGACGGCGATGACGCCCGGATAGGCCGACGGGCAATCGAGCGCGGGTGCGTTCTCATTGCCGGATGCGGCGACCACCACGGCGCCGTGCGCCTGCGCGTATTGCACCGCCTGCAGCTCGACCGGATCCGAACACGTGCCGGTGGTTTTGTCGGGGACGGCGCCTAGGCTTAAACTCACGACGCGGGCACCGTGATTAACGGCGTCCTGAATGGCGAGCGCTTCATCCGCCGAGGAGGCCGCGCACTGCGGGTCGGTCGAGGTCGTCGGACAACCGACTTGCGGCGGACTTGGAAAAATGCGTTCGATGATGAGGTGCGAGTTAAAGCCCACGCCCACGAAACCGAAAGCGTTATTGGTTACGGACGAAGCGATGCCGGCCGTGTTGGTTCCATGCCCGTCGACATCGGTGACGAAGTTCCCGGTGGTGGCGACGCCGTTCAGGGTAATAAAGCAATGCGTGTAGACCACTTTGTGGGAACCAAGATCCGGATGCGTCAAATCCGCGCCGGTATCGATCATCCCAATCGTCGCGCCACTAATGATGCTCGGATTGAAATTCGTCGCCGCCGGCAGCGCGTAACCCCAGGCCCGGTCGACCGCGATCGCATGCATGTCCCATTGTCCGGGGCTAGAGGCGGCTTCGTAATACGGCGGGGCGGGCGAGTTAAACCCGTTGAAATAGGGGTCATTTACCGGGTGGTATGCCGGTGCACTCATTGCGTACCGATACTGCACGCGAGCAACCGACGTGACGCCGGGCGAACGGCGCAGCGTTTGCATGGCCGTGGCATTTTGCTCGGGCGTTACACGAACGATGCGTGTGATCACATTTGCGTTGGGGAAATCCAGTTGCCGAATTTTCGACGCGCCCACGGATGATTCACTCGCTTGCGCTGCACCTTCGTTCGCGGCGAAGGCGGACCGGGCGTAGGTGACTTCCAGCAAGTCGGGCGTAAAGCGAGGAGACCCGTCGGCTGACGCGGCAGGGCGCCGAATCTCGCCGTTGCTTCCGCGCGCCGAACCGAGTGAAAACGACTGTGGCGTAGCCCCGGTAGTGGGACAGGTGGCGCTTTGCGTGACCACCGGAGTGGAAGTCGGCGCTACCGTCGGCGTGATGCGCGGCACCGGCACGCCCCCACTCGACGAGCCGCCACCCCCGCCGCACGCGGATACGATGAGGGCCGTTATGCTCGCGAGCGCGAGGGGTCGTAGTAAGGATTTCACTCATTCCTCCAAGGCCGGTTGGCCCGCTATTCTGATTTACGCAGCAGGGCTCGTTTTCGGTTCCCGCTCCCCCAAATAATTCCAGAGCAACCCAAGCGCAGCCGTGGTCGCTCGTGCCGCAATCGTCGCGCGGTCCCCGCGAAATTGCATCCGTTGGGTTTGTTCGTCCCCGTCTCCTCCGATCGCTAACCAGACGAGGCCCACCGGTTTCTCCGGCGTGGCACCGCCCGGCCCGGCGATCCCGGTGGACGATACCCCAACGTCTGCGTGCAAGGCTTTACGAACGCCAGCCGCCATGCCGGCGGCGACGGCTTCGCTGACCGCCCCCTTGGCCGCTAATGCGTTCGAATCCACTCCAAGAAGATCGATTTTCACGCTATTCTCATAGGCGACCACGCCTCCGGCGAATGCGTCCGATGCGCCGGGCACCGCGGTAAATGCCGCGCAGATCTGGCCACCCGTGCAGGATTCCGCGACCGCAATTCGTTTCCCGGTCGCGCGCGCGAGCTCGAGGACAGCCCCGGCCAGCGTTTGATCGTCAAAACCGTACACGTGTCCCGTTAATCGCGCGCAAATATCGTGCTCCAAAGGCGCGATGAGCTCGCGCGCGGTTGCTTCCGAGGTAGCCTTCGCCATGATCTTGACGTCGCAACGGGAACCATGCGCGAGGATGGCAATCTTTGGATTCACGCTCGCGCGAAAGAGATCTTCGATACGCCGGTCGATTTCCGACTCGCCGAGTCGAATCGTATGAACGACGCGGGTCACGATCGTTTCGTGCAGATCGAATCGCTCGCGCAGCCAGGGCAACACGCCCTCCATCAGCATTGGGTGCATCTCGGCCGGTACGCCGGGCATGCAGGCGATAAACTTCCCGTCGGCGCGCGAAGCGATAAATCCCGGAGCACTTCCGTTCTGGTTTTCCAATACGGTAGCCCCCCGTGGAAGCAGGGCCTGTTTGCGGTTATTGGGCGACATCGTCCAGCCAAGTTTGCGCGCGTACCGTTCCATCGCGAGCCACGATGCTTCGTGAAACTCGGAGGGCACATCCAATGCTTCGAGTACGGCCTCCTTGGTGAGATCATCCACCGTTGGCCCCAACCCTCCGGTACAAATAACGCCGTCCACGCGCTCGAGCGCCGCGCGTAGGGCCGCCGCAATCCGCTGCGTGTTATCGCCTGCGGCGTGCGTTCCGTAGACATCGACGCCGGCAAGGGCCATCTGCGCGGCAATCGTGACCGTGT
>JALYVW010000007.1:20257-34662 GCA_030853005.1 Vulcanimicrobiota bacterium
GGTCCCTACCGCGAGCAGTTCGACAGCGGGCACTACGATTCGATCTTGGGGCCGAGCGTTTCGATTTCGCGCTCGTACCACGCCGGATACCGCACCGCGACGGTTGATTCGAAACCCGTCGCGGCGTCGATCATCGCCAGTCGCCGCTGCGCCGAATCCTCGGCAAGCGGATACCGCTTGCGAACGCGCTCGCGCTGCGTTGCGAGACATTCGATGTAGCGTTCGAATTTTGGGTCCATAACGCGTTGAAGGGCGATTTTTAAAACCTGTCCGACGCGAGGTGCGAGCCCGGCCGTCGAAATTGCAACGCGAACCGGACCGGCCTTCACGATGGCCGCCATGGCGACGAAGCCGAATTTTGGTTGGTCTATGCAGCAGAGCAAAAACCGGTGACGGTCGGCCAGAGCGCGCAGGCGTCGCGAGAGCGATTCGTCCTGCGGAGTGGAGATCACGAAGAAGGCGTCGGCTACATCCTCATCGCACAACGCCGCAACATCCTGCAACCACACGACCTCAGCGCCGGCTTCGCGTAACGCCTCTGTTTTTTCGATGGCTTCCCGGTCCCGAGCGGCTCCAAGAACCACGCACCGGCGCCCCGTTACGTTCAGCGAAACTGGATAGAACGGTCTCAATAGTCCACCGGCCGCAAATAGAATTCGTTGATCGCCGTGTTCGTCAACATGGCCGTCGTGGGAAGGTGGCGCTTCCAATGCGTTCCCTCCACCCTGCGGCGCACGAGCGCGACGTCACCAGCGGCAAACCCCGCGGCTACGCTCGCATCGTCTGTATATCCAAGAAGCATGCGGTGAAGAATCGCGTCGGCCTTCCAATAGCTAATGCCCAAGTCTTTCTCGTCGGTTTGATTCGCCTCGAGGTCGGCGCTCGGCGCCTTGTCAACAATGGACGCCGAGACGCCTAGGTGGCGCGCCAGTTCCCAGACCTGCGTCTTGAGCAAATCGCCGATGGGATTGATCGGAGGCGCGTCGTCGGCGTGCCAGGTAAAATAGCCCAACAACCGTTCGGTCTTGTTCCCCGTGCCCACGGGCAACGCATTGAATTTTGCGGATTGATCGAACAGCACGAGCATGCGGGTGCGCGCCATGACGTTTCCTCGCCGGCGTGCATCCGCTTGAGGTTCGAGCTGCAAGTACCCGTCCACCGCGGCGGAAATATCGATCGTCCGTTCCGCAATCCCCAAGGCATCGACGACCAGTCGCGCATCGCTCAAACTGCGCGGATCGGAGGTTTTGTAAGGCATCCGGATTGCCGTCACGTGGTCGGCCCCCAGTGCGCGCGCGCACAGGTATGCGGTGACCGCCGAGTCGACGCCACCGGACAAGCCAATGACGGCCTTTCCAATGCCACGCCGGTCGACGAGTTCGTCGCGCAAGAAAGCTTCGAGCCATGCGGCGGCCACGCCGGCTTGGATCGCGGGCGGCGCCAGTGACTTCGCCGGAGCTTCAACGACTGGCAGCATCGTGCGACCCTCGCGGTAAGGGTAGTTCGTCGTCGAGCAACAGGTCGGGAAGTACGGCGCTCAAATCTCCAAGGAGCGGAAACATGGCGCGTGCCCGATCGATCTCGGTCAAGTCAATCTTCGCGCGGACGATGCATTCGCCCACCGCAGGACCCTGCACGACGACTCGTCCGAGCGGGTCGAGGATGCATGACGACCCGCTAAATCCTTTGCCGCCTTCAAAACCGGCGAGGTTCGCGTAGAGGACGTACACGCCGTGCTCGGCGGCGATCGCCTGCAATATCTCACGCCACCGCGTAATGCTACTCAACTCCGCGCCCTCATCGATGCCACGCCCCGGAGCCGCACTTGGCACCACGAGTATGCGCGCGCCTTTGAGCGCGGCAACGGTCGGCACGATCGAATGCCAGACATCTTCACAAATGAGCAGCGCGGCGGTCCCGAAGCGGGTTACGAAGGTTTGCAAGCGACGGCCGCGAGAGAGAAAACGCGCTTCGTCAAAAACGCCGTACGTCGGGAGAAACATCTTGCGGTGCACGTGCTCTGTCCGCGCCCCCACGCGGTCGAGCGTGAGATACAGCGCGCTGTTATAATACGTCCCGTCGCAGTTTTCGAAAAACCCCGCCGCAATGTCGACCGGCTTTCCCGGATTCGCGTCGCGCCACGTTGCTTCTAGGTCGGCTGCGAACGCGTCCGCACCCATCGCTAATTCGTAAACCGCACCTTCAAGAAAGTAGCCCGTGAATGCGGCTTCGGGCAGCAACACAATGTCCGGGACGTGCCCTTGACCGAGCTGCGCAAACGCTTCACCGACATGCTGGAGATTCTCGCGGTAACGGCCCTTGTGCGGTTTCGTTTGTAAAATCGCGACGTCTACCGCCAAGGCGGCATTATCCGGCGCTCGCACCGACCGCCACTTCTTCGGACACATCGTCGTCGCCGGCGGCCCCGATTTTTTCGCAACACTCTTCGGCGGGGTAGGTCCAAATTTCCGCGAGGGTCGGATGCAGATGCGGGATCTTCATAAAGTGCTGGACGGTCGAACCGAACGACATGGCCACGATCACCTCATGGATGAGGTCGGAGCCGTGGGGTCCGATGACTGCCGCTCCTAAAATTTTGCCGGTCGCGGGGTCGGCCATCATTTTTACAAAACCCTGCGTCTTGTTCAAGCACATGGCTTTGCCGTGCTCGGCAAAAGCATAGACGCCTTTCACATAAGCGATGCCGTGTTTTTGCAGATCTCGCTCTGTTTCTCCGACGATGCCAATCTCCGGGTCGCTAAAAATCGTATGGGTCTTAACCAAATCGTACGACGCTTCTTCGCGTCCGCCGTTGACCGCATTTCTCGCCGCGATTTCTCCTTGATAAATGGCGACATGCACGAGCATGTGGGCGCCGGTCACGTCGCCGACAGCAAAGACATCGGGGTTACACGTGCGCATCGTGTTGTCGACGTCCACCCCGGTAATGTGGTGGCAGGGCACCTTGGCGCGGTCCAGGTCGAGCCCGTTCAGGTTCGGAACCCGGCCCAAACAGTAGAGGATCTCGTCGGTCTCGATCTCACCTTCGATGCCGTTGCGAACGACGTGCACGAGTTTCTTACCGTTACGGCTGCTGACGCGAGTGATGTGCGTTTCCGTTTCGACCGTAATGCCCTCACCGCGGTAATACTCCATCAAGGCGAAGCCGATATCGTCGTCTTCGATCGATAAGAGATGTTTGCTGCGCAGTACGATGGTCGTCTCGACGCCCATCCGCGAAAAAAATTGCCCGAGCTCGCAACCAATATACCCGCCACCTAAGACGACGAGCGATTTTGGCAGCTCGCCGAGCTCCAACGCCCCGTCCGAATCGATGAACCCGGTTTCGATCAACCCCGGCAGGGCGGCCGGCGCGACGACGCTGCCGGTGGCGATGATGAATTTTTTCGCCGTAACGACCAGATCGTCACCGACCTGGACCTCGCGCTCGCCGACGAACTTGGCAAAGCCTTCATATAACGGAAACTCGCGAAGTCCCTCGATCCGGAAATCGGCGAATCCCGCAATAAGCTCGCGCTTGCGTTTCATGATATGCGGAAAGTCGACGCGTACGTGTTCGGCGTGTATCCCGAGTTCGGCCGCATCGCGAATGTCCGCAATTGCCCCGGACGAAGCGAGTAGGGTCTTACTGGGCATGCAACCGCGTAAAATGCACAGCCCGCCGAGCGGGCCATGGTCGATCATCGCCACGTCGGCTCCCAAACCGCGGGCGGTGCGCGCCGCCGAATACCCGCCCGAACCGGCCCCGACGACGACGAGATCGTGTGTAACTTTCCGCATCCCTCACCTTTGACACGCTCGCGCTTTCGAACGATGCAGCGCCGTCGCCGCCCGAAGCGCTTGCTCGTACTCTGGGCTACAAGGGAACGGATGCGATTCCTTTTAACCCATGGTGGCCGTGTCCGTACAAGCCCACGATTTTCGATCGCGCTTCGCCGCGTATGGCCTCGATACGCTTTTTGCCGCCGGGGCCGCCTCTTTTTGGAGCGTTCTCGTCGCCGGCTTTACGCTCGGATTTTTTGCATGGTTCGGTCTCGTCGTTCCGATGCACGACCTCGCCTTTGCCGAGATCGGCTTGCCCTTCGGCGTGCTGCTCGGCGGCGCAGGGGCGCTATGGGCGTGGTCCGCGTACGCCCATTACTTCGCGCGGCGAACCGGCATCAAATACGATCGGGCGTTGCAATACGATGCCTACACCTGGCTGCCGTTCGTCCTACTTTGGCTGTCCTTCGCGCTGCCGCTCTCGATAACGCACGGAGCGAGGCTTGCGGCGGTCTTAGCCCTGCTGTTCGGACTCGGCAAGACCGCCATCGCCGCACGTTTCAATCAAACGGTGCGCGACGTTTCGGTCGACTTTGCACTCACCCGTTTTGCGATCATCGTTATTGCCGAGCTGGCCGCCGTGATCGTCGGGCAGCGAGCGGGGAGCCACGTTCAGGAGTCTCGCCACCTGCTGCTCTCGGTCTGGGGCCACTGGGACGCGGTACATTACATCGACGTCGCTACCATCGGCTATCACGGGACGGACATGGCGTTTTTCCCGCTCTTCCCCCTGCTGATCAAGATCCTGGGCAAGATCCTCGGCAATCACTTAATCGCCGGCATGCTGATATCCAACGTCGCATTCTTTTTTGGATTACTTTTTCTCTATAAGCTCGTGGAGCACGAGTTCGATCGAACCGTCGCTCGTAGGGCAATGTTTTACATCTCGATCTTCCCGACCGCGGTCTTTTTTTCGGCCGTGTACACCGAATCGCTGTTCTTCATGCTCACCGTCGCCTCGTTTTACTACATGCGCGAACGCCGTTGGGTGCTGGCGGGAATCATCGGCTTGCTTGCGGCCACCACGCGAGTCGAGGGCATTCTCCTTATGGTCCCGTACGCCATCGAATGGTACGCGGTATCCCGCACGGACCTTCGTGCTGGGCTCAAACACGCATGGCCGGTGGCGCTGATTCCACTGGGGCTATTCGCGTATATGGGCTACCTTTGGGTGCTCAACGGCGACCCGCTGTATTTTTCGCACATCCAGTCGCACTGGAATCGCCATATCGCGGCGCCGTGGACGGCGGTAATCAATTCGTTCCATAAGATCGAGCGCGCCACGAGCCCGCAAACCATCGCGAATCAGGTCCTCGAATTGGTCTTTACCGCGTTGATGGTAAGCGTACTTGCGGCGGGCTGGCGCAAGCTTCGCCCGTCGTACATTGCATACATGGGCCTTTCCATTCTCGTGCCGTTGTCTACGTCGAGTTTGATGAGCATGCCGCGCTTCGCACTCGTGCTCTTTCCGATGTTCGCACTTCTCGCGCTTTGGGGTCGGCGGCCATCGGTCAACAACGCGATCCTCGCGTTTTCGCTCCCTTTGCTCGGGCTCTTTACCGTACTCTTTGCCGATTGGTACTGGGTGGCATGACCTTTGCAGCGCTGGCGCAACGTCGCGGGTTTCGCCAATTCGTGAAATTCGGCATCGTTGGCGCCTCCGGGTTCCTCGTCAACCTCGTCGTCTTTACGCTCTTGCAACGCGCAGTCGCCCACCACGACCAACCGTTGCAATATAACGTGATCTATTCCATCGCTTTTCTCACCGGCGGCGTTTCGAATTACTACCTCAATCGGATCTGGACGTTCCGCTCCACCGGCCACGCGATGCGCGAAGGCGCCCAGTTTATGACCGTATCGGTCCTCGCCCTCATCGCCGGGTTGTTGGTCTCGGCCGCCATCAGTCCGTCACTGGGACACGGTCACAAAACCTGGTTTGTCGCCACCCTTGCCGGCATCATCGTGAACTTCTTCTTGAATAAATATTGGACGTTTCGGCACGTCCGGTAGCCGGACTCACCCGCGCGAACCTGTGGTACGCGGCCGTAGCCGTCGTGCTGCTCCTAGGTCTGGCGTTGCGCTTGAAGGGGCTCCACGATCCTATTTTGGATCACCCCGCGTGGCGCCAGGGCGACACGGCGTCCATCGCGCGCAACTTTGCGACGCTCCAATTTAATCCACTCTATCCGCAAACCAACTACGATGGTCCGCCGCCAAACTACGTGGAGCTGGAACTGCAGATCGTGCCGTTGTTTGCGGCAGCCTTGTATAAACTCTTCGGCGTACATGAAGTCTTCGGCCGTTTGATTACGATCGGCTTCTCGCTCGGAACGGTCGCGGTCCTGGCATTTTTCGCTCGTTGGCTCTTCACCAGCCCGAGTGCGGGGATCGCGGCGGCGCTACTCTTCGCGATCATGCCCGGAAGCGTTTACTACGGGCGGTCCTTCACGCCCGACGCAACGATGGTGTTCTTCTTGACGGCGGCGCTTTACGTTTGCGCGCGGCTCATTCTTGGGTTCGAGGCGATGTCATGGCGCCGCACGATCGGCGCGACGGCGCTGCTGGCAGCGGCTTACCTCGCCAAGCCGGTCGCGCTCGCCGGTTTGTTGGTGGTGCTCGCGTTGATTTTCCAAAGAGCGCGCGCCGCAAGGGACGTGCCGTGGGGGCAGATAGGCACACTCGTCCTTGTCCCGCTGGCCCTACTCGCGTTCTATGACCGCGCCGTCAGCGCGCACGCCGAATGGCACTGGGCGAGCGGGATAACCACGCTGCATGTCATTCCCGCGCTCAAAGTCGCTCTTACGAGCGCAGGAGCCTTTGCGATCAAGTGGGGACAATTCCACGCGGTCCTCTCGGTCCTCATGCGAACTATGCTCGGACCGATGTGCTCAGCCTTGGCCATTCTCGGCGTCCTTTTTAGTCCATCGTCAACGCGGTGTCGGACGTTGCTCTTTGCGTGGCTCGCCGCCGGACTCGCCTATACGTATGTTGTGGTAACCGTCGAGCGGGTGGATTACTACATGTTCCTTTTGTTGCCGCTTGCCGCGCTTTTCGGCGCGGGATTTGCGGCGCGCTTAATCGGCGCAATCCGCGATTCAGGGCTGAGCCCGTCCATACGGTATGCCGCCGCTGCCGCCGCTCTCGTTCTCGTAGCGGCCGGCGTTGGACAAAATCGGGTCGTCGCCGCGCCGTACTATCGTTACAGTAAATCGGTCTACCGCAACGCGCAAACGCTAAATACAACGCTCGCGCCCGGAGCGCTCGTCGTCATGGCGCATTACGATCCGTCGATTCTCTATTACATCGGGCGGTATGGTTGGGAGGAAGATCCTTACCTCTGGACGCCCTTTGACGAGCAAAGCGCCATTGCCAAGGGCGCGCGGTATTTCATCGACATCGAGCGTAACCGGTTCGCGCGCAACGTGGAGCTGTGTGCCTGGATGACTCGCTTTCCAATCGTGAATACGCGCGCGAAGTGGATCGTGTACCGAACGGATCCCGCACTCGTCCTGCCCCAGGCGGAGTCGCAATGGCGCTCCTTTCGCAATGCCGAAAAAGCCGGCGCTGCACGCCAATGGCTCGACAAGCGCGGCCTCTGCCGCCCGGCTTCAAGGTAGGGGGAGGAGCGAACCGGTCGCACCGGCGGGGGCGCTGCCTTTTTCGACCGCTGGCACGCCGGATTCGACAAGTTGCCGGAAGGCGATAAGGCGGTTCGTGTTTTTCGCCACGTCGAGCTGCAGCTCGTAGGAGTCCTGGATGGCCTTCGTGAGGTCATTCGTATCGTAGGAATACCCAAACCGCTTGAGCAGGTGCAGGATCATTGTATTTTGCGCGGTGAGGGACCGGTATTCTAGGCCGATTTGCGTACCGGCCGCGGTATAGGTCGGATAGTTGGAAACCACGATCTCTCGTTTGAGCCTCGCATCTTCAAAAGTTTGGCGCATGGCTTGGAGCCGAACGCTGCCCGGATCGTATTTTGCGGCAGCTTCGAGCGTCGCAATCGCGTCTTGAAGATTACCGCTCTCGTAGTCCGTCTCCGCGATATCTTCGCTCACGTGCGCGAATCCCGCACGGGCGCGCGCGTTGTGGGGCGAGACCTTCAGCGCGAGGCCATACGAGAGTTCCGCTTCGTGCAGGCTTCCGCGAGCGAGAGCGGCATCGCCCTGCCGAACGCGCGTATTCACGATCCAGCGCTCGACCGGCCCCGCACATCCGCCGAGGCCGCTAACCAAGACCATCGCGAAAGCGAGCGTCCGGATCATTGCAATTCTCCTACCGGCCGTGGTTGACGAGGTGGGCGACAAATGCGATGATTTCCGCCGACGGGACCAAGATCAATTGGGAGAGTGCCCAGCCGACCGCCGCTGTCAGCGCTAAATAAAATACCATGGATTTCACCTGTTCGTGGGGGCGTTCTCCCTTGACTGCCTCATCCACGATAATCGACGATGTGGGATCGACAAAAAAGGTAAATGCAATCGTGCCGACGCCGTTGATAATTCCCGAGGTGCCGATCGCGGTTCGCGCAACGTTGATATCGATAACGCTAGCATAGTATGCAGCCACCACGCCGACTGCATAGACGCCGGTTACCACCACGTTGAAAACGAGCAATCGCCGGGGAATTCCGCGCGTGGAAAACGTTCGAAACTCCGCAAGCCGCGGCAAGCGAATGTGGGAGAGCACGTCGCCGAGAACGCGGAAATCGAGGAGCCGCAACATAGAGTGCGGCAGCGATTTGGTTCGCTCGAACGACCGAACCCCACGCACGTAGAGATAGGTGAACATCGGCAACAACAGCGCGCCGAGCAGCGTCCCAACGAGGCCGCCGAAGATAATCGCGCGCAGCTGCCACTGATAGGTCGTTTGGATGGACGCGATGTCCGCCTGTAATGCGGCCGAGGACCAAAGCGCGTGCGCGCGGGGAGACTGAAGAACGGCGACGGCGTGGCCGGCAGCGTCCGAAATCGGACCCAGCATTAACGTATAGACCAGCATCGCGAGGCGGCTGGCCGTGACAAACAGGTTGAACAAGGAGATCGACGTGGCGATGCGCCCCGTGCGCACGCCCGCCAGCCGCGCGGCGTAGGCGCCGATCTGAATGGCTTGGACGACGGCATTGATCGCGACGGCAACGAGGAGCTGCCATGTCCAGAACGAGACGCCCGTTACGATGGGGGGCGCGAGGTTATGCAGCGCTGCTGTTCCAATCGACGGCAGCTTCGTCGACGGGACCGAGAACGCACAGCCCAAGGTGCTCCTGGGCGAACAGCTCCGTAGAAAGCGCGCGCACGTCTTCGGCAGAAACAGCATCGACGCGCTCTTCTATTTCTTCGGTCGTTACTTGCCGGCCGAGCGCAAACTCGCTGCGTCCCAGGCGGATCATCCGGCTCGACGTGCTCTCCAGCGAGAGTGTCAAGTTTCCCTTAATGTGTTCCTTTGCTAAGCGCAGTTCCGACGGGGAAATGTCCACCGCGCGTATCGCGGCAAGCTGTTCGCCGATGACGCGAATGCACTCGCTTGCATTGGACGGCGACGTCCCTGCGTAGACGCCAAATAGTCCGGCCGCACGGTACGCCGCTTGAAACGAGTAGACCGTATAGACCAAGCCGCGCTTCTCGCGAATTTCCTGGAACAAGCGGCTGGACATTCCGCCGCCTAGCACGGTGTCCAGGACCGAGAGCGTGTAGCGCCGCTCGTCCCGCACGGGCAAGCCGCGCGTTCCGAGAACGACGTAGGCCTGCTCGCTGTCTTTCTGACGGAACAGCGTGTTCGGCGTCGCTCGCGGCGTTTCGGCCTTCGGCAATTCGCACGAACCGGCGAAATCTTCGAAGGCCTTTGCAAACAGATCGACGATGTGCTCGTGCTCGACGTTTCCGGCGGCGGCCACGACGACCGAGTTCGGCGCGTAATGGCGCAGCATGTGATCGCGGAGATCGTCGGGCGTCAGCGCGGTAACGGTTTCCGCAAAGCCGATTGTCGGAGCGCCCAAATCGCCCCCCTGCCACATTGTCTGAATAAACAAATCGTGGATCATCTCATCGGGGGAATCGTCGTACATCTTTATTTCTTCCAGGACGACCTTCTGCTCTTTCGCGAGCTCCGACGGATCGAACGTGGAATGTAAGAACATGTCCGTAAGGACATCGACGGCGAGCGGAACCTGGTGGTCGATGACCTTGGCGTAATAGCACGTGGTCTCTTTATCCGTGAATGCGTTGAGGTTGCCACCGACGCCATCCATCTCTTCGGCAATTTCGCGAGCGGTGCGTCGCCGAGTTCCTTTAAACAACATGTGCTCTACGAGATGCGAGACGCCGCGCCGTTCGTGATCTTCGGCCGCCGAACCGACGTCCGCCCAAATACCGATGGATGCGGAGCGAAAGGCCGGCATCGCTTCCGTGATGATGCGTACGCCGTTGGGAAGGGTCGTCTTGCGGTACATGAGGCGAGTCACTTTAGAAATTTTCGCGCCCAGTCCTGGTCCCAATAGGCGAGTCGACCGGAACTCAAACGGGAGACGAGCGCTTTTTGCGATTCGCCGCGTCGCACGCTGACGGCGAAAACCGTTCTACTCGACGGTTTGGCGAGATCGCCAGCCACGACGACCCCCCTGCCCACCGAGAGGGGAACGACGGCGTAGATGTCCACCTCTTCGGCACGTGAGGAAGCCAGCGTTTGCGCCGCGAGCGAGGCGATCTCCCCGATAAACCCCGTGCGGTCGAGTCGAACGTGAAATTTCACGCCCGACACGCGTATTCCGACCACTGTATGACGGCCGATGCCGTCGGCGTAAATCTTGAGGACCTGTGCCGGCCATTTCGTGCGAAAAACCCGCCGGCCGACGGTAACGGCGACGTCTTTACGATTCCCGGAAGCCCGCGCGTTCGCGTCGACGTTCGCTACGCCGTGCGAAGGCATGGGCGTCGTCGCCGAGACCGCACTCGAACCCGCGGCTAATGCCAGCGCGAGCGCGCTAATAACTTTGTGCGAAATACGCATTCGTGGTTGCGGGCTCGCCGCAGGCAACGCACCTGCTACCGGGGGCTTGCAATGTGCGCAGGTTCCGCGTGGTCGCGCCTGTCTGCGCCTTGACCGTCGCCTCGCACGAGGCGAGAGCGCACCAAGAAATGTCTACCATTCCGGCGCGATCGCGGCACAATTGGAAGAAGCGTTCGCGATCGGTTACCGCATAGGTGTGCTTCTCCAAAAATTCCCCGGCCTCGCGGAAAAGCGTCGCGTGGATATCGTCGAGCAGTTCTCGTAAGGCGGCCCCTAACGTGTCGAACGTTACGGCGACCTTGGCCCCTTCGGCGCCCTTGTGTTTGTCGCGGCGCACGACCATCGCGTGACCGGCGTTGAGGTCCTTCGGGCCGATTTCGATACGCAGCGGCACGCCCCGCATTTCCCATTCGCTAAACTTCCAGCCTGGCTTGTAATCCCGATCGTCAACGCGAATCCGGAAACCTTCGCGGCGCAGCCCGGCGGCGAGCTCGTGCGCTTTTGCAACGGCGGCGTTGTTTCCACCCGCAACGATCGGCACGAACACGGCCTCGACGGGCGCGAGTTTCGGCGGAATGCGCAAGCCGCGATCGTCCCCATGCGCCATGATGACGGCGCCGAGCATGCGCCACGACATACCCCACGAGGTCGTGTACACATGCTTCGTTTGCTGATCCGCGTCGGCGAACGTGATGTCGTACGCCTTACTGAAATTTTGACCCAAGTCATGCGACGTAGCCGACTGCAGGGCTCGGCCGTCGGGCATCAGCGCTTCGATGGAAAACGTTTCCAACGCCCCCGGGAATCGCTCGCTGGCGCTTTTGACGCCGGCATAACACGGGAGCGCCGCAACATTTTTCGCAAACTCTTGATACACGTCGAGCATTCGGAGCGTTTCCTCGCGAGCTTCCTCGGCCGTCGCGTGCGCGGTATGACCCTCTTGCCAGAGAAACTCCATCGTGCGCAGGAACGGGCGCGTCGCCTTTTCCCAGCGAACCACATTGGCCCACTGATTGATCAGAACGGGAAGGTCCCGGTATGACTGTATCCATTCGGCATACATGACGCCAACAATTACTTCCGAGGTTGGCCGGATGGCTAGACGCTCGGCCAGCTTTTCTTGACCGCCATGCGTGACCCACGCGACTTCGGGTGCGAAGCCTTCGACGTGATCGGCCTCGCGCATCAACAGATGCTCCGGGATCAATAGTGGAAAGTATGCGTTCTCGTGGCCCGTGGCCTTGAAGCGGCTATCTAATTCGCGCTGCAAATTTTCCCACATACCGAATCCATGGGGGCGTAAAACCACGCATCCGCGCACCGGCGAATAGGACACAAGCTCGGCCTTGATCGTTACCGCGGTGTACCAGGCTGAAAGATCGGCGTCCTTCGGCGGGATTTCTTTCACAACGGGCGTCTGTTGATCGGTTTGCGACATGACCCGAGGCGATTCTTAAAAGACGAGGAGCCCGCCTCCCCGAACGCATCCGAAATGTCAAAGTCAACACGAATCTATACGCGCACGGGCGACGATGGGACGACCGGGCTCGTCGGCGGTCAGCGCATCAAAAAGAACGACCTTCGCATAGAGGCCTACGGAACGCTCGATGAGACGAGCAGCGCGATCGGCCTCGCGCGCTCTGCTCTACGAGCCGCAATCGCGGAGCGGGGACGGGCAAAACGCCTCGACGCTTGGCTTGCCTGGACCCAGGACATGCTCTTTAACCTCGGGTCGGAGTTGGCAACTTTACATGAAAACCGTTGGGAAGGGATGCCGCTCGTGCGTGAGACCGACGCACGCGCTTTGGAGCGTGCCATCGATATCGCGCAAAGCGACCTGCCCGCGCTCGACGCCTTCATTCATCCCGGGGGATCGCCTGCGGGCGCATATTTGCACCTCGCTCGAACGATGTGCCGGCGAGCCGAACGCGCGCTCCTCACGTTGTGCGAGCGCGACGAGCACATTTCGCCCGATGCGATGAAGTTCGTCAATCGCCTCTCGGATGCGCTCTTCGTGTGGTCGCGCTGGGTGAACGCGGAATTCGAAGTGCCGGAATACCGTTGGAATCCGGTTACGGCTGCGCCGGACGAAGCTTCTCACTCTTGACCGCGTAACGAAGGAGCGCCGCTACGGTAATCGCATCGTCAATCTTGTCAGCCGCGGCGGCTGCGATGGCAACCGCGGCCGGGATGCGAACGAGTTCGACGCTTTCCACGGGTTCGAAGTCCGTATCGACGTGCTCGATGCCCCGCGCCCAGTACGCGTGCACCGGCGTTGCCAGAATCGACGGAATTTCGTAAAACGATCCGAGCGATTCCCAATGCGCGGCGACGACGCCCAGCTCTTCACGCAACTCGCGCTTCGCGCATTCTAAGGGAGTTTCACCGCTCTCCGCGCCGCCCTTAACGACTTCGAGGACGGCCGCGTCGGCGCCGAAGCGCTCCTGGCGTGCGAAGAGCAAGTCTCCATCGTCATCGACGAGCACTGCCGAGCAGGGCTGCGGAACGATCAGCACGTGCTCGCCCGGCTTGCCGTTGGGGTGGACGATGTCGTGAACTTCCAGGCCGAGCCAGGCATTGCGATAGACTTCACGGGCGGCTTTGCGTTCGAAAGGCATACGTACTCCTGTAGGGGGACCGCTGCGGCTTCCTGCGAACCGCCCGGAATGTCTTTCGTGCAGCAGCTGTTTGCCACAACCAATATTGAAAAATTGCGGGAACTGGCCAGCCGTCGCGTTCTCCGGCGCGCGCTCACCGGCAAGGACCTTGTCGCGATCGGCCTAGGAACGATGATCGGCGGCGGGATCTTTACGACCATCGGCCCGGGCGTCGCCCTTGCGGGACCCGCGATCATCATTTCGTATCTTTTAGCCGGCGTTGCGTCATTCTTTGCAGCGCTCGCCTACGCCGAGCTCGGCTCGATGGTGCCGATTGCCGGAAGCGCCTATACGTACGCGTACGCGACGCTCGGCAAGTTGGTCGCTTGGATTATCGGCTTCGCGTTGCTCTTCGAATATGGCATCAGCGCCGCACCGGTGGCCCAGCAGTTTTCGGGCGCCTTTCAAGATTTGCTGCGCGAAGCATTTCACTACCACGTGCCGGCGTGGATGCAGCAATCCCAGCTCGTCATCCGTGGCTCATGGACCAATCCCTCGCACTGGGATCTCGCGCATTCTCACTACGATGTTTTCGGAGCGGTTTTCGTTCTGCTGCTTTCCGTCTTGCTCTCGTTCGGCATTCGCGAGACCGCGTCCACGAACAATGTGTTCGTGGTTCTCAAAATCGGGGCGCTGATCGTTTTTGTTTTCGCGGGGTTGGCGCTTTTTCATCCGCAAAATCTGCACCCGTTCATACCCCTCGGGTGGGGAAAGCTGACGCCGTTTTCAGGCGGCAATGGCTTTGGCATCGTGCCCGGGGCCGCACTCGTCTTCTTCAGTTACATCGGCTTCGACACGGCGACGACGACTGCCGAGGAATGCAAGAACCCACAGCGCGACGTTCCCGTAGGGGTTTTGGGATCGCTCCTGATCGGCACCGTCATCTACTGTGCCGTCGCGGTC
>JALYVW010000046.1 GCA_030853005.1 Vulcanimicrobiota bacterium
CCGCGCCGCGCCGAGCCGGACAAAATCTTGCAAACCCCTCAGGTCTC
The DNA here is from genome assembly GCA_030853005.1 of Vulcanimicrobiota bacterium. Classification (GTDB taxonomy): domain Bacteria; phylum Vulcanimicrobiota; class Vulcanimicrobiia; order Vulcanimicrobiales; family Vulcanimicrobiaceae; genus JALYVW01. The sequence continues at coordinate 48 of JALYVW010000046.1, forward strand.
TTCCATGGCGCGCTCCTCATGCTGGCGCATATCGGCCAGGCCGAAGTCGCCGAACGGGCGCACAACGCGTGGCTGAAAACGATTGAAGACGGTATCCACACCTACGATATTTACAAAGAGGGTACGAGCACAAAAAAAGTAGGAACGCGCGAGTTCGCAGAGGCCATCTGCGAGCGCATGGGTCAGAAGCCGGAGAACCTCGCACCGGCCGTATACGCGAAAGACGCGCAGATGAATATTTCCGTGCGCGCCGCGGGCGCGACGCCTGCGAAGCAACGAGCCGGCGTCGATATTTTCATCGACAACCCCGGAGGCGATCCGGATGCCCTTGCGGCCACACTGCGCGAGACCGCCGTCAAGGGTACCAAATTGGTCGTCATTAGCAATCGCGGGACCAAAGTGTGGCCCGACGGCAATCCCGACACCTTCTGGAGCGACCATTGGAGCTGCCGTTTTGAGTCCGATGGCGAGGCCTTCACGAGCAAGCACGTCATCGATCTCTTATCGGCGTGCGAGCGCGCGAACCTCGACGTCGTGAAAACCGAAGGGCTCTTTACATTTGACGGATCGCGCGGGTACTCGCTCGCCCAGGGGCAATAGCGCCCCCGGACGACGGAGATCTTTTTTAGGTGCGGCTCGCGCTCTCCGGAGCGTTCTGTTCGAGTAAGTCGGCCATGTCGTTGGCATGCTCTTCTTCAACCGCCAAGATGCTTTCCATGAGCCTGCGCGACGTCGAATCCTTATCGCCGAAAAAGCGAATGAGTTCGCGGTAAGATTCGATGGCGATGCGCTCCGCGATTAGGTTTTCACGAATCATGCCCGCAAGTTCGCGGGACTCCACGTACTCCGAGTGGCTGCGCGTGGTGAGCCCTTCCGGGTTAAAATTTGGTTCTCCACCGAGTTGGCCGATTCGCTCGGCGATGCTGTCGGCGTGCTGCTGTTCCTCGTTCGCATGCGCCAGAAACTCTGCGGCGACGGCGTCCTTGTTGATCCCCTTCGCGCAATAGTAATGATTTTTATAGCGTAAAACGCAGACGATTTCCGTCGCGAGCGCTTGATTGAGAATGTCGACGGTCTGCTTGATGTCGAGTCCGTAGTCGGACGTGATTGCGCCCTGCATCATGTTTTCGCGGGCGCGCCGGCGCAGTTCTTTGACGTCGGAGAGAAATGGCTGGGTTTTGGACACAAGGGCCTCCATAGCGATTTTGCAGCGGTTTGACCGTATACCCGCTTATAACGCTTGCTGGTCCGGATCGGTGGCGAGGACTCCCAGATGGTCCTTAACGCACTCCTCGAGGAGCGTCCATTTTAGACCGTCCACAGAGTACACTGCAAACGCTCCGTTGCGGACTTCCGGTTTCCAAAGGTCCGCGGCCGGGCGTCCCTGAGCCCGTAAAATTGCCAGCCGGGCCACGACGTCGTGGGTGACGACGAGGGTGTCTTCGCGTTCGTCGAATGTGTCGGCAAATCGCTCCCACCGCGCGCGCACGTCCGGAACCGACTCACCTGCTGGAAAAGTCACGTGCTCCGCATCGTTTTTCCACGCGAACAAGCGCTGCGGATCGTCGCGCTGCAATTCCGCGCGCAAACGGCCTTCCCAAGATCCGTGGGCGATCTCAACCAGAAGCGGGCTCAAACGAGGGTGGAGACCGGATAGGTCGGCAAACGGCTGCGCCGTCTCGCGGCACCGTTCGAGCGGACTTGATATGATGGAGCGTATCGGAAACGGCGCGAGTACGCGCGCTAACGCATCTGCTTGCCGGCGGCCAAGGCTCGAGAGCGGCGTGTCGTGCCGTCCTTGATAGCGTTCCTCGGCGTTCCAGGTAGTTTCACCGTGACGAGCGACCCGTACGATCGGCATCTATATGGTCAGCGCTTCGACCCGCCGCATATCGGGGAGCCGCTGCAACTGCGCGATCGCTTCTCGCGACAGCGCTCGGTCGACGCTGAGTACCATGAGCGCGCCGCGGGAATCTCGCGCGACTTGCATGGTCGAAATGTTGGCGCCTGCATTTCCCAGTATCGTTCCAACGCGGCCGACCATGCCGGGCACGTCGTCGTGGCGCGTTATGAGGAGCGCCCCGTCGGGAACCGCGTCCACTTCGAATCCGTCGATCTCTACGACACGCGTGCCGGCATTGGACGCAATTGCGACGAGCCTACGCTCCGCGCACACGACTTCTAAGGATGCGGAAAATGCGCCCTGTGGCTCGTCGCCGCGAACCCGAAGTTCCAGCCCAATTTCGGCTGCTACGCTTTCGGCGTTCACTGCCGATATGCGACGTTCGCTCGTGAGTTGCAAGAGCCCGGATAGAAACGCCGCTCGCAACGGTGCCGGCTCCGCGGCGGAGATCGTGCCGCGCAAAACGAGCGTGACGCCGAGGCGTATCGTCTCGTCAAATATCTGCGCGGCTATTTTACCCAGGCGATAGGCCGCGTCGACATACGGGCGAACGATCTCGGCGTCGAGGCCGGTCGCGGACGGCGCATTGACCGCACCCATTGCCGGCCTTCCTACGAGAACGTTAGCGATATCTTGCGCGAGTTCCACAGCAATTCGCGCCAGGGCCTCGTGCGTTGAGCCGCCTAGATGAGGCGTCGCTACGACCTTTGGGTGTTTGTGCAATCGCGCTCCCGTGGACCCCGGCGACGGCGGCTCTTCTCTCACCACATCGATAGCGGCGGCACGAATCGATCCCGCATCGAGTGCATCGAGCAGCGCGGGTTCGTCCACCACACCGCCTCGAGAACAATTGACGAAGAGTGCGTCGGTTCGCATCATCGCGAGTTTCTCCGCATCGATCAGGCGATCGGTTTGCGGAACGAAGGGCACGTGAAGCGTCACGATGTCGGCTCGCGCAAGCAATTCCGGGAGCGAGACCAGCCTCGCATGAACGGCCTCTGCCCGCGTCGTGGCGATGAATGGGTCACAGGCAATCACCGACATACCGAAGGCGTGTGCGCGGGCCGCAACGGAACCTCCAATACGCCCGAGGCCGATGACGCCCAGCGTTTTGCCGAACAATTCGCGTCCGGTAAAACGACCTCGTTCCCATTCGCCCGATAACAGGGATGCATGTGCGGCGCTAACCTGCCGCAACGACGCGAGGATGAGGGCGAAGGTATGTTCGGTCGCGGCGATGGTGTTTGCGGCCGGTGTGTTCACCACCACGATCCCCGCGCTGGTTGCAGCGGTCACGTCGATCGCATCGACACCAGCGCCCGCGCGCCCCACGACTCGCAGTCGCGGTCCTGCCTGCAAGAGAGCGGCATCCACACGGGTTTCCGATCGAACGATCAAACCGTCGCAGTCGTGTAACACGTCGAGTAGCCGCTCGCGCTCGAACCCCACGCAGGTGACGAGGTCGATGCCGGAGCGCCGCAAGACGTCCTGGCCGATCTCGGCAAAGCTTTCGGCGACGGCGACGCGCGGGCGGGGCTTCTCCATGGCATCGGCGTTCCACCGAGGGCCGTCCCGCTCTTGCGTCGTAGGGCATCTTCGTGAGCAAAGATAACGGCGTCCGCGTTTCCATAAGGAAGATGTATAAACTCTTTATTAACGGCGCGTTCGTCCGTTCCGAATCGGGACGCAGCGATGCGGTCTGGAACGGAAAAGAGTTCGGTGCCAATATCGCACGAGCCTCGCGCAAGGACGTGCGCGATGCGGTGGTTGCGGCGCGGGCCGCGCAACCGAAATGGTGGCGCAACGCGCCGGCCCTACGCGGCCTCGTCCTCTACCGCCTCGCTGAAATGCTGGAATCGCGCCGCGCGGAACTGATCGAGCGCTTGCGGGAAGGGTCCGGCCTCTCGTTCGCAGACGCGGAGAATGAGGTCTTCGCGACGATCGATCGGACGATATGGTATGCGGGGTGGTGCGATAAGTATGGCGCGCTGCTCTCGACACGCAACCCGGTCGCAGGCCCGCACTTCAATTTTTCCACTCCTGAGCCCACCGGGGTCGTCGCTCTACTCGCGCCTGACTCAGCAGCACTGCTCGGGTTATCGTCGCTCGTGTTGCCCGCGCTTGTAGCGGGGAATGCAGTCGTCGTTGTGGCCTCGGAGTGCGACCCGCGAACCGCAGTCGTTTTTGCCGAAGCGCTGGCCACGAGCGATCTCCCCGCCGGAATCGTCAACGTCCTCACGGGACTGCGTTCCGAACTTGCGCCAGTGCTTGCCAAACATATGGACGTCAACGCCCTGCTTTTCGAAGACGAGGACGCTGCACTGAGTGCGGACTTACAACGAGAAGGGGCCGCAAACGTCAAGCGCGTGCACGTGCTCCCAAAACGGTCCCGCGACGATTGGTTTGCGCCGTCCGCGCAAAGCCTGGATGCAATCGGCGCAACGACCGAAATTAAAACGATCTGGCATCCGGCCGGCGCGTGACGTGGGGAACTCGGAGAGGGGGAGATTCGAACTCCCGAGACCCGTGAAGGTCTGCTCGCTTTCCAAGCGAGTGCATTCGACCACTCTGCCACCTCTCCAAATGCCCTCCGTCGGTTAGCCGCTTTTGAGGGAAAAGCCTGGTCTCGCCTTCGCGGGCGCGTTTCGTCGCGCGTGTAGTCTTGGCGCACTGTTCGCGCTCGCCGCGTGCTCGGCATCGCAAGCTCGTTCCGATCGTTCTCCAACAGCGGCGACGATGCCGATTTCCATCGTGCCCCAGCCGCGTTCCGTCCACCACATGGATGGATCGTTCGCATGGCCGAACCGCCTAACGATTGCGATTCGGACTCCAGCTGCGCGCGATGGTGCGACGGCGCTCGCTTCGGCGCTCGCATCGCGCGGGTTTACCGCGAGTCTTCGCACGGGGTCTTCAGGAGACGTCGTTTTTTCGCCGGCATCTTTCGCGAATGCGGCGCGAGTGCGCGAGGGATATCGCGTCATCGTCGATCGCTCCGGAGCCCGGATTGAAGCCGGCACTTCGGCCGGCTTTTTTTACGGCGCTCAGACGCTGGAACAGCTCGCTCCGCTGCGACCAACCGTCATAAGAACGCCCGCGCTCGTGATCGAGGACTGGCCCGCGTTCGCGTGGCGTGGCATTCACTTGGACGTCAGCAGGCACTTCTTTGCACCGTCGGTCGTGAAACGATATATCGATATAGCGGCCCATTACAAGCTGAACGTGTTTCATTGGCACCTCACGGATTCCAATGCGTGGCGCCTGCCGATTCCCGACTACCCCCGGTTGACGCAAGCGCACGCCGCTTACCGTCTCAAAGACGTGCGCGACATCATCGCCTTTGCCGCGCAGCGCGGCGTGACGGTAGTCCCGGAAATCGACATTCCGTCGCATTCTGCCGCGGCGATCGCGGCGTACCCGGAGCTCGCTTGCGGTCGCGGCGGGGATGCGCTGTGTCCTTCCAAGGCGACCTTTGCGTTCGTCGACGCGGTCTTCCGTTCGGTAGCGGCGCTGTTTCCAGGACCCTACATCCACGCTGGCGGCGACGAGAGCGGCCAAGATGCTGCCTTCTTTCCGCACGTGCAACGCCTGTTGCGCGCCAACGGAAAACGATTGGTGGGATGGGATGAAATCGCCGCGAGCGGCGCCTCGTCCGACGCGGTCATTCTCTCGTGGCGTGGTGAAGCGCCGGCGTTAAGGGCTGCCGAAAGCGGGCATGATGTCGTCTTTTCGCCGGACGGTCCGCTCTATTTTGACGCGATACAGGGCGATCGCGCGCAGGAGCCGCGCGGCACGCCCTATCTGTCGACACTTGAAGAAGTGTACGACTACTCGCCCGACACTGAGAACCTGACGGCCGCCTCGAGAGCCCACGCCTTAGGCGTGCAAGCGAACCTGTGGACCACGTATGTGCCCACGCAGTCGCTCTTATTCTACCAGCTTCTTCCGCGCGAACTCGCCCTAGCCGAGACCGCTTGGACGCCGCGAACTCGGAAGCGTTGGTCAGGTTTCCTCGCCCGTTTACCGCAACAATTTGCGTACTTGCGGGCCCGCGGCTATCCCTTTCGCATTCCGAACGCCGCATTTGTGATCGACGCACCGTCCACGCGATTCGTTGCCGTTAAGGGCCAGGTTGCGCGAGCTGACGCGGTCACCGCCGCGAAGTCGATTCGCGTTCGTATCGAAACGTTGGTGCCGCTCATAAGGATTCACTTCACGACCGACGGATCGTTGCCGACGCAGCGATCCCCGGTCTTTGCGCGCGATTTCGTCGTGCCGCGCAACGCGCTTCCCGTAACGTTACGCGCGATTGCGATCCTGCCCGACGGGCGAAGGGGCGGCGTTTCGACCTGCGTCGTGCATCCGGTGACAGCCCGGGCACTGCGTGGATACGCTAGGACATCGACGCACTGGTCGAGTCTCGTGTCGCCGTAATCTGCGCCAACCAAAAGTCGAAAGATGCGCGCGCTTGCGCTTCGAGCATAGCATCACCCGGAATCACGTCACGTTCTAGGCGGGCACCCAGCGTCGACCGCGCACCGTAGTTCGCGTCCATAACGACGTCGGCGCGCCGCACGGAAGCGCTCAACGACTGCGGTATGTCCGCTCCGGGAGGCAACGTGGAAAGCACGATTTCCGGAGGGCTACCCGGCCACGGTTCGCACTCAAAACGCTCGCATGCGGAGATGACCTTTGCCTTGTCGCGCCCCCAGACAAAGGTGTATGCATCCGTTTCGCGCAGCTGCGCGAGAATCGCGCGCGCGGCGGAGCCAGTGCCGAGAATGCCGATGCGCTCGAGCGCCACCGGTTGTCCCAGAATCGCCTCGAGCGCGGACCGCGCGCCCATGCCGTCGGTATTAGCCCCGAGTACCGCGGGGCCGAAGTAGATCGTGTTTACCGCACCGGCAAGTGTCGCGTCTTCATCGAGTGCGTCACACGCGGCTAGCGCTTCTTCTTTTAAAGGCGTCGTAACGTTAACGCCAGTGAATCCATCGGCACGCATGTGCGCGAGACTTTCGACGGCGTTGCCCAGCGACACGCGAAAGGCGAGGTAAGAACCCTCGATCCCGGCTTCGCGCAAGAAGCCCGCGTGCAGCTCCGGGCTGCGGCTATGCGCAATGGGATCTCCGATAACGGCAAGTTTCATGGGTTCCGGCGTTGCGGCAAAATCAACCGTTCGAGGACCCGAAAAAACATCGTGATGGGAAAGTCCTTGCGCTCGATCGGCTCGGTAAGAATGGTATAGAGTCCGCCGCAGAGTTTAGCGGCAAGAACGTCGGTAAAAAGTTGATCGCCCACCACCGCTATTTGCCGGCGCCGGAGTTTCAACCGAAACCGCGCACGCCAAAAACCGAAAGGCAGCGGCTTCAGGGCGTTGGGTATGCATTGGATATCCAACCTCGCTGCGATCGACCGGACGCGCTTGTTGAAATTGTTGGACACCAGAACGATCTTAAAACCCCGATCGTGCGCCTCTTTGACCCAGGCAAGGTGCTCGGCCTCAAGTTCGGTCTGATGAAAACCCAAGAGCGTGTTATCGAGATCGACGATCAGCCCGCGCAACCCCATGCCCCAGAGTTCCGAAAGGTCGATGTCGTGGAGGCGAGGCGCGAAACGGTCAGGTCCTAACATTGGCATGGCGGATGCGCCACTTTTCCCCACTATCCTCGGAACTTTCCACAAGCGGCTCACGAAGGAAGCACCTTTTCCACCGCGGCCAGGTCGTTCTTCGCAAGAAAGTGCGGTTCTCGACATGTTAAGCACAAGGACCGTACCACTACATCTTGTATCTCGTCGCCTCCAGTAGTACAATCTATGGCACGACTCCGGCTCGGGCACAGCTGTTTATCGAACGGGTGTTCGATAAACGTCTTCGGAATTCTCTTAATCCTCGCGAGGATCCAAGGAGCACCCTATGAAGTTTCGCCGCACCTATTCGGCCCCTGGCGAGCCCTATGCCGGACTCACCTTCGAACCACGCACCTCTCGCATCGTCAACCCGGATGGCTCGGTCATCTTCGAGGCCAAGGACGTTATGGTCCCGACCGGCTGGAGCCAGGTCGCAGTGGACGTGCTGGCACAAAAATATTGCCGCAAAGCCGGCGTACCGACCGACTTGAAGCGCCTGCCTGAGGACGGCGTACCGCAGCGGCTATGGCCAAGCGCACCAGCCGACGGCTCGAACTTCGGCGCTGAGCGCGACAGCCGCGAGGTGTTCAATCGCCTGGCGGGCTGCTGGGCGTATTGGGCGCACAAACATGGATATTTCGATACGGACGAAGACGCGCAGGTGTACTACGATGAGATGTGCTCCATGTTGGCGCGTCAAATCGGCGCTCCGAACTCGCCGCAGTGGTTCAATACCGGGCTTCACTGGGCGTATGGGATTGCCGGCCCCGCACAGGGGCATTATTTCGTCGATCCCAAGTCGCTGGAACTCACCCGCTCGAGCAATGCGTACGAGCATCCCGCTCCGCATGCGTGTTTGCCGTACCGGTCGCTTGTAGCAACTCCCGACGGTCCGATCGCCATCGGCGATATCGTATCGCACAACCTCGTCGGCCTCCCGATCTACGATCGCGATGGACTCACGCGCATCGTCGCCGTCAAGCACAACGGCGTGAAGGCCGTGTATAAGATTACCCTGGCCAACGGCTATGTGGTCGAAGCCACCGCGGACCATCTTTTCTTGATTGCGGGAACGCAGCAATGGCGGTCGCTCGAAGGATTGGCAATCGGCGATGTACTGACGCAACGCGACGACTTGCCCTTTGTAAGCGAATCCTCGCTGCATATTCGCATCGCCGGTCGCCAAGACGGCGCGGCTGTCCCCGCATTCGGCGGCTATTATAAAACGCAGCCCGCCAACGTCGCACTGCTCGCGTGCCCGCTGGGCGCCGCCACGGCGATCGTCTCGATCGACTATGTCGCTAACGAAGACGTCTACGACATCGAGACCGAAAGCCACAACTTTCTTGCCAACGGCGTCGTCGTGCACAACTGCTTCATTCAAAGCGTGAATGACGATTTGGTCAACGAAGGCGGCATCATGGACCTTTGGGTCCGCGAAGCGCGCATCTTCAAATTTGGTTCGGGCACGGGTTCGAATTTCTCGCAGCTGCGGGGTGGGGGCGAAAAACTTTCCGGCGGCGGTACGTCCAGCGGCCTGATGTCGTTTCTGCGCGTCGGAGATCGCGCGGCCGGCGCCATTAAATCGGGCGGCACGACGCGTCGCGCTGCGAAGATGGTGTGTCTCGATTTAGATCACCCGGACATCGAAGAATTCATTAATTGGAAAGTCAAGGAAGAGCAAAAGGTCTCCGACTTGGTGGCTGGCTCCATCTCGTGCGAAAAACGTCTCAACGCCATTCTGCAATCTGCGACCGATGCGAGCGTTCCGGAGAGCGCGCGGCTCGATCCGGCCATGAACCCCAGCTTACGCGCCGCGATGCGCACCGCTCTGCAAGCCGGAATTCCGCAAGCCAATGTGCAGTATGCGTTGGATTTCGCGAAGCAAGGCTATTCCTCGCTTGCCATCGAGACGTACGATACGAACTGGGATAGCAAAGCGTACGGCACGGTTTCCGGCCAAAATTCTAACAATTCCGTTCGCATTCCCAACAGCTTTTTCGAGCAGCTCGATAAGAAAGCCGACTTTGATTTAATTCAACGCACCGATGGCCGCGTGAGCAAGTCGGTTCCCGCCGAAGACCTGTGGGAACAGATCGCCATCTCGGCCTGGCAGTGTGCAGACCCGGGAACGCAATACGATACAACCATTAACGAATGGCACACCTGTCCAGCCGACGGCCGCATCAACGCATCCAATCCATGCTCCGAGTACATGTTTTTAGATGATACAGCTTGTAATCTGTCGTCGTTAAATCTCGTAACATTCGAAAACGATAAGGGCGATTTCGATGCGCAACGGTTTGCTGAAGCGTGCCGTATCTGGACCTTCACACTTGAAGTCAGCGTGTTAATGGCGCAGTTCCCAAGCAAAGTTATCGCGCAGAAGTCGTTTGATTATCGCACGCTCGGCTTGGGCTACGCCAATCTCGGTACGCTGCTTATGCGGATGGGTTTGCCGTACGATTCGGCGGAAGCGCTCGGATGGTGCGGGGCGATCTCCGCATTGATGACCGGCGCCGCCTATCGCTGTTCGGCGGAAATGGCGCAACAGTTCGGTGCATTCCCGCGCTACAACAACAACGCTTCCGATATGCTGCGGGTCATTCGCAATCACCGACGTGCGGCGTACCAAGCGAAGGACGACGCCTACGAAGGCCTCTCTATCCGCCCGGTAACGCACGCACCGTCGCTGTTTACGCAAGAAACGTGGAAGCTCGCGCGCGAATCATGGGACGAGGCGTTGGCAATCGGTGAAGTTGCAGGATACCGCAATGCGCAGGTAAGCGTGATCGCGCCGACTGGCACTATCGGCCTGGTCATGGATTGCGATACGACCGGCATTGAACCGGACTTCGCGCTCGTGAAATTCAAGAAACTCGCCGGCGGTGGGTACTTCAAGATCGTTAATCAGTCGGTCGAGCCGGCGCTGCGCAAGCTCGGGTATAGCGAACGGCAGATTCTCGAAATGGAGGCTTTTGCCAAGGGCACGGGTTCGTTCGAGAACGCTCCGCACATCAATCGTGCAACCCTAAAGGCAAAAGGCCTAAACGACGAGACGATTAGTCGAATCGAGCGGGGTTTGCTCGGCGCGTTCGAATTGTCGTTTGCCTTTAATCGCTTCACGTTGGGCGATGATGTTTGTAAGGAACAACTAGGCTTCTCGGAGGAGCAACTCAACGACTGGTCCTTCTCCATCTTGCGCGACGGTTTCGGCTTCACGCAATCCCAAATCGACGAAGCCTCCGACGTCATCTGTGGGCGCATGACTTTGGAGGGCGCGCCGCACCTCAAAGACGAGCATCTCTTTGTGTTCGACTGCGCTACGCCATGTGGCAAGCATGGTGCCCGCTTCATCCGGCCACTCGCGCACATCGACATGATGGCGGCTGCGCAGCCCTTTGTTTCAGGCGCCATTTCAAAAACGATTAACCTTCCGCAATCTGCGACGATTGCTGATGTGAAGGAAGCCTATCGCTACGCCTGGGAGCGAATGATCAAAGCGGTTGCCCTCTATCGCGACGGATCCAAACTCTCACAACCGCTCGCAGCCAGCTATGACCTGGGCGGGGATACGACGGACGACACCTCGTCCACGCCGGCGTTCATTCAGCCGTTACAGATCGCCGAAAAAATCATCTACCGCTATATCGCCAAACGCCGTCGCATGCCGGAGAGGCGCAGCGGCTATACCCAAAAAGCGATCGTCGGCGGACATAAGGTCTATCTGCGGACAGGTGAGTATGAAGGTGGCCAGATCGGCGAGATCTTCATCGACATGCATAAGGAAGGCGCGGCTTTCCGCTCGTTGATGAACAATTTCGCCATTGCGATCTCGCTGGGTTTGCAGCACGGCGTCCCACTCGAAGAATTCGTGGAGGCCTTCACCTTCACACGATTCGAACCCAACGGCCCCGTCGTCGGTCACGACAATATCAAAATGGCAACCTCGATTCTCGATTACATCTTCCGCGAACTCGCCGTCAGCTATCTGGGACGCTACGATCTCGCGCACATTCAACCGTCGATGGAAATGGATGCGATGGGACCTGGAACCGACGACGAGTACGTTGCCGAGGAAGACGGCGGCGTGCAGGTCAAGGAAGCCGGCGTTTCGGAGCGATTGCATCCGGTCAGTACACACCTGCGTCCGGGTTCGCCGGCACAAGGCTCCACTACGGCCGACTATGCTCCGGCTCCAACCCCCGCGGTGACGGGTTCGGCTACGACCACAATGACGCAGCCGCAGACCGCCAAAACGCAAGCTGTAACTGCGGCACGCGCAAAGGGCTACACCGGAAACGCGTGCAGCGAATGCGGCCAACTTACGATGGTTCGCAACGGCTCTTGCGAAAAATGCGACAGCTGCGGCTCAACGAGCGGCTGCAGTTAAACAGTTAAACAGTTGATAGTTAAGAAGTTAAGCAGCTAAAACGCTAAAGTTGTATGGTACATCGAATGCCAACAGACTTCCGCAAGGCAATCGAGTCTAACGCTACGGTAAAGGATGTTTGGGACGACATTACACCACTAGCGCGCAATGAGTGGATATGCTGGGTTACGTCTGCTAAAAAAGACGAGACGAGGAAGCGTCGGATAGCCGTTGGCCTCGATAAGATGCGTAAAGGTATGCGCCGACCGTGTTGTTGGCCCGGTTGCCCTCATCGCGAAAATAGATAGATACATGACGCCCCATAGAGCGTCACCTTTGCGTTAATGCTTCCGTCGTCGGCGCACATCTTTAGAGCGGGCTTGATACATACCAGACGTGGCCGAATGGGTCGATGAAGCCGCCGTTTCGATGGCCGTACTCTTGGTTCGTTAACGGGCGCTCGAGGGTGGCGCCCTCTTGGATCGCGCGGTTGAAAACGGCGTCGACGTCAGGAACTAGCGCGTAAAGACTCATCGGTACGTCGCGGTAATGCTTCGGGCGTGCGAGCCCAGTTTTCAGGTCGGCGAGATAAAGCTTGTTTCCGTGAATGTCGAGTTCCGCATGCCCGATCGTGCCGCCGTCCATAAGGTGTCGCTCGCGTTCCGTTGCCCCGAACACCTTAACGTACCAATCAATTGCAGCCGCTGCGTCGTCCACATGCAAGTATGGCCCAAAGGTCCAATCGTTCACCATTATCGCCTCCTACTCGACTTCTTCGTCACCTAGGTCGGGTTTATCGCGGATGCTTAAGCCCAGGTTCCTATGAAACTTTTCGCTCTCGTTTAGCGCCTGCTCGATATCGTCTCGGTTGCCGTGCTCGCGATAGAGGTCGCGCAGCACCTCGCGGCTTTCGCGAAGCTCCCGCGCATGGCGCTCAAGCACTGCCGCAGGCGTGTCGTCGGGTGCAGCCGCCGGGCGAACCACCCACTTCTCCATGGCCTCATGCGCCGCCGATCCACGACGCCGCGCGGCTTCTAGCCGGTCGCGATACACACTCATGACGTTCTCCCGACCGGCTGCTTCGGCGCCGGCGAGCAAGCCCCGCTCTCCCGATCCCAGGGTTGCGCGAGACGTGGGTGCGGCGCCCCTTAAGTGTGAATGGTAGGGCCGTGGAAACCATGTCGGCCGATGACGCGCTCAAGCACTATTTTGGCTATGACGCGTTCTTGCCGTTGCAGCGCGAGATTGTGAACTCCGCGCTGAACGGAGACGACATTTTAGCGCTGCTTCCGACCGGTGGCGGGAAATCACTGTGTTACCAGCTCCCTGCGCTCTTGCGGCCCGGTTTGACACTGGTTATTTCTCCGCTCATTGCTTTGATGAAGGACCAGGTCGACGCGCTGCAAGCAAACGGCATTGCGGCTACCTTTCTGAATAGCTCGATCGGTAGCGCCACGGCGTCCGATCGGATCGACGGTCTCGATCGTACCGAGCATCAAACCATGAAACGCCCTCCATGTCAAAGGGCAGCCGGCGCGTTCGATTGGATCGCCGAGAGAAAGACGTCACCGTAACGTTCCAGC
>JALYVW010000008.1 GCA_030853005.1 Vulcanimicrobiota bacterium
CGCCGGTCGCCTAGCATGACGCGCAGGCCCCCCAGCAGTGTGGGATCGACGCGCTGGGTCACGTCGAAGCGCTTTCCATAGAGCGCTTCGAGCCGGGCGACGATCGTCGCGAGATCTTCGTTGGAAAGTTCCCTTGCCGAGGTGATCGCGAGGCGCTCGGCACCGCGAGCCGAGATTTCGAGCGCATCGTACTGTTTGACGATTTCGTCGAAGAGCGACTCGCGCCGTTTGCGCACGAGCAGCAAAACGCCGTTCATGACCTGCGTCGACACACGGTTCGCAAGGACGCCTCCGAGCAAGCGCGTCTTTTCGGCGCGGTCCACGACCGGCGAAAGGAAAAAACGCGCCGCAGACGGATCGCGGTAAATGGCATCGCGCACCGCGTGCAAGTCGGCGCGCGTCGATTCGATGGCATTCGCCTCGCCGGCCAATTCGAAAATCGCAGTGGCGTAGCGGCGAGCGGCGATTTCGTTTGCCATCAGGCGTGCTCCCCGCGCTCGAGCGACGCGATGAATTCCTCGACTAAGGACGCGTTGGCTGCGTCGTCCAATCGGCGCGTCGCCTCACCGCGTGCGACCGACAGCGCCTTCTCCAGCAACTCCGAACGCAGCTGCGCGCGCGCGCTCTCGCGCGAGCGCCCCAGTTCCGCACCGGCATTCTTTACCGTTCGATCGCCCGCTTCGCGCGTCTCGCGCAGGACGTTCTCGCGCTCCCGCTGCGCTTGCCCCTTCGCGCGTTCGGCGATCGACGCGGCATCGCTGCGGGCGGCTTCGATTTCCCCCTGCAGGGACGCGAGCGTGGCTTTCGCCTCTTCGCGGTGTCGTTCGGCTTCTTGAATCCGACGGTTGCTATCGGCCTGCGCCGCAAGGACCGCCGGTGCGATGAGTTTCATCCAAATCCATACCATCGCCACGATAAAGACGACGGCCGAGATGATCTGGCTGAGTTGTGCGATCTTTTCATAGTTCACGATTTCATACCGGGCACGGTTCTCGTGAGCATGAGCTTGGCCAATTCCACGACGGTTTTCGGCTGCCCGCTGCGGGCTGATTCCATCTCGATTGCAACCTGGCGGTGGGCCTCCTCGACCGTTTCCGTCGCTCGCTGCGCGGCTTGCGACGCAATTGCGGCGGCCGCATCCGAAGCCTCGGCGCGCTCCTTCGCAAGCAAGTGCTCCGCTTCGCGGCGCGCCTGTGCGCGCACGCTGTCCGCCTGCATGCGCAGCGATGCGGCCTCGGCCTGATACCGGTCGTAATCGTGGGTGAGACCATTGATGTATTCGCGCCGCTCGCGAATCGCTTTGCCGACCGGACGCAAAAAGACCGTGCTCAAGAGCGCGAAAAAAATCGCGAAATTGAGCAACTGGACGATGGCGGTTCCGTCGACTTGCAAAAACACGTTTGCGGTCTGCTTTTAGTGAACGAGCGACGAGATGATTTGGGGAACCTTGGCTTGCACGAGTAAGAGATAGAACGCCAATCCAAGGCCGATAATTGGGAATGCTTCCAGCACGCCGACGCCCAGGAACATGAAGGTGAGAATGTTGGGACGAGCTTCGGGTTGCCGGGCGATGGCCTCGACCGCTTTAGAAGCGACGTTGCCGTCTCCAATGGCCGAACCCAAGGCGACGCCCATGATGATGAGGCCGAACGCCAGGATGGCCGAGGCTGCAATTAACGCTTGAGAGCTCAAGTGAGTACCTTCCTTAAAAGCTAGTGATCTTCGGCGACTGCCAGCGACAGATAGACGATGGCCAGCAACGTGAAGAGAAACGCTTGAATCGTTCCGACGAAGAAATTGAAGAACTGGATAAAAAACGGCACGACCGTGACTGCGAGCGACAGATCGACGGCACCGATCTTGACCTTCGCCACCACGATCGAAGCGACGATGATGAACAGCAGCTCGCCCACGAAAATGTTAAAGAATAAGCGGGCTGCGAGCGTCGCCGGACGCGCCAGCTCTTCGAGCACGTTGATGGGTGTCAACGCTGCGAACGGCTTCGCCAAGTGCTTGTAAAACCCGATCCCATATTTACGTATGCCGACGATTTGGATGGTCAGAAAAACCATGAGGGCGTAGGGAACGGTCGTGTTGAGGTCCGCCGTCGGCGAGCCGCCGAAGGGCAGTCCGAGCGCCTTAAACGGAAGCGTGCCAAACTGATTGAGCAGAAAAATAAACAGAAACAGGGCGATGAAGAAGGGGACGAAGGGCTCGCCTTGCTCGCCCAGCACGCTGCTGGCCAAATCGGCTATATAATTAATGACGCCTTCGATGACCGTCTGCCGGCGGCTGACCCGGTTGGCGCGATAGCTGGCGCCGATCCAAGCGAAGAACGCCAGGGCGATCAGCATGACGATCCAGGTCGTCATGATGGTATCCGAATGCACCGCCCCCAGCACCGGCCAGTGCCATACGAGATGTTCGCCTATCTGTTCGTGCAAATCGTTCTCAATCCGTACAGGGCAAGCGGGGCGAAAAAGCCGGCGAAATAGAACCCGAGCGTCCATAGACCGGGGACGCGGAGCGCGAGCACCACCGGCAATATACCGAACAGGCCGATGCGCGGGAAACTACTTATGACGAACGCGCCCACGCCACGGCCGTCAAGCAAACGTTCGTTTCCGTACATCGTGAGCAGCGCATTCGCCACCCCACACACGCCGCCAATCGCCAGCACCAGAGCATACCAAGGGAACATTCCAGCCACGATTCCCGAACATACAAAGACGGCCAGGAGAGCCTGGAGGCTCACCCACCGCTTCGTGCGACGATATTCGGCGAGGTCGGCGGCCCTTTCGTCGCCCATGGCAAGCGGCCCCCCCACGCTAGGAGGCGCGGTCGACTGCGAAGGGAGCGGGCAGCTCCCCGTTCCTCATGCGAGCGAGGAGCCAAGCAACAATGCGCTCGGCTGCATGGCCGTCCCCGTACGGATTGCTGGCTCGCGCCATACGATCGTATTCTGCCCGGTCGGTAAGCAAGCGTTCTGCCGCGTGGACGATCCGCGCGCGCGAATGGCCCACCAGTTCCAACGTTCCGGCCGCAAGGCCCTCCGGCCGCTCGGTCTCCTCACGCATCACGAGCACGGGCTTGCCGAGACACGGCGCCTCTTCTTGAAGACCTCCGGAATCGGTCAAGACGAACGTGCACGCTCGAACCGCGCCGACCATGTGGGCGTAATCGATCGGTTTGGCCAGCGCGACGCCCTCGATGTTTCCGAGCACCTCTCGCGCAATCGGCAAGACGCGCGGAGAGGGATGAACCGGCCAAAAAATTTGCGGGCGCATCGGCAGCTCCACGATGTCGCGCATGGCTCGCGCCATCTCCGCCATGTGGGCATGGTTTTCGCGGCGGTGAGCCGTCACCACGATGAGTGGTCGCGATGGATCGAGCTCATCGAGTTCCGCCGGGCGGGGCAAGTCCGCTCGGTTTGCGACGTTTAAAAACGCGTCGATGACGGTGTTCCCCGTAACCATGATGTCGTCGGCCGCAACGTTTTCTCGGAGCAGATGGCGTTTCGAAAGATCGGTCGGCGCAAAATGAAACGAGGCGATGGTTCCGGTCAGGCGGCGATTCATTTCTTCAGGATACGGCGACCAGCGATCGCTCGTGCGCAGCCCGGCCTCCACGTGGCCGACCGGAATCTTCTTATAAAATGCCGCCAGTGCGGCCGATGTGCTCGTCGTTGTGTCGCCATGGACGAGCACCACGTCGGGACGCGCCTGCTCGAGCACGCTTTCCATCCCCGAGAGCACCCGCGTCGTGACATCGGTCAGCGTCTGATCGTTCGTCATGACGTCTAGGTCGTAATCCGGCGTTATCGCAAAAAGTCCGAGCAGGTCGTCAAGCAGCTGCCGGTGCTGCGCCGTAACGCAGACGACGGTATCGACGGCATTCGAGCCTTGCAGGGCGCGTACCACGGGCGCCATCTTAATCGTGTCCGGCCGCGTTCCGAAAACCGTCATGACGCGCAAAGCGCTCATAGGGCTGCGATTTTGAACGGCAAGTGCACGTGCAAGCCTCCGGAAACGAACAGCGCGGCGGCGCCCAAGATGAAGCACACGGCGTAAATCAACAAAACTGCCTGTCGCACGTTGAGCCCATAGCGAAAAATAAGTTGGTGATGAAAATGTCCGCGGTCAGCTTCGGTAATTCGCCGTCCCGAAGCCGTACGCCGCACGATGGCCGCCGCCGTGTCGAGAATCGGTAACGCGAGCACGACCAAAGGAGCGATCAACCCGATGGCAATCGCAGTTTTGCTCGTTCCGATGATCGATACCGTTGCAAAAACGTACCCGATAAACAGCGAGCCGGAATCGCCGAGAAAAATTTTCGCGGGATTAAAATTATAGCGCAGAAAACCCAACGCGGCGCCCGCGAGCGAGAGGACGACGAGGCCCACCACGGGATTCCCGTGTGTCATGGCGATAGCGAACATGAAGATACCGGAGATCGCCGTGAATCCCGAGAGCAAACCGTCCAAGCCGTCGATAAAGTTGATCGCATTCATCATCGCGACGTACCAGAATAGGGTTAATGGATAGCTCAGCCACCAAGGAAAGAAGATGAGGTCGCGCGGATCGTGGGAAAATGGGTGCGCGATAAACTCGATGTGGAAGCCGTACACCATCGAGATGACCGCAACGCTAACTTGCGCGATGAATTTGTCTCGGGGACGCATGCCCATGATGTCGTCCCACATTCCGACGATGAGAATCAGCATGCTGCCGAAGATCAGGCCCACCAGGTCGTGTGCCGACGACACGCGGTCTTCCAGCTGCCCGCGCGACGTTTCGTGCGCGTCGACCGGAAAAAAGCCGTGCACGTGGTTGAGTGCGATACCAACCATCGTAAAAAGCGCGAAAGCGAAGCCGAAAAACACGGCGACGCCCCCCATCCGTGGCGTCGGATTCTCGTGAACGCGCCGTTCCTCGCCGAGCTGGTCGATAATTTTCAAGTGGGTCGTCAAGCGAACGATGAGCGGTGTGGCGAGGTACGTCGCGCCGGCGGCGAGCATGAAGCACGACGCGTAGAGGTAGAAAACGCTCACCGGTTAGCCGCGCGCGCTTTCGAGTGCATTCAGTGCCACGAGACGCACGCCGGCTTCCGCAAGCAGCTCTTGCGCCAAGACGTCGGGATACGGCCCCTCATAGACGACGCGGCGCACGCCGGCGCTAATGAGCAGTTTGGAACAGTTGATACACGGCTGATGCGTGCAATAGGCGATGGAACCGTCGACACTTACGCCGTGCAACGCCCCCTGCACGATAGCATTGGCCTCGGCGTGCGTCGCTCGCATACAGTGGTCGTTCACCAGGGTGCACCCGACGTCGGTGCAATGCGCAACGCCGCGAGGCGCACCGTTATACCCCGTCGTGAGGATGCGGTGATCGCGCACCAAAACGGCGCCGACGCACGCGCGAGGACAGGTCGCCCGCGTGGCAACATTGCGAGCGATCCGCATGAAGTATTCATCCCAACCGGGGCGCATGAGGGCTCCTTAGGCGCTGCGCGCGCTACTGCCTGGGGCGGACCATCACCGGAACCGAACTCGTGCTTCCGAACATGCGGTCACCCGCATCCCCGAGGCCCGGAATGATGTACCCGTGATCGTTTAACCGCTCGTCCAATGACGCGGTCACGATATTTACATCGGGATGCAAACGCTGTATGGTCGCCACGCCCTCCGGCGCGGCGATGACACTAATAAAGGTTATGTGCGCCGCGCCGCGCGACGCCAGAGCATCCAGCGCGGCCGCTCCCGAATGTCCCGTTGCAAGCATCGGATCGAGAACGAACACGTGACGCTCGCTTAAGTCTTCCGGGAGATTTGCATAATAGGGAATGGGGAGCAACGTGGCGGGATCGCGATAAAATCCTAAATGCGCCACGACGGCGTCATCGATGACGTTGAGGAAACCAGGAAGCAGCCCGAGTCCCGCGCGCAAAATCGGCGCCGCGACGGGACGCGTCGCCACGCGCTTTGCTGGGGCCTCGGCCACGGGCGTCGCCACCCGCTCGTCGCGCACGGGCAACGCGTATGTGGCCTCATAGGCGAGAAATGCTCCAAGTTCTTCGATGAGTTGCCGAAAAACCGGCGTCGCGGTCGTGCGGTCGCGCAAACGCGCCAGCCGGTCTGCGACGGCCGGATGATCGACGACGCACAAGGTTCCTTGGAGCGGCATGCCTCTGCAATTCTCGGTGCGCCGCAACAGGTCCGCTGCACCGCACTTTCCGAACACTCCGGGCGGAGGATGTTTATGCAACGTCGGGCTACCTTTTTGCTGTTCGCCGCACTATTCGCCGTGGGAGCGGGCCACGCAGGAGCGGCCGACGCTCCATCCGGCGGTTACGTCGCCTTTACGGCGGGAGCTCAAGCGCAGCGCGGGCTGTTCACGATTTGGCGCAAAGCCGGAAAAGTGTATCTCGAACTGCGCAAGGACCAGCTCGGCGCCGACTTCGTCGAGACGATCGTACCGGGGAATGGGCTCGGCGGAAACTTCGTGGTTTGGGGAAACACGGATCACCTGCCGGCGGAACTCGTGCGGTTCGAGCGCGAGGGTGATAAGATCGCCTTCGTTTGGCCAAACACGAATTTCGTCGCGAATGACGCCGCGCTGCGGACTTCAATCGCGCGCAACTTCCCCCAGTCCGTGGTCGGCGTGGGGGATATCGTGGCCGAAGATCCGTCCAGCGGCGCGGTGGTTTTCGATGCCGGTGCGCTTTTAAATAGCGACACACTCGACCTCAACTCCATCATCAACGATTCCTTACGAACCAATCCCGGGACCGCATACCGGCTCAATTCGGGCCTCTCGTATTTTGGCGCGACGAAGGCATTCCCAAAAAACGTTCTTATAGAAGCGGCGCAGACGTGGTCCACGCAGGCTCCTCACGTTGCGGACGTTGCACCGGACGCGCACAACATTCAGATGCGCGTGGAATACAATTTCGCAGAGCCGCCGGGCGATTCGGCGTACCGGCCGCGGCTCGCGGACGACCGCATCGGCATGTATCAAGCCGTCTACCTGCAATTTAACAACGACCTTGGGCGCAACCGTAAGCTGCGCTATATCGTGCGCTGGAATTTCGCGCCCTCCGACCTCTCGCGACCCTCGCGCGCCACCAACCCGATGGTGATGTACTTGAGCGATGGGATTCCCACGCAATATCGTTCCGCGATCCGCGATGGCGCGCTCGTCTGGAACAAGGCCTTCGAGCGGATCGGCATTCTCGACGCGGTACAAGTGCGCGACCAGCCGAACGATCCCAATTGGGATCCCGACGATATTCGGTACAACGTCATCCGCTGGACGACCGAAGCCGCTCCGAGCTTTGGTGCCGATTCGCAAACGCTCTACGACCCGCGCACGGGCCAAGAATTTCGCACCGGGGTTTTGGTGTCCGCCGATAGCGCCACGGGTGCGGCGCGCGAATGGCGCGACGTCGTCGATCCGGTACGGTATGGCCGCCACACGGATCCAGTTCCCGCGCAGTTCATCTACGACAGCATCTTCAGCGAAATCATGCACGAGATGGGCCATAACTTGGGAATGCAGCATAACTTTATCGGCTCCGAGGCGTATAGCGCCGCGCAGTTGCAGAGCGTCGCGTTTACCAAGAAGTACGGCATTACGTCGAGCGCGATGGAGTATGCGCCAACCAACGTTTGGCCGAAGCCACTCGGGCAAGGGACTTTCGAGCAAACCGTGTTGGGTCCGTACGACTACTACATCATGAAGTGGGCGTACGCCGCGATCCCCGGCGCAGCGACGCCGACGCAAGAACTTCCGACGCTGGAACGTTGGGCGCAGGCGTGGAGCGATCCACGTTACCGCTACGCTTCCGATGAAGATGTTGCGTGGGCCAACGGCCACGCGGCCGATCCGCGTTCGAATCAAGGCGATCTCACGAACGACCCGCTCGCCTGGTGCGCGACGCAGATGCGCATGTATGGCGGTTTGCTCAAATCCCTCAACCGCCGCTCTCCCGGTTCCGGCTCGGCATACGAGGATGAAACGAACGCGTTTTCGGGCCTGCTGTCGCGCTATCTCACGTGCGCCACGTTGCCCGCGCACTTCATCGGCGGACAATATCTTTCACGCGCGCATGCGGGCGATCCGCACGCCGAGCCCCCCATCGTTCCGGTTCCGCGGTCGGAAGAAAAACGTGCGTTCGACCTCATGGCCGGCGGCCTGTTTTCCGAGAAGCCGTTCCATTTCTCGCCACGAGTGCTCTCGCACTTGGGCTATTCCGAATGGGCAGGATACGGGTATGTCAGCTGGCCAGGATATGGGAATCTTCCGGTGTGGGCATACAATCCACCCGACCGGCACGACTTCCCCTTTGTCGAACGCATCAATGCCGCGCAGATGAGTGTAGTGAACGAACTGTTCCAACCGCTGGTGCTCGCACGCATCGAGGACAACCCGCTGGAAGCGACGGCGCGGACGATGTCGATGCACGACTTGTTCGACTGGCTGCAAGCCGCGATCTATGGGGACCTGCGCCAATCGACGGACTCGGCAATCCGGCGTAACCTCCAACTCCAATATACCGACCGGCTCGCGCGGCTTGCCGCTAGTCCGCCGCCTGGAGCGCCCGCCGATGCAGCGAGTTTCGCTCGATACGAACTTTCCGCGTTACGCGCGCAGGCCGGCGCTGCGTTGCGCCACGGTTCGTCCGCACCGGCGTGGCGAGCGCACCTTCAAAACCTGGCAATGCACGCGCGCACGCGCGAAACACTAGGGAACGTCGAAACCGCTCGTTAATTCGCGAACGCGCGCCTTGAGCGCGGCGACTTTCGCTTCGGTACCGATGTCGCTCAAGCCGTCACAGATGATGCGTGCGACCTCGCGGCAATCCTCGACGGCCAAACCGCGCGTCGTTATCGCGGGCGTACCGATACGAATGCCGCTCGCGACCATTGGCTTTTGGCGATCGTACGGGATCGCGTTTTTGTTGACCGTGATCCCGATCTTATCGAGATATTCTTCGGTCGCTTTTCCGGTGAGATTTTTCACCGAAACGTCGACGAGCATCAAGTGCGTATCGGTTCCGCCGCCGACAAGCCGCAAACCGTTGCGAACGAATTCTTCCGCCATGGCACGCGCGTTGGCCAGCACCTGACGCTGATAGGCCGCAAACGAAGGCTCGAGCGCTTCGCCGAAAGCGATCGCCTTCGCCGCGATCGCGTGCATAAACGGTCCGCCCTGGATTCCCGGGAAGATACTTTTATCAATCGCGCTCGCCCACTTTTGCGTGCACAGGATCAAGCCGCCGCGCGGTCCGCGTAGCGTTTTATGCGTCGTCGAGGTGACGAAGTCGGCAAATGGGACGGGCGAGGGATGCAGCCCGGCTGCCACGAGCCCCGCGATATGCGCCATATCCACCAAAAACGTCGCGCCGACTTCGTCGGCGATCTCGCGAAACGGAGCGTAGTCCATCGTCCGCGGATAGGCGCTCGCGCCGGCGATCACCATTTTCGGTTTGTGCTCTCGCGCCAGCGCGCGAACCTGATCGAAGTCGATGAGCTCGGTGTCGTTTCTGACCCCGTAAGCGACGGCATTGTAGAGCTTTCCGCTGAAACTCACTTTGGTACCGTGCGTCAAATGGCCACCGTGCGCGAGGGACATGCCAAGCACCGTATCGCCCGGTTGTAAATGCGCCATGAACACGGCCATATTGGCCTGCGCACCCGCATGCGCTTGCACGTTGGCGTGTTCGGCATCAAAAATCTTTTTTAAGCGTTCGATCGCAAGCGTTTCCGCCACGTCGACGTATTCGCACCCGCCGTAGTAGCGTCTGCCGGGGTACCCCTCAGCATACTTGTTGGTCATGACCGATCCGAGCGCTTCGCGCACGGCGCGGCTCGCGTAGTTTTCGGAAGCGATCAGCTCGAGGTTGTCGCGTTGGCGACGCTCTTCATCGCGAATCGCTTCGAAAATTTGCGCGTCTTGCCGCTCGATGGTTGCAGGGGTCAGAATGTCCATGCAGTGCGTCCTTAAGTGAGCAGTTCCGGCGGCGTTTCCGCGCCGGTCACGCTGCCGTTTTCGATAACTTTGAGCGTGCGTTGACGTTGCGCGTCGGTGAATTCAAAGAGTTGCTCGACGCGGCTCGTATGACGCCCACCGTCGAACGGGGTATTCAGAAAAATGCTGACGACGCGCTCGATCATCTCCCAGCCGGTCAACCGCTCCGAGAGCGCCAGTACGTTCGCATCGTTATGGCGGCGCGCGAGCTCCGTCGTTAGCGGTTCGAACGCCGCCGCACAGCGGGCGCCGGGAATCTTGTTCACGGCAATGGCGATCCCCAAGCTGGATCCGCAGACGACGATGCCGCGCTGCGCGCGTCCCGATGCCACCGCCTCGCCAACCGCAAATCCGTACTGCGGGTAGTCGACCGGGGTGGCGGAGTGCGTCCCATAATCCGTGACGTCGTGCCCCTGCGCGCGCAAAAATTCCGCAATGCGATCTTTATATTCGAATCCGGCGTGATCGGCTGAAACGGCAATCGTCATAGAAATAGCGCAGGGCCTTCTTTCGGGCGGTCGAAACGTGGGCGCCTATGAAGCTGGCTTGTACGAGCGCGGCATTCGATGGTGCATTCGCCACCGGAGACCTGACGCAGATCGAGTGGATCGAACTGTGCGCGCGAGAGCTGGCCGTCGACGGCATCGTTCTTGACGTGCGCCATTTTCCGCGCACGGATTACGACTACCTCGCCCAAATCAAAAAGATGACGACCGACCTGGGCCTCTCCGTCGCGGGCGTCTTCGATGCGGCGTTTTTCTCGGCACCCGAGAGCGGCGTAGACCGCACGCTCGAGCTGGCGTTATCGGTCGGTGCGCCGATCGTCGCGGGAGGGCTCGCGAGCGAAACGGAGCTTTCCCGGAGCGCCGTGCTCGACGCACTCGGCCAAGCCACCGGAAAGGGGAAACTGCACAACGTCACGCTCGCCGTGCGCAACGCGCCGAATACCTTTGCCGCTAGCACGCACGATCTCAAGCGTGTGTCCAAAGAAGCCGATTCGGCTTGGCTTCGGTACGGTCCGGACCTCGACGCCTTCGATGCAAGCAGCGAGGCGAAAACGCTTTTTGCCCGCGCCGTTTTGCTGTGGATCAACGCTTCAAGCGAAGCTCCGCGCATTCGCGAGGTTCTTGCCATGACGCCGGACTATCGCGGATTTGTCGTCTTAGACGGGCCGTCCACGGTCCGCGATATGCAAACGGGCGTACGGCGCTGGCGCACGGCGCTAGAATCCCGCCGGCAAGGACAGATCGACCGCACGTAGCGTCTGCCGCACGAGGCTTGAACCTGCTCTCTCGCAGGTGGGTGCGGCCCGGGCGCGCACGGGGCAGGCGGTAAAGCCCAAGTCCCGCGTTCGTATCCGGAGCTGATGCTCCCTAAGTGTAGTCATTGGTCCAGCACCTATGGTGCGGTACGCGCTACACGCAGTCGATGCTCCTAACTGTACCCCATGCGTCAAGCATCACACCCTGCCCCTCGACCCTCGGGGTCCTCTAAAGGCCGTACACGGTATACACGGTATGAACGTGGTACACCATGGGACCTTGACGGTGCCGCTGGGGGCGGAGCGCGATTACGAACTTGCAAAGGCGTATCTTTGTCGCGACGCAGGAGCGTGCGATCTTTTTCAAGCTCGAGCATTCGCATGGGCGACATTTTCGTTTGCAGCCGAACGCTCGTAGCGGCGACCGCTTCGATCCAAACTCCGATGTGATTTATTGGGATCCGTCGAGCGCGCTGCGCACAACGCGCGGCGGCGCGCAATCCCCGGCGCTCGCGCTCGGGCACGAGGCGGCGCATGCGGTCGAGGCTCCCCGCGAAGAGTCTCTTCTCGCTTCCCGAGCCGACCGGCAATACGACAACGCCGAAGAGCGTCGCGTAATCGGGCGCTCCGAGCGGCACGCCGCGCACGCGTTGGGCGAAGCGGCGCGCTCCGATCATGCGGGGTCGTGCTATCGGGTCAAGACGCCGGTTTCGAGTTAGCGAGCCGAGGAGCTGCATGGACCGGGTTGAATGCGCCAAGCATGTCCGAAATGGAGCTCGCGCTCTCTAAACTCGAACTCCCGCTGGTTCACCCTTTTACGATCGCCCGAGGCACGGAAGACGCCGCGCGCACCGTTCTTTTTCGTTTGCGCTGGAACGGTTTAGAAGGGCTGGGCGAATCCGCTCCGATTCGACGCTATGGCGAGTCCGTCGACACGGTCATCGAGTATTTCGAAAAACATCCATCGGGCGGCGACGATCCCTATGCACTCGAATCGCTGCTGACGGAAGACATTCCGCCGGCCGCGCGTTGCGGGCTGGACATGGCGTTGCACGACCTTATCGGCAAGGATTGCGGCAAACCGCTTTTCCGGCTGCTGGGACTGGATCCGGAAAAGACGCCGGTGACGTCGTTTACGATTGGCATAGGCGACCTCGAAACCACGCTGCGGAAAATTTCCAAGATCGGCGACCATCCGATCGTGAAAATAAAACTCGGGAACGGCGGCGTGCGCGAAGAGATCGAAACGATCGAAGCGATCCGATCGCAGTACCGCGGCACCATCCGCATCGACGCCAACGAAGGCTGGACGCCGCAGAGCGCGGTTTCGATTCTGGCCGAGTTGGAGCGGTTCGGTATTGAATTTTGCGAACAGCCGATACCCGCGGGACAGCCGGAGCGCTTACGGTATATCCGCGAGCGCTCGCACATTCCGATCGTAACCGACGAGGACTCGCTGACTGCTCGGGATCTTCCCGCGTTGATCGGCTGCGTCGATGGCGTCAACGTGAAGCTCGTCAAAACCGGGGGCATTCGCGGGGCCATCGAGATGATTCATACGGCTCGCGCGCTGGGATTCAAAGTGATGCTCGGCTGCATGGTGGAGAGTCAGATCTCGGCCAGCGCCGCCGCACATATGTCGCCGCTCGTCGACTGGGCGGATATCGACGGCCCGTTTCTAACCAAAGACGATCCGTTTTCCGGGATCACATACGATCGCGGCAAGATCGTTCTTCCTCACGCGCCGGGCTTGGGCGTGCGCGAGATCGCACCCGTCTCCGCTTAAGGATGCGCCGGTATCTGATCCTCGCTCCGGGCCAGTTTCGCGACAACGCCAAGACCGCGCACGGCGTTATCGCGTATGGGCACGACGAGATTGCGGCCATCGTAGACCCCGCGTTCGCCGGAAAAACGGTGCGCGATGTGCTTCCGTATCTGGAGAACGATGCTCCCATCGTCGGCTGCGTCCGCGAAGGGTTAGCGTTCGGTCCAACCGCGCTCCTTCTCGGAACGGCACCGCTGGGCGGCCAATTACCGCAAGAATGGCGCAACGACGTGCTGGCAGCATTGCAAGCGGGATTGGAGATCGTAAGCGGTCTGCACGATATGCTTGGCGAGGACGCGGAGTTTGCGCGCATCGCAAAAGAACGCGGCGCGGCGATCTGGGACGTGCGCCGCGTCCCGGCGGTGCCGCTTTTTTGCGGCGATGCATACCGCATCCGTCAGCCGGTCATTCTCACGGTTGGAAACGACTGCGCCGTCGGCAAAATGACCGTCTGCTTGGAGCTCGCACGTGCGGCTCGAGCGCGCGGCATCGCCGCCGAATTTGTGCCGACCGGCCAAACCGGCATCATGATTGCAGGTTGGGGAATTTCCGTCGATCGCGTCATTTCCGATTTTGCAGCTGGCGCTGCGGAGCAACTAGTTCTCGCAGCGGCGGCCAAAGGCCCGGATTATCTCCTGGTCGAAGGCCAAGGCGCGATTAACCACCCCGCGTACGCACCCGTCACGTTAGCACTGATGTACGGGGCGGCGCCAGACGCGCTAATCCTGGTCTGCCATGCCGGCCGCACGCATATCGAAGCGTTCGGAACGCCGATTCTGCGGTACGCCCAACTTGTTGCCACGTACGAGGCATTGCTTGCAACGGTGAAGCCGGCGCCGGTCATCGCCATTGCACTGAACACGCGCGACCTTTCCGAACTGCAAGCGCGCGAGGCGCTCGCTGCAGCGCGCGCCGAAACGGGCCTACCCGTAGCGGATGTCGTGCGCGATGGACCGCAACACTTGTGGGACGCAGTCGCTCCGCTCCTACACAAAATGCAACCGCTCGCTGACGAGGTACCCGCATGAGCATTCTCCGTTCATCTATCGCCATCGCATCGGTCGCGTTGCTCGCCGCGTGCGCGCAAAACGCGTCCCGCGACAACGCTCCTGCGGGCCGCAACGCTTGGACGATCCCCGGGACCCTGCGCATCGGCAATTCCGACGAACCGGATTCGTTAAACCCGCTCTACGCGCACACCGACGCCGCGGACCAGGTCTTCGGCCTGCTCTACGCGAGCCTGCTGCGCTACGACGACAACGGCAATTACATACCGGATCTCGCTACCGAGGTGCCCTCGTTAGCCAACGGAGGAATCAGCACAGATAATCTCACCATAACAGTTCACTTGCGCAAAAATGCGAAGTGGTCCGACGGCGCGCCGCTCACGGCCAACGATTGGATGTTTACCTACTCGGCGGTCAATAACAAAAACAATAACGTGAAGACGACGCTCGGATGGGACGACATGGCCTCGGCGCAGGCCCCGGATCCCTATACCATCGTCATCCACCTCAAAAAGCCGGACGCCTCGATTCTCGGCAACTTGGCCTTCGGAGGCGCAGCGTATCCGCCGCTACCCGCGCACCTTCTCGCACGGCTTCCCGATCTCAATCGCGCCGAATTCAACAGCCGTCCGATTTCGAGCGGGCCCTTCGTGCTCGCGCGCTGGAGCCACGGCAGCCAACTGACGTTCGTCCCCAATCCGTATTACTTCCGGGGCGTCCCCAAACTGCGTGAGATCCGGTGGAAAGTTGTTCCCGACGTCAACACGCTCTTCAACCAGCTCCAAACGCACGAGATCGACGTGGAAATGGGCGTCAACGAGAACGACATCGCGCGACTCGCAGACATGCGGGGATACACCATCGAGAAAAAACTCATCGCGAACTGGCGGCATATGGGAATCAACATGAGCCGCCCCGCCCTCAAAGACGTTCGCGTGCGTTTGGCCCTGGCCGAAGGCGTGGACTGGAAACGCATCAACGACACCGTCTATCACGGTTATAACGCGCTCGCAAGCACCGACGTGTATCCGGCGCTTTGGGCGGCTCCATCCATCCCTCGTTATCCCTATGATGTCGCCAACGCGAAAAAACTGCTGGCAGCTGCGGGCTGGACGCCCGGTCCGAACGGCATCCTGGAAAAAGGCGGCGTCCCGCTCTCTCTGAGCATCTCCACGGGCACCAACAAGCAAGAGAACCAGCAGGCCGAGGTTCAAATTCAAAGCGATTTGAAAGCCGTCGGCGTTGACATTGCGATTCACAACTACCCGGTGAGTCTGCTCTTCGACCGGCAGGGGCCTTTGTACACCGGAAAATACGATTTGGAATGGTCCGTCAATACGAACGGCCCAGATCCCGACAACGCCTGCTTGTGGGCAACCAATTGCATTCCGCCGCACGGTTCGAATACGTCGTGGTTGAGCGATCCACAGGTGGATCGGCTCGCCCGTGAGGCAACGGTGACGTTCGACCGCAACGAGCGCAAGGCGCTGTATCAACAGGAAGAGCAACGCATTCACGCGCTCGTTCCCGCAGTATTTTTCTACTGGGAGAACGAGTATAACGCCATCAACAGCGACGCGAAGAACATCCATCCGGCCGCATTCATTCAAGACACGTGGAATGCGTGGGAGTGGGAGATCTAACATTCCACTCGCTCACGCCTTCAATGCCGACACCACAGCTCGCCTGCGCTTCGAGGCCACGCGCGAAGGCGTGCTGAGTTGGAATACCCTCGCATCGCGCGGGGCCATATGGTTTCGCCTGCTCCGCGCAGGCCAGCCTTCCGGCGACTGGCTCCTGCACATGCAATGGGAAGCCGACGGCCGCCAGTCCCAAAGTCCCGAACACGGCGACGTACGCGTAGATACCGACGTGATCCGCAGTACGCATCCGTTCGACGGAATCGACATCCGCGCCGAAGGCGTCTTTTTCGCCGCGATAGCGTTTGCTACGCCGGGGCATCGCTCGCCCTGCCTTCCGTACGTCGGGCGCGCGCGCATTCTCGATGTCGAACCGCGTTCGCAATATGTCGACGACGCTCGGGGATGGTGCAGCCCCGCGAGCTTGTCGATGCTCAACGCCTTTTTCGGCCTCTCGTACGACGTGCCAGCGACGGCCCGCGCGGTGTTCGATCGCGCCTATAACGGCACGGGGAATTGGTCTTTCAACGTCGCGTTTAGCGGCAGTCTTGGCTTGCGTGCGGCGGTTGCATACCTGCAAAATCTCGACCACGCGCAGCGCTTCATTGATGCCGGCATTCCCCTCGCACTCTCCTATAGTTGGAGCGGTGACGAGCTTCCCGGCGCCCCGCTCGATCACTCCGACGGGCACCTCGCCGTGCTCTGCGGATTCGCCGAAAACGGCGACTGCATCGTCAACGACCCGGCGCATCATAAGCTGCGCGTCGCATATCCACGCTCGGCCTTGGAATCCGTGTGGCAACGCAACAATGGAGTGGCCTACGTCGTCGCGCCGGCCGGCCTGGACGTCTTCTCGATCGCGGAAACGTAAGCCGTGCAGCCGCAAGAGCGCACGGCGGCGATGAGCGACGTCGATGCCGTTCCATTACACCTTGCCTTGGTCGAACCGGAAATTCCGCCGAACACCGGTAACGTCGCGCGTCTCTGTGCGGCAACCGGCTGCGCGCTCCACCTCGTGCAACCCCTTGGATTTCGCATCGACGATCGCGCGCTCAAACGCGCCGGACTCGACTACTGGCACGAAATACGCATAGTCATGCACGAGTCGCTGGACGATTTTCTCGCGGCTACCTATGCGCGCAAGCGCTGGTTTTTTTCGGCGCGCGCGACGCGCAGCTACGCCGACGCTCCGTTCGCTCGCGGCGACGTTCTCGTTTTCGGCAAAGAGACGCGAGGGCTTCCGGCCTCGCTACTCACGCAGGTAGGCGAGGCTTCATTGAAAATTCCCACTCGTCCCCACACGGTGCGCAGCCTGAACCTTTCGACGGCGGTAGGGATCGCCGCGTATGCGGCGCTGGGGCGTCTTGGGTTTCCGGAGATGGGGTGAGCTCCCACCGTTCCATCGAGCAAATTTCTCGAGCCGTCGTGCGTTGCGAACGATGTCCGAAATTGCGCGAATACTGCCGGCGCGTCGGAACGCTGAAAAAACGCGCGTATCTCGACCACAGCTACTGGGCCAAGCCCGTACCGTCGTTCGGAGATCCGAACGCGCGCCTTGTCCTGGTCGGCCTCGCGCCAGGAGCGCACGGCAGCAACCGAACCGGAAGGATGTTCACGGGCGATGCATCCGGGGACTTTCTCTCCCCGGCCCTGCATCGCGCCGGTTTCGCAAATCGCTCCAATGCCGTGGCTAAGGATGACGGGCTGACGTTGCGCGATTGTTTGATTACCGCTGCCGTGCGCTGCGCGCCGCCCAACAATAAACCGAGCCCGCCGGAAATGCGCAACTGTTTTCCGTATTTGGTAGAGGAGTTTGCCGCCCTAGGCCAACTCCGAGTTGTCGTCGGACTCGGCGCCATCGGCATGGATGCCGCGCTCAAAGCGCTGCGCGAGCTCGGATTCGATCTCGAGCCGCGCCGGCCGCAATTCGGGCATGGAGTAGAAACTCGAGCCGTCCGGGAGGGTCGGACGGTAGTCGCGCTCGCGTCATATCATCCGAGCCGCCAAAACACGAACACGGGCAAGCTAACGCGCCCCATGTTCGACGCAATTTTTACCCGCGCGAACGAGCTGCTAGGGGAGCCACGGCCATCGCCATAGCCGGCCGCTCGATCTGACGGGTCGCCAGCTTGACGAACCACGTTGCGAGCATCGTCAACAAGAGGGCGTCGTCCAAGAATCCGATGACCGGAATGTCGCCTAGTATGTTGACCGGCGAAAGAATCACGAGCGCCACGCCCGCAACACCAAGTTTCAGCGACGTTGACACACGCGCGTCACGCATGAGGGGATGCACCCTGAGCAACGAAGCGCGAGCGCGGAACAGGCGGGTTAAGAATCTCATACCATTCAATACCGCAGCGCTCCGCGAGAGGTTTCGACAAGCCAAGCAGGCGCTCTCATCGTTTCGCTCGGATCGCCCGAGCGCGGCTAGCGCTGCGGCTTGATCTCGATTCCCAAGTCGGCGAGCGACTGCGCCGGGACCGGCGAAGGTGCGTCCATCATCAGGTCGCGGCCCATTTGATTCTTTGGAAACGCGATCACTTCACGAATGTTGTCTTCTCCGGCGGCCAACATCGCGACGCGATCGATGCCGAGCGCCATGCCGCCATGCGGGGGCGCGCCGTATTCCAGAGCGCGCATGAAGAATCCAAAGCGATCGTCGATCTGCGCGTCGCTCATTCCGAGCATCGCAAAAATTCTGCGCTGCTCTTCGGGTTTGTGTAATCGAATCGAACCGCTTCCCAATTCGAATCCATTGAGTACGAGATCGTAGTGCTGAGCCCGCATGCGCAGTGGCTCGGTGTCGATGTACGCCCACTGCCCGTCGCCGGGAGCCGTGAAAGGATGGTGTGAGGGCGCTGGTTTCCCGGTCGCCTCGTCCATTTCCAGATAAGGGAAGTCGGTGACCCACGCAAACCGGTAGGTGCCGCGATTGCGTATGTTGCAAAGCGTGCCGATTTCGTTCCGCATGCGGCCGGCAACGGCGAGCGCGGTAGCACGCGCGTCGGCAAAGAGTAAGACTGCATCGCCGGTTACCGCCTCGCACGAGGCGGCAATGTCCCTCACCGTTTTTTCGTCCAGAAATTTTTGCGCGCTGCTCTTGTACCCGTCCGCGTTGAGCGCGATCCAAACCATGCCGCGAGCACCGTGCTGCTTCGCGACCTCGGTAAGGGCGTCGAAATCGCGGCGCGAGCGCGCGGCGCCGTCCGGGTACCGTACCGCGACGATCGCCCCCTTCGTATCCACGACCGACCGGAACGCGACAAACGGTGACTCGACAAAGAGGCCCGTCACCTCGTGCAGCTCGAGACCGAAGCGCAAATCGGGCTTGTCGGAACCGAATCGGGCCATGACCTCGTCGTAGGTATAGCGCGGGAACGGCTCGGTATCGACCCCGAGTACGCCTTTCCAGCACGAGCGCATGCAGGCTTCCATAAGGGTCATCACGTCCTCTTGCGTACAAAAGGACATCTCGACGTCGAGCTGCGTGAACTCGGTCTGTCGGTCGGCGCGCGAATCTTCATCGCGCATGCAGCGTGCGATTTGCATGTATCGACCGAATCCGGCAACCATGAGCGTCTGCTTGAGCAGCTGCGGCGATTGCGGTAACGCGTAAAACGACCCAGGATGCAAGCGACTCGGCACCAGATAATCGCGTGCCCCTTCGGGCGTAGATTTTACAAACATCGGCGTTTCGATCTCAACGAACTCGTGCTCGTCGAAAAAGTCGCGCATCGCCTTAATCAGCTTGTGTCGCAGGGTGAGATTGCGTTGCATGCGGGGACGCCGCAGATCCAGGTAGCGAAATTCCATGCGCAGGTTTTCGTCGACGTCGCCTTCCCCGTTAACTTGAAACGGCGGAACTTCGGAACGGTTCCACACGTGCAAGTCGCGCGCACCGACCTCTACCTCACCGGTGGTAAGGCGCGGGTTTTCCGTACCGGCGGGACGGGCTCGCACGATTCCGCGCACGCGGATCACGTCTTCGTTGCGCAGTTTTTCGGCTTCCGCGAAAGCTCCGTCTGCGGGATCGAAAACGGCTTGCGCGATGCCGTCGCGATCGCGCAGGTCGATAAAGATTAAGCCGCCATGATTGCGGCGCCGATTGACCCAGCCGTTGATCTCCACGTTTTCGCCGATGTCGTCGCGCCGCAAGCTTCCCGCAGACCGTTTACTCAAGGCCGGCCTCTTCGTCGCGCGCGGCATCGAGAGCGCTCTTCATTCCCGAAACGTAATAATATTGCTCCACCAGATTGCGCGCAAATCGCGACGTCGCCGCGCGCTTGTCGAAAAAGCCGAGCACCGCAGGTGCGTTGGTTAGCGCGGAGTGTAGTCCCAGCGAGAGAGGCGTCATGCCGAGATTGAGCATCACGTCGAATCGAGGATGCTTCTTCCAAAAACGAACGGTCGAACGGCCGGCGAGCTTCATCTTTTCCTTTTGATCCGCGGGGGCCACGTCTTGGCAGTGATAGTTGATAGCCGCAGGCTCGTAGAGAATCGGCACTCCCGCCTTCGCCAAGCGGTAACCGAGCTCCAAGTCCTCGTGGCCGTAGCCGGTGAACGACTCGTCGAAAGCGCCGACCTCGAGAAGGTCGTCGCGCCGCACGGAAGCGTTGCCGGTCAAGAAGTAGAGCCAGCGCAGCGTCTTGCGCGAGGGCGGATGCAAGTGGCCGCGCTCGGCCGGATGGTCGCGCTTGTACTCGTAGTCCGCGATCGACTTCACTTGCACTTCCCATCCGACGACGGCAATTCGCCGCCGCTCGCGATGGTGCCGGAGATGTTGCGCCATCAGCTCGGGATCGGCGAGTATATCCGCATCGTTAAAGAGGACGACGTCGCCCGTCGCGGCGCGAACGCCGCCGTTGCGCGCCGCGGCGCGTCCGGAATATGCGTGCGGTATGTGACGCACGTTGGGATGTTCGGCCCGCACGCCCGCTAGATATTCCGCCGTACCGTCCGTGGAATTCGAATCGCACACCAGAATCTCAAACGAATCCGGTGCGACGGTTTGCGCGAGTAAGGATGGCACGACGAAGCGCAGCGTGTCGAGCCGGTTGAACGTGGGGATGACGACGGATAGTTCAAGCATGTAGTAAAGCAACGACCGACTCGGTAACGTTCGACCGAAAACGCGCGAGCGCGTCGGCAGCCTCGGTTGCGGGCTTGCGGACGAGCCTGCTCGGAACGCCATACGGCGCCCATTCTTGCGAGTTCAGCCGGAAATAGCGGTGTTCGAAAGCCACCACGGTAGGCCTGCGCACGGCCGCGGCGACGTGCGTCGCGCCGGTATCGACCGTGACCACAACGCCGGCGCGTTCGAAGACCGATGCCCACGCATAAAACGGCAGCCCGCCGAGAAGCACGTCGGCCACCCGCGCTCGCGCGATGTCCTCAACATAATTTTCGCACTCGGGAGCGTAGGTGACAACGATCGGGCGTCCCAGGTTTGCCAGTTCGCGGATGAGGGCGATGGTCGAGTCTGCAGTCGAACCGTCGCGGAACCAGCGCAGCCCTAAATGGAAGACGATGGGATCGGCCGGCAGATACGCCGTCGCTTCGCGATCCTCATCGGTCACGTGTAATTGCAGCCGTTCGACGCGGCGATGAGCACCCGCCATCCCGACGAGATCGAGCAGTTGATCCACCTCGTGGCGTACGCGCCGCGACGGATCCCGTTCGCACAGCTGCGGATCCGCCTCGGAGACCATGACATCCGTTAGGTAAAAGCGCGCGGTCAAACGCGCGAGCCACCTCCGTACGTAGGTGTATCCGACGCGTCTTGGCGCGCCAGTCGCGCCGACGAGAGCTATATCGGCAGCGCGCGGTGCCAGGGCGATCGCCAGATCGCAACGCCCCCGGAGAGACGCTCCAATCGCCGCAGCCTCGCCCTCGGGAACATCGAGGAGCTCGTCGGCGTCCGCGCTGCGCTCCATCACCACACGATTGTACGGGCTGCATGCGAGCGTGACGTGCGCCCCGGGGAACGATTGTCGAACCGTCGCGATCGCGGGCGTCGAGAGGATGAGATCGCCGATGCGATCGGTGCGCGCGAGCAGAATGCGCATTAGGTCAACGACCGCACGCGTTCGAGTTCCTCGAAATAGGCGCCCGCTGCCAAGGTATGCGCCGCTCGCAGAGCCCTTTTATCGAGCGCGCGATCGTCGTGCAGGTCGCCCAAAGCGGCGCGAGCGCGCGCTACCGCGCCGCCTCCCCGGACGAGGCGATGAAAAGTGCGCACAAGCGGATTGTCCCCGGTGGCCAACAGGGTGCGCCAGTGCGGGTGCAGGCGCGCCAGCTGCACGGCCGTTCGTGCCTGAGCGCGCGCTTGGCGGACCATCTTCTCGACGTCGCCGGTGCGCGGGCGCGGCTTGTAGTGAAACGCGAGGGCACGCCGGTTGAAGACCGCACGCACGGCGCCGAACCGCAGGCGCAGTCCGACGTCGATATCCTCCCATCCATACTCAGCAAAGGTCTCGTTAAATCCGCCGATCGCGCGAATCGTTTGCAGCGGAACCGACACGTTGGTCGTCCAGAAGTAGTTTCCGCTGTAGTTCGCAAGCGTCCAAATGGGCGGTGGAAGATCCTCGAAAGATTCGACGTTGATCGCGGCGCCGCGTACGATGGCTCGCGGCGCGCGGTCGTGCGAGCGCAGGTGCTGTTCGACGAAGTCCGGCAGCGGCAGCACGTCGTCGTCGATAAAGATGATGCGGTCGCCCCGCGATGCGGCTATACCCGCGTTACGCCCTTTCGCTAGTCCGCTGTTCGGTTGATCGATCACGGTAAACGGCATCGACGCGCGGGTACGTGCGCGCTCGATGACATCCGGCGTTGCATCGGTCGAGCCGTCATTGACGAGGACGACTTCGTACATGCCGGGATCGACCGTCTGCTCGAAACACGCATCGAGCACCCGTTCCAGTAACCGTGCGCGATTGTACGTGCACAACTGAATCGTCGCTCGCATCTTACGCTCGCGCCGCCACAGGGCGCAACGATTCGATTGCGGCGAGGATGCGGTGCACGTCGAGGTGGCGCACGCAGGCGTAATCGGGGCAGGTCTCTTTGCGTTCGCGAGGGCGGCAAGGGTAGGAAGCGCGAATGATAGCGGTACGTGCGCCCAGCGGGCGCCAGCGCTCCGGAAAGTCGGTCTGGAACGGAAATATGCCAACCGTCGGCGCCCCTGCCGCCGCGGCAACGTGCATTGATCCCGTCGTGATGCCCGCAAAAAATTCGGCCCGCGAAGCGAGCGCGCCATAGGCGCCGATATCCACCTTGCCGGCGGCCGAAATCGCCTGCGACTCGCGAGCAATCGTTTCCACGATCGGCACGTCGGCCGCACTTCCGCCGAGGATCACCGGAACGTCGAACCGGTTTTGGATGGCGCGCACGAGCGCGATCCAGCCGGCCACGGGCCAAACCTCTCGTTGCGTTGCGATCGCGTTGGTCGCATGGACCAGTGCGAAACCGCGCGCGCACTGCGGAAACGCATCCAGAAAAGCGGCCGCCCGCGCAAGATCCGCGTCCGTCGGAACAAAGCGCGGGGCGCGATCCTCGCAGTCGCAATTGAGCACCCGCGCAAAATCGAGCAAAATGTCGGCCCAGGGCGAGGCGATGTCGCCGATTTCGCTGCGCACCGTCACGCGTCTCGTAAAACGCCACGAATAAAGGCGGCGCGCCTGGCCCACGCGTATGGGGATGCGCGCGGATTGAAGAATCCGAGCTATGCGCGCGGTGGCCCAGGTGACGATCGCAGCCGAATAGTCGCGCGCCGCGAGCGCTGCAGCCAACTCGGCTTCGGGCACGCCGTCGTCAACGTAAACGCGATCGACATCGGGCGAGCGCTCCAACGTCTCGCGATGGCCCGGGAGCGTCAATGCGTCCACGAAGCGATAACGCCGCTGGAGCGCCCGCGCGACCACCGACGCGACCAGCGAATCGCCAAGCCCTCCGCCCGCACAAACCAGCAACGCGCGCGCGTCAGCGTTCGTGTGCATCGTCCTCGGGCAACGCTCGCCGCAGTTCTTGCGTATAAAGGCCGTCCAGCAGCTGCGCGCGCGCAATCGTTCGCAGAGCGGGATGCAGATGTTCGTCGGCGGCGATACCCGCAAGCCATGGGATCAACGGCTCGAGCGCGCGAGCGCGCAAGAGATTGAGGGCATAAGCACCGGTGGCTAAGCGCGCGCGGGACGAGGGATTCTTTTTTACGAACCGCGCGGCCATGCGCGCTTTCTCGATCGCCTTGCGCGCGTCTTCATCGAGCGCCGAAGCCACTTCGGGTTTGATGTGCCAGAGATAGGCGTCCCAGCTGAAGCGCGCACGCAGGCCGCGTTCGCGCAACCGCACGCCCAGCTCCGTGTCTTCCCATCCGTAGAGGTGAAACTGTTCGTCAAACCCGTGTACGGCGCGAAGCGCCGCGAGCGGAACCGACGCATTGCACGTGCACAAGAACGCGCGCGAATAGTTGGTAAAACTCGGTTTGGGCCGCTCTCGATAAGATGCCACGTTGAGAATGGGGCCGGATACCACGAGATTGCTGGTCTTGTGCGCGGCCTCGTGCGCCGCTAAAAACCCAGGCGGCAAAGACACGTCGTCGTCGCAAAAGACCGCGAGAAACCCCGTGGCAACGGCGATCGCGCGATTCCGGGCGGCGCCCCGGTTTGGCCGCTCTTCATAGACATAGGCGATTTCAAACGGCTTTTCGCGGCGCTGCCGC
Organism: Vulcanimicrobiota bacterium; assembly: GCA_030853005.1. Taxonomy (GTDB): domain Bacteria; phylum Vulcanimicrobiota; class Vulcanimicrobiia; order Vulcanimicrobiales; family Vulcanimicrobiaceae; genus JALYVW01. The sequence goes on from JALYVW010000008.1 coordinate 24,481, forward strand.
TCCACAACTTGAGCGGTGGCGTCGGTGGATCCATTGTCCACGACGACGACTTCAAAGGGCGGAGCACCAATCTGTTTGCCGAGCGACTCGATCGCCGCATCCAAGAATTCGGCTCGGTCCTTCGTCGCGATAATCACGGATAAACGCACGTTACCGCTCTTCGCTGCGCAATTCGAGGATGCCGTCCGCCATGCGCTCCGACGCACCGACGTGGCCGGCATAGAGCCCGCCGAGTTCGGCTTGCGTGCGCTCGATCCACGTGCGGTCGTTCCAGCGTTCGATAGCGACGCGAGCGACGCGTCCGGGCGTCAACGTCCCGTGGATCTCGCACACCAGCATCTTCCCGGCGTCGATGTTGGGCTGGGTGTGAAAACGATGCCGACGAGCAACGGCGACGACGGCCGCGCGCTTGAGGGGCGCGCCAATGAACGGCACCCGGTTCAAATAGGTGAGAGGGCCGTTGATCGTAATCTCTTCCGGCGCGTTGAGCGGCGTAATCGCGATCGAGGCCTTGCCCAGCGCGGCGAGTTCGATGACTTTGGTCCCGGGCAGTGTGACGACCAAGCGCGCGGCGGCCGCCGCTGACAAAGCGTTGCGCACGATGGGGTACCGTCGCGTCCCGTCGAGCGAGACCAGAAACGGTCGCCCGCCGGACTCGACGAGGTGGCCCTTTTGGGCCCAAATGCGCGGATGGCCACCCGCTTCAATGGCTTTACGAACCGCTTCCATCGGCGTGAAGGGCGCGATCCCAAAGCCGATTGTAAGATCCGGACATTCGTCGTTGATGCGCAAGGCTGCGGTGAAGAAAAATGGGATGAGGTGCTCGACCTCGTAGCGGCGGCTTCCCGGCATGAACAGGATCCCGTCATCGGGAGAGCCAGCTTCAAGCGGCTGCTTGGCCTCCAATAGCGCGCCGTCGATGGCGAGATTTCCCACCACCGCAATGCGCTCCTGGGCCACATCGGCGCGGTGCAAATCCACCGCGTTGGCGGCATCGACGGCAAACGCACGCAGAACGCGGGGCGCGTATTTGGGGCGCGAAAATTTATAGGTTGCAAACGAAGCTTCGAAGCGGGCGCGCAGCCGCATCGCGTGCAGCAGGTCGCCACCCAGGTACTGGACGAGATCGACTTTTTGCGGAAGTCCGGGGAGCGCTCGTCCGAGCGCGACGCGCAGGTAGGCGCGCGGCTCGTAGACCGATGCTCTTGGAAACCACTCGCGCGCAATGTCGGCCTCGCGCCCGGTGGCGTAATCATCGGGAACGCAGAAGATGTGAGCGTCGAGCTGCGGATCCTTCGCGTAGAGTTGGCGCAGCAGAGGGCGGAGCCAGCCCGCCGTTTCGCCGGGTCCGTTAACGGTAAACGCGATCCGCACGTTTAGCCGTAGCGCGCGACGATAAGCGCGATCGTGTCGGTCGTACCTGCGCCATCGAGATGCGGCGCGAGAGCGATGCGACCGCCGTGCTGCAAAACGACATCACGCTCGGGCAGTTCATCCTCCCGATACTGCGCGCTCTTGACGTGCACGTCGGGACGAATACTTTGCAGGAGCACTTCCGGCGTTCGTTCGCCGAAGGCCACCACGACGTCGACGCTGCGCAACGCCGTCAAGATCGTCGCGCGTCCCTCAAAGGTCACGATCGGCCGCTTGTCGCCTTTCAGGACACGAACGGACGCATCGGTGTTGAGACCCACGACGAGCGCATCGCCCTGCGCCCGCGCCCAGGCCAAGTACTGCACGTGGCCCGCGTGAACGACGTCGAAACAGCCGTTGGTGAACACCACCTTTTTCCCCGACGCTCGCAGGCGTTCGCGCCACTCGCGCGCGCGCTCGATGTCGAAAAGGCGGCCGAAGAAAGGCTCAGGCATCATGGTCGACGAGCGCGAGAATCTCAGCGGGAGTTGCCGTGGCAGTGCCGAGCTTTTCGACCACCGCGCCCGCGGCATAATTGGCCAACTGCATCGCGACTTGAATGGACGCGCCCGCCGCAAGGGCGAGCCCGAGAACGGCAACGACGGTGTCCCCGGCACCCGAAACGTCGAATACCGTGCGGGCTACCGAAGGGATGTGCAACCGCTCTCCGTCGCGTCCGAAGAGCGACATTCCGTGCTCGCCGCGCGTGACCACCACGTAGCGGCACTGCAACGCGTGCAGCAGGTGCGCGCCAGCCGCTTCGAGCGAAGCGTCGTCGACGATCGCGATGCCAGCTGCGTCGGCAGCTTCGTGCACGTTCGGCGCGACGCACGTAACGCCGGTAAATAGGGTCAGGTTGCGCGGTTTGGGATCGGCCAATACCACGCGCGCGCCGAGCGCCGCTTCGACGATCTTGCGCGAAAACAATCCCTTCGCGTAGTCGCTTAAGATTACGGCGTCCGCGCCTGCGACGCGGGCCGCAACGGCCTCGCAAAGGCGTCGGCGATCCGAGGGCGCGAGCGGCGCGGCGGACTCCCAGTCGGCGCGAACGACTTGTTGGTTGTGCGCCACAACGCGCGTCTTGCGCGTGGTGGGGCGGTCGGCAAGCGCCACCATGCCGCCGCGGCGGACCCCGACGCCCTCCAACAAACCACCAATCTGGTCCGCAAACGAATCGGTTCCCGTCACCGCGACGAGTTCGACGGTGGCACCGAGTGCCCGCAAGTTATTGGCCACGTTTCCCGCGCCGCCCAGCGTAAACGAATGGTTGCTGACGGCCACCACCGGCACCGGCGCTTCAGGTGAAATGCGCGACACCGTTCCCCAAATCCATTCGTCGACCATCACGTCACCGACGACGAGGACGCGGCGCGAGCGCATATTTTCGATGAGCATCCGCGCGTCGGGCGGCGCCAGTGCTGGCGTCTGCGCCATCTAGGTGTTAAAAATCAAACGCTGCTCGGCGAGATCGCACACGATGTGCGCCATGCGCTGGTGCACCTCTTGCACGATCGCCGAATAGCCATCCGGTCCCATCAAGACGAGATCGGCCAGTTTCGCCACGGCTCCGCCGCCGTTTCCGGTAAAGGCCACCGTCACGGCTCCTCGTTTTTTGGCTTCGTCGAACGCGAGCACGATGTTTTTCGATCCGCCGCTCGTGGTTAATCCAATCACGACATCGCCCGTCTGCACGAACGCCTCGATCTGTCGACGGAACACGTGGTCGTATCCAAAATCGTTGCCGATGGCGGTGAGCGTCGAGGTGTTGACGTTCAATGCTTCGCTAGCGAGACCCGGGCGTTCGCGTAAAAACCGCCCGCTCAACTCGGCTGCCATATGCTGGGCTTCCGCGGCGCTGCCGCCGTTGCCCATCCACAACACTTTCTTGCCGGCGCGCAACGCGCCCACCACCGCGTCGGCAATAGCGATCACTTGCTCGCGATAATGGGGACGGTCGAAAATTCCGGCGCGGTCCGCCATCAGTTCGTCAAAGCCGCGAGCGGCGTTCAAATCTATGGTTCGATCCAAAACAAATCCGATCCTAAAGTGACGAGTTCGCCATTTTCCGCAACGACGCGCGACACGACGCCGGCGTAATCGCTGGTGATCTCGTTAAATAATTTCATGGCTTCTAAGATACAGACGACTTGGCCGACTTCTACCCGATCTCCGACCTTCACGAAATCTTCGATGTCGGGAGACGAAGCGCGGTAAAACACGCCTACCAGGGGCGCGGTAATCTTTTTCGCGGTCGAACTCGCGCTGGCCGCGGGCGGCGCTGCTGCGGGGAGCGGCAGCCCCCCGGCGGGAGCAGCGGCTCCTGTCACGATCGTGGTGGGGGTGCCGGCCTCGCGCCGGACGAGCTCGAAGATCTGGTCGCCGATCTTCATCTTTATCGCGTCCAGGTCGTGCTCGTGCATGATCTCGAGCAGGGCGTTGAGCGTCTCGGTCTCTTCCATTTACCGGCCTTCTTCAACGAACGCGTTGGCCAAGTCTGCATCCAGCTGAACCGCGCGGTCGGTTCGCGCTTGTAAATCACGCACGACGGCGGTGCCCGCTTCCAGCTCGGCGCTGCCGAGGATGAGCGCAAACCGCGCGTTGTTCCGGTCCGCAAGCTTGAGTTGCGCCAGCAATTTGCGGTCGCCGAAATCCACAAAAACCGGTGTTTTCAGGCGGCGGCGAAGGTCGGCTACGACCGGCACGATGCGGCGGAGGGCTGCATCGCCCAACGCGACGGCCTGTACGCCCGCGCGCGCAGCTTCGCGCGATTCGCCCGCGGCTTCGATCGTTAAGAGCAAGCGCTCCATGCCGAGTGCAAAACCGACGGCGGGAACGTCGGGGCCGCCCAGGGACCGCACCAAATCATCATAGCGCCCGCCCGCGCACACGGTGCTTTGCGATCCGAGGGAGTCGGAGACGAATTCGAAGACCGTGCGCGTGTAGTAATCGAGGCCGCGAACGATATGCGGATCGATCGTGTATGCGATTCCCGTTTCGTCGAGATATGCTTTTACGCGCGCGAAATGCTGCGCGCACGAATCGCAAAGGTGTTCTTCAAAACTCGGCGCCGACTCGACAAATGGCCTGTCCTGCGCAGCCTTGCTATCAAGCAGGCGCAAGGGATTGCGCTCTAAGCGGCGCTGTGAATCTGCACTGAGTGCGTCCGCGTGGGGGCGGAAGTGGGCGAGCAACGCTTCGCGGTATGCGGGTCTACACGCCCCGTCGCCGATGGAATTGAGATGCAGCGTTATCCCGGGCAAGGCATACGAGCGCAGAAGCTCGTCCGCCAGCGCGATCACCTCCGCGTCGGCCTCCGGTCCGGCAAATCCCACGCTTTCGATGCCGAACTGATGGGACTGCCGGTAGCGGCCCGCTTGCGGGCGCTCGTACCGGAAGATCGGGCCGATGTAGTACAAGCGCTGCGCGCCGGACTCGAATACGTTGTGCTGCAGCGCGGCGCGCATGACCGAAGCCGTCCACTCCGGGCGTAGGGTTAAGCTCCGACCGCCTTTATCTGCGAACGTGTACATTTCTTTTTCGACGATATCGGTCGTATCGCCGACACCTCGCACGAAGAGGTCGGTCGATTCGAACAGCGGCGTGCGAATCTCACCGTATCCGAAGCGATGCGCGAGTGCGTGAATGCGCGCCTCGAGCTCTTGCCAGCGCGCCGACTGCGGGGGAATGAGATCTTGAGTGCCGCGCGGCGCGGTAATTTTCGAGGGCATGAACGCTTTCCGTCTTGCGACGATCGGGCTTTGCGCGATCGCACTGCTGCCCGTCGAAACGTCGCAGGCGTGGCTGGCTACCGCGGCCAGCACCCTGTTCGAAAGCACGCCGTTTATTCTTGCCGCGTGCGGCATGCCCGCCGTTTTTGCGCGGCACGGCGCGTGGCTGGGCCCGTATCTGGGATGGGGTGCTCGGCGGGACTCTCCGCGCGTTCGATTCCCGCGGCCCTCGCGACGTGGGGCCGTCTTCGGGCCCGCAACCGCGTGCGCGCGATTGGCAACGGCCGCGCTCGTGGGCGCTTCCTGGGCCGCACCGCGCACCGGCCCGGTCCGGCCGCTCCGCTGCCCCGAACTACTCGGCTTACTCCCCTGTGACGCGGTCGGCGGGCCTCGCTCTGCCGTTGATGTCGCGAGTGCCCTGGCACCAGTGGCCGCCCGTCGCCTGCGCAATCGCGGGCGCGTTGACCGCTTTCGCTGCCGCGCCGTGCGTGCTGGGCGCAGTGGCCGTAGCGGCGGCTCTGCGCACGGCGGCACCCCGGGAGCGTTTGATTTTCTGTGCGTCGCCGGCATCGCCGATCTCCGCGTTTTCTTCGCGTGGACACGCGCATGCGCGCGAAGCTCATGATGGCCTCGCGCACGCCCTCGCTGCGTTTGCCTTCGCGTGCGTCGCCGTACGCCACGGCGGCGCGCTCGTGCATCCGCACTTCGCAGCCCCTCTCGCGGCGTGTTCGGCAGCCTGTTTTGTGTTGGCCGCGCGCCATCGCAAACGCCATAATCCCATCCTGCGCTTCGTTCCGGCCCTATTGCTTGCGGCAGCGATCGTGCGAGTGCCGCAACCGTCGTACCTCGCTACCGAAACCACGCTCTCAAACGCTTTTGCGGGCGAGCGCGTGGCGTTTACCGGCGTCGTTCAACGCGATGCCGGCATGACGGCCGTCGTCCGTTACGCCATCACATGCTGCCGCGCGGATGCCGCTCCGGTGTCGGTCGTCCTCGACCGCCCGCTCCGCCCCGCCATTGGGTGCGCGTCTCGGGGACGCCCGAACGGGGGCCGGCTGGATTGCGACTGCGCGTCGAGCGTCTCGAAACCATCGCCGTGCCGGACGACCGTTCGTGTACCGCTAGGAAGAAGGCGTTTCGCGCGGCTCCAACAGCTCGACGGGGATGCCGTTAGGATCTTCGACAAAAGCGATGGCGCGCGTGCCGCCCGGCGCGCGGTAGACGTCTTTCACAATTTTGACGCCCTTGCGCTTCAGATCGTCGACGTAACGTTGAAGATCGCCCTCCGCCTCTAACGCAAGATGTTCGTACCGGTTGCCGAGAGCGTACGGCGGATGCTCTTCGAGATCGTAGACGAGCTCGATGTATGCATTCCAATCTTTCCCGACGAAGGCCATGTCGGCGTTCCCAGGATAGTGATGCGGGCCGCCGAGCAGTAGCAGCCCGAGCTTGTCGGTGTAAAACGCGATCGATTCTTGCATGTCGTTGACGAAAATCGACGTATGGAGAAAACGCGGCATCTCGGATCCTCTCCTGGAATCAGTGCAAAAAATAGCGGTAATTCGAAAACACGAGCGTCACGCCGGCGCGATCGGCGGCGGCGATCACCTCGGCGTCGCGCACGGAGCCTTCCGGTGCGACGATCGCCGTGCACCCCGCTGCAACCGCTTCCTCCAACCCATCGGCGAACGGGAAAAAGCCGTCGCTGGCGCATGCGGCGCCGGCAGCCTGGTGTCCGGCACGAACCCCGGCGATGCGCACTGCGCTGACCCGGTTCGTTTGTCCAGCGCAGATACCGCGGGTCACGCCGTCCTTGGCAATCACCACGCCGTTGCTTTTGACGTGCCTGACTACATCCCAAGCGAAAGCGACGTCGTGCCACTCTTGCGGCGAAGGTTGGCGTCGGCTAACGATCCTCCAGGTCTCCGGTTTGCGATCGGGGTCCGGATCTTCCGCAAGCACGCCGCCAAGAGCGCTGCGCACTTGCAGCTCGCGCTCGAGCTCCGACGGAAGTGAAGGGGAGTAGCGCATAACCCGCAGGTTGCGTTTCTTGACCAATTCCTCCAACGCATCGTCGTCGAAGTCGGGCGCCGCCACGATCTCTAGAAAGAACTTCGATAGCGCCCGCGCACTCGCCAAATCCAGACGCGCGTCGATGGCGATGATTCCGCCATAGGCCGATATCGGATCCGCATCGAGTGCATCATTCACCGCCTTCGCCGCGGTGGAGCGCTGCGCGACGCCGCACGGAACGGTATGCTTAACGATCGCGGCCCGCACGAAGCGTTCCGGCTCCGATCCGATCTCGGCGCCAATTTTTGCGCGCGACAAAAGCCGCAAAGTTGCGTCTACATCCAACAAGTTGTTGTAGCTGAGGGACTTCCCGTGCAATTGCTCCGGCAACCGTTCGGGATTGGAAAGATAGAACGCGGCCCGCGACTGCGGGTTTTCGCCGTAGCGGAGCCTTTGGGAAAGCGGCAGCGTCAGGGTTAACGCTCCGGGGAGTTCGCTCGGTAAGAACGCGCCTTCGCCGGCGAGATAGTGCGCGATTGCGGCATCGTACTCGGCGGTGCGCTCGAAGGCGGCGACCGCGAGTTCGCGGCGGATTTGGATGTCCAAACCGCCCGTCGGCAGTGCGTCGATAAAGTTTCGATATTGCGAGGTATGGCTTAGGGTGGTCACATGCGTGAAGTTTTTTGCGGCCGCTCGCAGCAGGGCCACGCCTCCGATGTCGATCTGCTCGATCGCCTCGTGCAAGGTTGCATCTTCACGCGCGATCGTTGCTTCAAAGGGATACAAGTTGACCGCAACCGTGTTCAATTGCGGGATGTTGTATTTTTCGGCTTGTGCGGTGTGTCCGGGGGAATCGCGGTCGAAAAGGATCGCGCCAAAAACTTTGGGATGCAGCGTCTTTACGCGTCCGTCGAAGAGCGCTGGAAAACCCGTCAGCATCTCGACGTCTCGAGCGTCGATTCCGCACTCGGCAAGGAACGTGCGCGTACCGCCGGTTGCATAAAGTACCGTGCCGCGCGCGGTCAAGGCGCGTGCGAGTTCGAGGGCGCCGGTTTTATCGGAAAGCGAAAGGAGCGCCGCGTCAGGCAATTGCGAACTCGGGCGCGGGGTCGCCGGGCGTCAACACCGTCGAGATCATCGAACTGACTCCGGCCTCGCCCATGGTGACTCCGTACAGGCGGTCGGCCAGTTCCATGGTCTTCTTGTTGTGTGTGACGATGATCATCTGCGAATCGGTCGCGAGCTCCCGGACCATGTCCGAGAATCGCTCGACGTTTGCGTCATCGAGCGCCGCATCGACCTCGTCGAGCAAATAAAACGGGGCCGGCCGAACCTTGATCAACGCGAAAATCAGTGCCGCGGCGGTCATCGCGCGCTCGCCGCCGGAGAGCGTGGCCAAGGGCATGAGCTTTTTACCGGGTGGCTGCACGGAGATCTCGATCCCCGTTTCGGAAAGATTTTCTGGATTGGTTTGCCACATTTTGGCGAGACCGCCGGGAAATAACTTTGCGTACATCTCCCCAAATGCGGCCGACACGGCCTCGAAGGTTTCGTTGAACTGGGACTGCGTCTGCGTTTCGATCTCGCGAATAGACTGCAAAAGCGTCTCTCGAGCGCGCGACAGATCGTCGAGCTGTTCGGTCAAGAATCGTTCGCGCTCCGCGAGCTCGTCGCGATCGGCTTCGGCGTTCAGATTGACGTTGGCCAGCCGCGCGAGATCTTCGCGGAGGCGGGGAAGTTCGTCGGCCAGCGCGTCGGGTTGATCTCGGTAGCGATCCTCGACTTCGCGGCACTCCTCGTCCGTCGCCGGGTTCTGCGCGAACTGCGAAACCAGCATCCCAAGCTCGGCGTCGATTTCGGCCAATCGCGTACGCGTTCGTTCGCCGCCGGCTTGGGTCTCGCGTTCGGCCAGGTCGGCAATCCGCACTTCGCCTTCGAGCCGGGTGACGCTCTCGGTCAGCGCCTCGCGCTCGCGCCTCGCCGCTTCGAACGCTGCATCCGCGTCGACGACTTGGCTGCGTAGCATGTCCAACCGGCGTCGGGCGGCTTCACTCATGGACGCGAGGGCGGCAATTTCGTTTTGTAGGTGCCGCCGTGCCGCGTGCGCTCGCTCGCCGTTTTCATCGAGGATCCCGAGCCGGGCTTTGGCGCCTTCTGACTCAGCTCCGAGCGCCGCAAAGCGCTCGCGCAAGTCGCCGGCAGTCGCGCTCGCTCGTGCTTGCTCGGCCTCGGCTTCGCCGATATGCTCGCGCGCCGCGGCGAGCTCGGCCTCGAGGCGTTCGCGATCGCTCTCGCTGATTCGCTCCTCCGGTTGTTCCGCGTCGAATTCGCGCTCGCGCGACCGCGCACGTTCAGCCCTGCGGGCGAGATCGTCAATCTGGCTGCGCGCCAGGGCGGATTCTTCGCGCGTGCGCCGGGATTCGGACTCGTGGTGCTCCGTTTCGCCGCGCAGTTGGGCAATCGCCGTTTCGATGGCGCGCCATGCTTCGCGCGCCCCATCGCGTTCTTGCATCGCGACATCGGCGCGTTCGCGCGCACGGTCCGCATCTTCTGCAAGACGGGCAAGGTCCTCGCGCATCGGCGAGAGCCGTTCGCGTAGCGTCTGCGCTTGAACGCGCCGGGAAAGGATCGAACGCTCGCGTTTGTACCGCCCGCCCGTAATGGCGCCTCCACCGGTGATCTGTTCTCCCGCAAGCGTCACGATGGTATCGCGGAATCCGCGGTTGCGTACTAAATGGATGCCCGTTTGCAACGTGTCGACCACGAGGACGCTGCC
>JALYVW010000047.1:0-1026 GCA_030853005.1 Vulcanimicrobiota bacterium
GGGTGCTCGCCCCGACCGATGCTACTCCCTGGTTAAAGGCACAACTTCCAGTGATCGTCAGCCCGTCCTAGTTGAGCATGGCTAGTCTAGGCCTTCACTGGCCCTCGCGCGCACGCCGCCTCGCTGGGTACGTACGAACTTCACTCATCGACATCTGCTGGTATTCGGGCCAAACGCGGCCCATCGCCAGCAACAAATTCTGCAATTCTTGGTACGCCGGCCAACGGTTCTCGAGGCAAAACAGTCGCATTCCCTTCCACGTACGTTCCGTAACCAGACCTCGCCGCTGCAAACGAACAAGCGCCTTGACCATCTTCGCTATCGTCCTGAATTCGCCGGATCATTAAAGCATGTTGCGTCGTCTTAGGCATTAGGGGCTGCAGGGACCGAAGCAGGTTCTTCAGCTCGGGCAGCCACTCAACGCCAGGATTGAACGTTACTACAGACCCTTGTTTGATTAAGATCCCTTCTGCTACGAACCCGGCCACGACGGACTTTACCTGATTCGTGAACTGCCCAAAGACTGCGCGACCCAGTTTTCCTACCGATTCTTGTCCGCCGAGCGTATACAGAGCCACGAGTGTGCGCGTCCGGCAATACGTACCAAAGAAAGCCTCAACATCCACAGAGGCGTGGGCAGCGGCATAGAATCTAATAGTTTCGGCCGGACTCGTGTATTTCGGTACAATCCGTAAAAGATATCGCGCTGCGAGAGCATCGACGAGCCGTGCGAATTCCTTGAAGCACGGGATGTTTTTGTTTATACCAATAAGAGTCGCCTTGGGCCGCGCATCTTCCGTGGCCGATATTGACGATCGCGCGAACGATGGATTGATTGAAATGGTTGTCTTGAACGTCCTGAACGAAGCAGCGGTCGATCTTGAGCGTGTCGATCGGCATGGGGCGCAAATATTCCAGCGACGAATACTTTACCCCCAAAATCGTCTAGGGCCAGTCGCACGCCCAGCTCTTTGAGATCTTGTAATGTGTCTAACGTTTGCGTCGCGGCGTCGATGAATGAACTCT
>JALYVW010000047.1:1036-13323 GCA_030853005.1 Vulcanimicrobiota bacterium
CTCTCGGTGAGTTCTAATCCGACGAGGCTCGGGCGAACGCCCATCGTGCGGATGATGTCGCGCAAGCTAGCAACGAACGCCGGCGACCGCAGCTGCGACGGCGAAACGTTGATCCAGACGCGCACAAAGTCGCCGGAATCGTGCCAACGTTTTGCCTGCAGCAGGGCCTCGCGAAACACCCAGGCGCCGATCGCCAAGATCGCGCCGTTCTCTTCGGCAAAAGGAACGAACTCCGCCGGAGGCGTTAAACCCATCTCCGGATCGTTCCAGCGAATGAGCGCCTCGACTTCCAGAATGCGCCCGCTGCCGGATTCGATGAGCGTTTGGTAGTGCAAAATAAACTCGTTGCGTTCGAGCGCGTGGCGAAGCGCCGTCTCCAGTCGGAAGCGCCGTGCCGCAACGTATTGCAGGTCCGACGTGTAAAAATGCAGCGTTCCCGGCCCATTTCGCTTAGCGGCATACATGGCCGAGTCCGCGCTGCGTAAGAGCGATTCTTCATCGCGCCCGTCGAGCGGATAAATTGCGACGCCGGCAGAGGCCGTGAGGACGTGCTCCCGATCCTTAATAGCGATCGGGGATGTAAAGGCGTCCAGGAGCGCTTTGACGCGTTGCGCGATTTCGATCTTGTCTCTCGCGCCTCCCAGAATAACGATGAATTCGTCGCCTCCGGGCCTGGCGACGACATTCCCGGGCCCCATGTTCTCAATGAGGCGCCCCCCGATCTCGCGCAGGACGGTATCGCCCGCACTGTGTCCGAGGGTGTCGTTGATGACTTTAAAGCGGTCGAGATCGAAGAGCAAAATTGCCGTTAACGCCGCGCTATCGGCGCGTTCGATAATCCGCGCAAGAGATTGGCTCAATCCGGCGCGATTGGGAAGCCCGGTCAACGTGTCGTGATACGCCAGGTGCTCGAGCTTCGCGTCGGCCACCTTGCGCTCGGTTATGTCTAGGATTGCCCCAACGTTGTACGCCCACTCGCCCGCATCGTCGTATATCCAGCGACCCTGCTCGTGAACGTGGCGAATCTCGCCGGTGGGTAGTAGGATGCGATGATCGACGTCATATGGAAGCCGATCGTCGCGCGCCTGCAGAACGGTTTTCCGATCCGGCGACGACGAGGACCACTATTCCGGCAAGAATTGCGGCGGTAAGGATCATAGAGGTCTCTCGGCTGTTCTCGGCCGTTCGGGTGAACCGCCCGCTTCTAGGGAAACACCTGCGCGTATGCGTGCGCAGTTGATTCTCAACCGACGGTCTCGCCGCGGGAACGAGCTCGGCGACCACGTTGTTGCGTCGCTGGCAGAGGCAGGCGTCGAGGCCGTGGAAGTCGCCCCCGGGGGCGACCCTGGCCACATCGACGCCATCATCGCTGCGGGCGGGGACGGAACGGTCATTACAACGGTCGCGCTCGCGATGGGGCGCAACCTGCCCTTGGGCGTCATTCCGCTGGGCACATTCAACGACTTAGCTCGGACGCTCGGCATTCCCACGGAGGTGGACGGTGCGGCTCGCGTGATCGGCGCAGGGAAGACGCGCGTCATCGATGTTGGCAAAGTCAACGGACAGCACTTCGTAAACGAAGCCAGCGTAGGCTTGTCGACGCGCATCGCGCGGAGGCAGACACCGGAGCTCAAAAAACGCTTTGGGGTGTTCGGGATCGTATGGACTGTTTTGGAAGTCGTGGGCCGGGCTCGGCGCTTTTCGGTCGAGTTGAGCTACGATGGGACGGTCGAGCGGTTCGGCACCGTACAGCTCACGGTCGCCAACAACTCGCATTTTGGCGGGATCATCGACGTGCGGGACGCCTCCATCGAAGACCAGACGCTAAATCTGTTCAGTATCGAGGAGCGCAACCCGCTCAAGCTTTTCCCGATTTTGCGCAAAGTGATCGCACACGACGCGTCTCCATCACCGGGTTTGCGCCGGCGCAGCGCCAATGCATTTACGATTCGTACCCGGCGGCCGCACCACGTTACCGCGGACGGCGAGCCGGCCGGATTTACGCCGGCAACCTTCGAGGTGCTGGGCGCGGCACTGCATATCTTCGTTCCTTAAAAAGGGAGATCGGACACCGTGAAATTTCGAACGCTCGGCCATTCGGGGCTGCATCTTTCCACCGTGGGTCTGGGCTCGTGGCTCACGTATGGCAGTACTGTCGAACGCGATACCGCTCGCGCATGCGTGTTACGAGCGTGGGAGCTCGGCGTCAACTTTATCGACACGGCCAACGTCTATGCGCGCGGCGCGGCGGAGGAGGTGCTGGGGCCGGTACTTCAAGAGCTCGACCGCGACGCGCTCGTTCTTGCCACCAAAGTGTATTTCCCCATGGGGGACACACCCAACGAACGCGGGCTATCGCGCAAACACATCCGCAATCAGATCGATCGGTCGTTGCAGCGCCTGCGCACGGAGTACGTCGATCTCTACCAGTGCCATCGTTTCGATACGGCGACGCCGCTTGAGGAAACGTGCGAGGCGATGAATGACCTGGTGCGATCGGGAAAAATCCTTTACTGGGGGACCTCAGAATGGAACGCCGATCAGCTCACCGCGGCCGTCACGTTGGCGCGAGCGAACTCGTGGGCGGTGCCGATTAGCAATCAGCCGCAATACAGCGCGCTGTGGCCTCGTATCGAGGACCGCGTCTTACCCACGTGCGAGCGTTATGGCATCGGAAACGTGGTCTGGTCGCCGTTGGCCATGGGGATTCTGACCGGAAAATATACCGACGCCAAGCATCCTCCAGCCGGTACTCGCGCAGCCGGTGGTAACCGCGAGATGATGGAAGACTATTTTACGCAACCCGTTCTCGATGCGGTGCAACGGCTTGTGCCCATCGCACAAGAACACGAATGCACGCTCGCGCAGCTGGCTTTGGCGTGGTGTTTACGGCAAGCGGCCGTAACGAGCGTGATCGTCGGTGCGACAAAACCCGCACACGTTGTCGACAACGTTGCGGCCGCGGATTTGGAACTCGATGCGTCCGTGTTTGCGGAAGTCGATCGCGTACTCGGGCCGGTAGCGGCGCACGAACCGCATCTGGCGTAACGGAAAGCTGAGGAGGACCGGCAAGAGTGGAGGTTCTTAGCCGGTCCTCATACTGTTCTTACGACCGTTCCATCTCGTATATTGCGTATAGCGATGGAATGTTAACGCGATTTTAGAGAAGAGTTAATTCCAGTTGTTGACGACGCTGGACGCGCTGCCGACTTTGGGACCCCAGCCGCCAAACGAACCGCCATTTGGTACGAGCGCGATAACGCGCGTCATGGAAATGGTCGGCTTCGCTTCTTCTTTCGCGGCGGCCGGGTTTAACGGGGTGCTCACAGGTTTTCCTTTCGAACGATAAACGCAACCTTTGCGTTTCACCGCTAGCGTACACCGGCAATTACGCGCACCCTATGATTTTTGTTTCATGCGCGCTTTGTCGCACGTTTGCGCGTTACATTCCGGCGTCGCTGCCGATTCGAAACACGTAAGACGTCCACTGACACATCGAAACGCGAGCGCGATCGGTAACGGCGAGGCAGGGCGGGGCGTTAGATCTTCAAATCCGCCGTTTACGGTGCCGCGACCGGAGGAGGTCCACCAGGGCGCCGACACCGCCGAAACCGGGGGCTGCTGCGGCGGTAAGGCGGTAAGGATGAAAAAGCGTTTTGCGCCCGTCGGAATCCGCCTAGGCGCAAGGCAATAGGCCCGGTCTTCAGAATTGCATCAACGGTTTCTCTTTAGGGTGATTGTCGCATGACCATATATTCTTTCGGTCCCTTTCATATAGACGCCGGGCGGTTGTTGCTCATTTTCGAGGGCACCTCGTTGCCTTTAGGTCCCAAGGTGGTGGAAACGCTCCTCGCGCTCGTGGAGCGCCCGGGCGAGGTGTGCTCCAAAGCCGAGCTGCTCGACCGCATCTGGCCCCAGGGATATGTGGAAGAGGCCAATCTTGCGCAAAACGTTTACGTGCTACGTAAAACGCTGCGTCAATGGTGGAGCGCCGATGCGATCGCGACGATTCCCCGCCGGGGCTACCGTTTTTCGCAGCCCGTTCACCGCTTCGAGGGGGCGGTCCCCGCACCCATCCCTATACGCCCGAGCGCTCCTCCCAAGCGCTTCTCGCGAGTACATGCGGCCATTGCCTCCGTTGCGGCCGTTCTCGCGCTGGCGATCGGAGCCGGCACGTTCGCGATCGCGCACCGTCCGATTGCGCCGATGGCAAACACGGCATTGTCTCCCGATGGTGCGCGGCTCTACGCAATCGGCCGGTATTACTGGAATATGCGCACCGACGCAAGCCTGCAGAAAAGCATGCACTATTTTGCCGAGGTCGTTCGCACGGATCCCCGGAATGCGCGCGGTTTCGCGGCGCTCGCGGAAGCGAATTCGATTATGGCCGATTACCGCTTCGGCACGCTGTTGCGCAAGACGTACGAATCGCGTGCGCGAGTGTATGCGCTACAGGCGTTGGCCATCGACGATCGTTCGGCGGAAGCGCATGCGGCCATGGGCTTGGTGGATTCGAACCAAAAGCGCTACGCTGCCGCCCATCGAGAGTACCGCCACGCCATCGCCCTCGACCCGACGTATGCGCCGGCGCATCAATGGTACGGGATCGACCTGCTGATTGCGGGCCATAGCCAACGGGCGTATGACGAGCTGCGCGCCGCCGCGCGCCTGGATCCGCTTGCCGTCGCAACGGCGTCATGGCTTTCCGAAGCTGCCTATCTCTCGCGGCATTACGCGGAAGCGGTGAACTACGCGCAGCAGGCGTTGGATCTGTCGCCGCAGCGTAGCGATGCCTATGAGTCGCTCGGTCTGGCGTACGAGGCGCGCGGGCAGTACGGCCGCGCCCTGGCGACGTACGACCGTTTCGCTCGCTCCTGCCACTGCGAAGCGGAGGCGGCAGCTTTGCGCGCGCACGTGTTCGCACGCATGCATCGCTTGCGCGACGCCAAGCGCGAGCTCGACATCGCGCAATCCCCGGACGCCTCCACGACCATGGGCTCTGCCGATTTTGAAGACGTGGCAATGGCCTTCATTGCGATGGGCCGGCGTGCTGAAGCGCTACGGCTCATGAGCGAAAGCAAACACGTGAGCTTCGTGGCGCGCACGCTCATCGCCATCGATCCCCGGATGGACCCAGTCCGCCAGGACGCCCGATTTAAAAATTGGACGCAGCAACCCGCTTAGCGCAATGCGAGAGTTGACGCAAGTGCGGACGTGAACGCGATCTACGGCCTGTTGGCAATGCTAGCGGTAGGTGGATACGATAAAAGAGAAAGCGTCGTCCTAGGAATCTCCAATATTGCCATGCTCGCTCTCGTAGCAGTTGCGGTGTCGCTGCCTCACGGTTCGCGCGTCGTGCCCGTGGCTTCAAGTGTAGGAGTTCCGTTGGTAGTTCTTTCGATCATTCTTACCATTCGCGAGCGCCGCGCGCGAGCTCGAGCCCCAAGCGGCGGATCCGCCCCGACTCTACTCTGAGTGACCCGGCCCCGATCGATCTGTCGGATGACTCGGTTTCTGCTGGAGCGCGTTGCCTTGCTTGGTTGCCGAATGCGCCTGCGATAATTTCCAACGAAGGGGTTGACATCAGCCGTACTTGTGCTATTGTACTAATGTACTAGTACAACAAGACGTTGGCACAAGTACGGAAAGGTACTCATATGACCCACACCGCCCGCCCCCGCCCGGCACTTCCCATCGAAGCCGCTCGCCCGGTTGTCCGCATGCCGCAAGCCGCGAGTGCCCTGTTCCTCGGCTGGGGTCCGAAGTTCTAAGAACGCCCCCATGCCGTCAATTTTAACCATCGACCCGCGCAGCGGCGTCCCCATCTACCTCCAGTTGATCGAGCAGATCAAACGGTCGGTAGCGGTGGGCGTTCTCTCGCCTGGCGAGCAGTTGCCCACAGTGAAACAGCTTGCGGTCGATCTGACAATCAACCCCAACACCGTAGCGCGGGCTTACCGCGACTTGGAGCGCGACTCGGTGATCGAGACGGCCGCGGGCCGCGGGTCTTTCGTCCGCGACCACGGAGCTACCGAAGGTGCTCGAACGGCCGCCGCAGACGTCGCTCGGGATGCCATCGTTTCGGCGGTTCGCGAAGCCAAGTCCGTCGGCGTCTCCCGTTCGCGCACCGCCGAGTTGTTTACCCAAGCCTTGTCGCGCTGGTTCCCGGAGGACGCATGAACGCTATCTCGATCCGCCATCTTTCGAAGTCGTACGGCTCTTTTGAGGCCGTGCGCGACGTGACGATCGACATTCCGAAGGGATGCGTGTTCGGGCTGCTCGGCCCCAACGGGTCGGGAAAAACGACCACGTTTAAATGTTTGCTCGGCCTCGCACGCCCGACGAGCGGCGACGTGCTTTTCGACGGCACGCCGCTTTCGCCCGACCGCTTCGAGCGCATGGCGTACGTTCCCGAGCGAAGTGCGCTCTATGAATGTATGCGCGTTCGCGATTTTCTCGAGACACAGCGCCGCTTCTATACACATTACGATGCCGCCCGAGCCAAAGAGTTGCTCGATGTTTTCGGCTTGGATCCGGGCAAACGGGTGCGTTCCATGTCCAAAGGCATGCGCACGGCACTGCAAGTCGTGCTGGCGTTTTCCATCCGCCCGGACATTCTCGTGCTCGACGAACCGACGAGCGGCTTAGACCCGGTCAATCAACGCGTCGTCCTCAACCTGATCATCGACGCCTCGGCCACCGGAACGACCGTTCTTTTCTCCTCGCATCAAATCGGTCAGGTAGAACGGGCCGCAGAGCGCGTGGCCGTCCTGCAAAGCGGGAGCATCGTGCTCTCCGGAGCGGTTGACGATTTGAAGGACCAGCAGAAGATCGTCGAGGGAATCTTTCCCGACGAAACGTACGCGGTGGATACCTTTGCCGCAGATCCGCGGATCGCTCGGGTCGATAAATCGGGCCGCATCTTGCGCTTGACGGTACGCGATGGCGCGGACGAGATCGCTTCGCGAGTCACCGCGATGAACGCCATTGCCGTCCGAGTCGTCGACCTCAACCTCGAAGATATGTTTCTCAATGCAGTCGGGGCCTCAAATACCGCCGACGTTTTGGAGCACGTGTAAATGAATTATGTAGAGATGCTGCGCGCCTTTCGTGGACTGCGCGTCATCGCGATTTTGCTCGCCCTCTGTTTGCTCGCCGCGGTGATTACACGGCTCAGTCTTTCAGGCCAGCATTCGCCCGAGACGATGATTCGGTCGATCGAAAACAAGCCGGATGCGATCGTCCAGCACTCGGTATTGGCCGACGGCACAAAAGTGACGAAGGTGGACGTGCCTTCCGAGCAGACGCACATGATCGTACGGCAAAACGCGCGCATCGGAACGGAGGTCACGATTGAAGAAACCCGCAACCGCGCCATGGCCGGTCGGCGCCACGGGAATCTGTTCGGCAATTCCAATTACAACGATATTCCCGGGACCCGCCGCGAATTGATTCGCATTCAATACAACCCCGTCATTCCGTTCGAATTTCCGGTCGCGTTTACGGTCTTGACGGGGTTCATCTTGGCGACGATCCTCGCGGGCACGCTGGCGCGCGAAAACGACCATTTGGAACTCGCGTGGACGAAGCCGGTTTCGCGTGAACGTTATGCGCTGATGGCCATCACGATCGACATGGGCGCGATCGTGGTCGGATTTTTGCTGACCCTCGTGGTCGTGACCGCTTGCATCGCGCTCTTCACGGCGCCGGTCTACGCATGGTCGCATCGCTCGCTCGCGGCCATCGGCTTCGCACTCCTCGGGCCGATCGCATGGTTTGCGATGTTGACGGCCGCCAGCGCATCCCTTAAGCGCGGCCTCGGCGCCGTCATCGGCATCTCGTGGCCCGTCGCCATCGTGGTGACCGCTCTAGCTACCGGGCCTGTCGGCACATCGGCGATCGCGCAAGTTCTGTACGCGACTTTCCATTTCTTAAACTATTTCAACCCTATCGGATATCTCAGCCACCTCTCGGCGCGCCTTTTTGATACCGGCGATATCTCCGTCGCTTCCTCGCCGGCAACCGGATTGCTGATGCTCCTGCTTTTAACCATCGTCTATGTTGCGGCTGCCGTCGTGCAATGGCGCCGCGTGGAGGCTTAAACTGTGGACCTATTTGGCACGAAATTCACCCTGACTATTGGCACGTGGCGCTTTCGTTTCGTCATGATGCTCGAAGATACGATCGAAGAACAGGCGCCGCCCGCACGCACGCCGCACCACGTGCGCGCGATGCGCAACGCGCAACATGTCCGTTAAAGGATGAAGCCGTTCGGTTTCGAGGGTTTCAGAAATTTGAACTTTCCACCGGCGATCGTGTAGAAATACACGTTCGGATCGATCGGGTCGCCGTTCGCATCGAAGGAGTAGTTTCCGACAAGCGTTGCGTACGAACCGCCGTTGCGCAGCGTCGAAAGCATGGCGAGCCGGTTCGTCGCTCCTGTGCG
This sequence comes from Vulcanimicrobiota bacterium, assembly GCA_030853005.1. Classification (GTDB taxonomy): domain Bacteria; phylum Vulcanimicrobiota; class Vulcanimicrobiia; order Vulcanimicrobiales; family Vulcanimicrobiaceae; genus JALYVW01. Next base: position 9,483 of record JALYVW010000047.1, read on the forward strand.
GCGAGCCGCCTGCATGACGATCTGCGCGGCAGCGTAGCCGAATGCGGAAAGTCCGGAAACCTGACCCAACCGACCGCGAAGGTCCGCCAGTTCGGTAAAGATGCTCGGAGCGCGGTCTAGCGGCGGCAACGAAGATGAAAACAGGGCGCCCTCCAGCAACGCGCCGTATTGCTGCATCGTAGCGAGGTTGTAGAACCCCTCGGACGCGCCGAACGATCCGGCATATCCGCCGGCGCGCAGCGTGGCCACTAAAGGCCCCATATCGCCGGTCTTTCCGCAGAGGTAGATGAAATCCGGAGATTTTGCGACGATCGCTTTTGCGGCTGCAGCGAAGTCTGGCTTGACGTAGGGAAACACGTATCCGTCCGCCGTCATTTTCTCGACCTTGGCGCCGTCCACGAAGCCTTGCGCCACGCCCGCGCCGTAATCGCCGTCTTGCGCGACCGCCATCGCAAGTGTCGGATGACGCTCGCGCGCGAGATATTGCGCGAAGAAGCGGCCTTCCGTGCTGTCTTTCACCGGCAAACGAAAGACGTTGCGGTACCCTCGCTGGGTAATTTCATCCAGCGTGCCGGTCGGAACGATCAGGGGCATTTGTTTGTTCGCATACTGCGGCAGCGAACCCAACGTAACCGTACTGTCGAACTCGCCGATCGTCGCCACGATGGATGGATCGTCCGCGGCGAATTCCGCATTTGTGAAAGCGGTCGCTAAGGCATTTTGGTCGTCGAAAGTCCGTAAACCGAACGCCGTGCCGAGCGGTCCGGAAAGGTTGTTCGCTTCGTTGATCGCCGCCCGCACGCCGTCGGCGATTTGCTCGCCCGAACGCATCGCATCGCCGCTGAGCGGGACGCTCACGGCTATCGTGTATTGCTTGCGAAAGCCACCGAGAATTTGCGCCCCCGCGATTGTGCTCGTGGAGGCTACGGCAACGGCCGAGCCGCCCAAAAGAAAATGAGTCCTGCGCATTAGTATCCTAACGTGAAACTGGCGGCCGTCGTCGCCAAAAAGACCACCGAAAATGTCATATTCGCCGCGAACACTCGCTCGTTCAAGGCGAAGACGTTCTTCGCCCACCCGAAGAGGCGCTCTTCGTACACGACGAGCACGCAGGCGGCGGCAATGCCCACATCGTACGGCCACGCCGCGTGCGTCGCGTACCCGGCCACAAAAAGCGCGGCGATCATGACCACGTGCAACGCCAGGGGCAATAGGCGCCCGCTCCGCTCTCCAAAGCGGGCGGGCAGCGAGCGCAGGCCTTCGCGCCGGTCGATGTCGACATCCATCAACGCGTAAATGATATCGAAGCCCGCCACCCAGACCGTTACCGCGACGAACAGAAGCCACGCCTCGCCCGACGTTTTGCCGGCGATTCCGATGAACGCTCCCAGGGGGGCGAGCCCGTCGACCGCCCCCAAGACGAAATGCACGAGCCACGTAAAGCGCTTGCAAAGTGGATACAGGAGTACGCCGAGTGCGGCGAGCGGCATCAACTTCACGCACAGCGGATTGAGCTCCCATGCTGCGACGAGGAGCAGAGCCAGACCGATGGCGGCCGCCCACAACATCGTAGAAGGATCGAGCGCACCGCTCGCAAGCGCGCGGCGCGCGGTGCGCGGGTTGCGCGCATCGATGTCGCGGTCGAAATACCGATTCGCCGCCATCGCGGCCGTGCGCGCACCGAACACGGCTAGCGTAATCCAGGCCAGCGCCGTCCACGACGGTAAGCCACGGGCAGCCATAATTGCTCCGACGTAGGCGAAGGGCAGCGCGAACAACGTGTGTTCGAGACGCAGATCTTTCAGGAACGCGCGCGCGCGAATCATTGCGCCGGTCGCGAACGCTCGAGGCGCGTCGCGGCGCCCGGACCCTGACCCGACCAGTCGTCAGGCTTTAATGCATGGGCGATCCGGTCGAGCCCGTACTCGCTCCAACGCTGCGTGACCAGATCTCGCGTCGCGACGGTTGAAGCGATGTCGGGGGGCCACGTTCGCTCGTACCCTTCACTCGCATCTTTGCGCGTCGCATCGATACCCAATTTCACGCCGAGCGCCGGCGTATACGATCCATGATCTAAGTCGTCGACCGGACCCGGCATCGAAATGACGTCGTGCTTCGCATCGAGATTGTTGAAGACGAACCATGCGACGCTGCGGGTGTCTTGCACGTCGATATCGTCGTCAACGATGACGAGCACACGCGTGAGCATCATCATATGGCCCAGGCCCCACAGGGCATTCATCACTTTTTTAGCGTGCCCGGGATACTGTTTCTTGATCGAGACGATTGCGAGGTTGTGAAAACCGCCTTCGACGGGAAGGTTCATGTCCACGACTTCCGGCAGAACCATTTGGAGCAGCGGCAAGAAGAGACGCTCGGTGGCTTTGCCGAGCCACGCATCTTCCATTGGGGGTTTCCCGACGACGGTCGCCGGATAGATGGGCTCTTTGCGGTGCGTGATGCACTGCACGTGGAACGTCGGATACTGGTCCGCCAAACTGTACACGCCGGTGTGATCGCCGAAGGGCCCTTCGGTGCGCAGGTCCGTGTTGTCGACGTAACCTTCTAAGATGAACTCGGCTTCAGCCGGCACGTTCACATCGATCGTTTTAGCGCGCACGAGCGGCACCGATTTTCCGCGCAGCAATCCGGCAAACATAAACTCGTCGACGACCGGCGGCAACGGAGCCGTTGCCGCATAGGTAAGCGCGGGATCCGCGCCGATCGCAACGGCGACGGGGATGCGGTCTCCCCACAGCGCGGCGTGGGCACGTCCCTGCTTGTGGCGTTGCCAATGCATGCCGGTTTCGCGCGCGTTGTACACCTGCATCCGGTACATCCCAACGTTCGCGCGCCGCGTTCGCGGGTCGTTGGTGATGACCAGGGGCAACGTGATGAACGGACCGCCGTCGAGCGGCCACGTGGTCAGTACCGGCAGCGCTCGCAAATCGGGGTCATGAATAACGACCTCTTGCGAAGGCGCCTGGTGCACGATTTTCGGAATGGCATTCGCCAACGGCGCGAGCGAGAAGATCTTGCCTATTTTCTCGCCGAGCGTCGATGGCAGCGACAAGTCCAGCATCCCGCGAATGCGATCTGCGGCCTCGTCGAGCGTCTTCGTTCCCAATGCGAGCGACATGCGGCGTTGCGATCCGAATTGATTGGTCAAGACGGGGAATGCCGAGCCCCGAACGTGTTCGAAGAAGAGCGCCGGGCCGCCGCGCTTCACGACACGGTCGGTAATCTCCGCAATCTCCAGATAGGGATCGACTTGCGCCGAAACCACGTGCAACTCGCCCGCGCGACGAAGCGCGTCAACGAAGGGGCGAAGCGATTGGAATGCCATCGTCGATCTGAGTTAGACGCGTTCGCTCGTCAAACCCGGTATGGCATTCCGACTTTTCTCGCGAACGCGGTTGAATGCAGTTTATTGCCCTAGCCCGCCGCCGAACGGAAGCCTTTGCGGAAGCCGAGTTTGCACCGCTTCTAGAGATCGAAGCCGAGCGGGTGCGCCAGCTCTATGAGGAGGGCCGCCTCCGCGCGGCCTGGAGCCGGGAAGACGTTCCGGGTGGCGTGCTCTTATTAGAGTGCGAGGACGCGAGCGAAGCCGGTGCCGTGGTCGCTTCTCTACCGTTGCACCAACGTGGCATGCTCGAGGTGTTGCTGATTCCGGTCAAGGGTTACCGGGGCTTCGGTCCAAGGGGCTAACCGCGCGATGCGCCCCTCCAAAAAAAGGCCCGCGTTTGCGGGCCTTTTTGGATTCGGCAGCTACTCGTCGTTTCGCGGACGGCGCATGCGCGGGCGGCGGGCGCCGCGATCGCCGCCGTTCTCGGGTTGCGGC
>JALYVW010000118.1 GCA_030853005.1 Vulcanimicrobiota bacterium
GATAAATTGGTTGCGGGGCCAGGATTTGAACCTGGGACCTTCGGGTTATGAGCCCGACGAGCTACCGGACTGCTCCACCCCGCGGTGCGACCTACTTAGTACGCTCTTATGACCGCTGAGTTCCTTCGTATGGTTCCAAAAATACAGTTGCACTGCCATCTTGAGGGGACGCTTCGGGTTGCGACGTTTCTCGAATTGACACGGCGGGATGGCATTTCGACACGCTACCGTCCCGGATCCGAGCCTCTTGGCGACCGCGATGGCACGACCACGGCGGAGAACGTCTACGCGTTCGCCGGATTTGACGAATTTTTGTTGACGTTCGCGGCGGTGAGCCGCGCGCTGCGCCTGCCCGAAGACTACGCCCGATTGGCGCGCGAATATGCCGCCGATCTCGTGGCCCAAAACGTCATGCATGCCGAGCTGTTCGTATCGCCTTCCGTGTGGCGGCTTTTTCATCCGGATCTGGATCTGCGCGCATGCATTCGCGAAATTTGGGCCGCGCTGCTCGACGCGCAGCGCACGGCGGGTGTTTCGTTCGCGCTCATCGTGGACCTCACGCGCAACTTCGGGATCGAGAGCGCGATGGCCACCGCGGAACTTGCGGTCGCGTGCGCGGAGCAAGGCGTCGTCGGCGTCGGCTTGGGTGGGGACGAAGCCCGCTTTCCTGCGCCGCTGTTCGAACGGGCTTTTACCTACGCCCGCAACCGCGGGTTGCATACGGTCGCGCACGCCGGGGAAGCGGCCGGTCCGCAGTCGGTTCGCGACGCGGTCGAGATTCTGGGCGCGCAACGAATCGGACACGGCGTGCGGGCGCTCGAAGACCCGCGCATTGTGGATCTGCTCGTGAAGCAGCGCATTCCGTTAGAAATCTGTCCCACGTCGAACTTCCTCACCGGCGTCGCGCAACGCGACGTGGCGCATCCGTTTTTGGCGTTGGATGCAGCCGGCGTCCTCGTTACCGTCGACGCGGACGATCCGGCGATTTTCGGCACGTCGGTGACCGCCGAATACGCATACGTTGCGAGCGTTGCCGGCAACGCCACGGCGCAGCGCTTTATTTCGAACGCAATCGAGGCGAGTTTTGCACCGGAAATCCGCAAGGAACGCTTGCGCGCTGCTTTGCGGTCGGCCAACCTGGAACTTCCCGACGCGCGTCGAACGTAAGTTCGCATGTCGGGGCATAGCCATTTCGCCGAGTCGGTTGAAGAGTATCTGGAGGCCGTCTATCGCTTAGAGCGCGAGGGGCCAGGCGTGAGCACGTCGGGCATGGCAAGCGAGCTCGGGGTCGCGCCGGCTTCCGTTTCTGGAATGTTGAAAAAACTTGCTACCGAGGGCTATGTCGAGCACGTCGGCCGCGGCGAAGTGAAGCTCACGCGCAGCGGCCTGGAAGTCGCCGTGCGCGTGCTGCGCAGGCACCGGCTTGCCGAGCGTCTCCTAACGGATGTCCTTGGGATGTCTTGGGACGAAGTGCACGCCGAGGCATGTATGTTGGAACATGCGATTTCAGACAAAGTCGAAGCGCGGCTGGTGACGTTCCTGAACGATCCCCGCACCTGTCCCCACGGTCATCCGATTCCGCCCAAAGACCTGAGCGATCCCGAACGGACCGGCTTCCCGCTCGCGCAGGCCGATCGGGGTTCGGACGCGGTCGTACGTGGCGTCACCGAAGAGGTGCCGGAAATCTTGCGCTATCTCGGCGAGGTCGGGCTGCGTCCCGGCGCGCGCGTTCGCGTGCGCGAGAAAGCTCCGCTGGGCGGACCCATAACGATTGACGTTGACGACACCCCACATGCGATTTCACTTGAACTTGCGCGCATGGTCATCGTCGAAGTCGCATGATTACTCGCCTCATCGTTTTTTTGAATCTCGCCGCGTTCGCCTGGGAAGTCTATTCGGGCGGCACGGGCATCTTGACGGGTTCGATCCCCGAAAACGCTCCGCTCTATAACGGCGTCCTCAGCCCGCTCTCGATCACGCAGGGCCACGAGTATTACCGACTCGTGACGGCCGCGTTTTTGCATGCAAGTGCGTTGCACGTCGCCGTCAATATGATCGCACTCTATTCGTTTGGACGGTTTGTCGAACGGCAGGCGGGGCCGCTACGTTTCATTGCCATTTATTTGGTGTCGTTATTTGCATCGAGCTTCGCGGTCGTCGTATTTTCGTCGCCGCAGGTCCCAACGCTGGGCGCGAGCGGCGCCATTTTTGGATTGTTCGGGGCATTGTTCGCTATTGGCCTTAAACACGGCAAAGACGGAATGAACCTCGTTCGCGCAAACATCGGCGTGCTGGTCGTCAACTTGCTCATTACGTTTGCCATCCCGCTCATTTCCAAACAAGCGCACATCGGCGGCCTTGTGGTAGGCTTTCTCTTTACATATGCGATTTATTGGCCCCCTAAACCCGTGCGCGCGCGCGTCGTTGATGCTGCAACCGGTGTGGCTTACGAGTCGGAGCTCCAGCTTCCGGGCGAAGGGGCTCGATAAGGTGCTCGCCATCGACGATGTGTTTGGCCGCAACGGGCCGATCGCGACGTCCTTGCCCGGATTCGAGGCGCGACCCGGACAAGTGCAAATGGCAGGCCTCGTCGAGCGTGGCTTTCTCGAAGGCATGCACACGATCGTCGAAGCCGGCACGGGCATCGGCAAGTCGCTCGCCTATTTGATCCCCGCGCTGCGTAGCGGGAAAAAGGTTGTCGTCTCGACTGGGACGATCGCGCTGCAAGAACAGCTCTACCAAAAGGATATTCCGCTTGTCGTAAAAGCGCTCGGCCTCCCGGCACGGCTTACCCTGATCAAAGGGCGCAATCATTATCTCTGCAAGCAGAAGTTCGAGCGCCAACGCTCGGAGCGGCTGGTCGCCTCGTCCCGGTCGATGCAGCGCATCTGGGAGTGGGGCGCCGCTACGAAGACCGGAGACCGGGCGGAATTATCGTTCGTTCCGCCGCCGGAGGAGTGGGAGCAACTCGACGCCGACGCCGACGATTGCGTCGGAGAATTCTGCGAACACTTCCGCGACTGTTTTTTCTTCAGGAAGCGCGACGAAGCGAAATATGCCGACCTCATCGTCGTCAACCACGCATTGTTTTTCCTCGACCTCGCGATGGGCGGTGGCCTTTTGCCGCCCTACGATTACGTGATCTTAGACGAAGCGCACCAGTGCGAGCGTTGGGCTACCGCAGCCCTGACCGCCACGCTCTCGCGGGCGACGGTGGGTCGCATGCTGCGCAAACTCCATCGAACGTACGATCTTCCCGGCCAATTCGACGCGGATTTGGACTCCGGCATTCGAGGGCTGGAATCGACGCTCGCCCGGCTTCCGGGCGATCGGTACCCGTTACAAGCCAACGAAGATGCGTGGCCGGCGCTCGATCGTTTGCGCGAAACACTGTACCGCCTGGAGAACTGGCTGTATGCTCATTGGCATGAGGCCCTGAAGAAGCCCGCGCAAAACGAGGCCGAGAGCGAGCGTCGGCGCGACTTGGCGATGCGCTCCGTATTGGCGCATCAAGCCACGATCGATCGCGCTCACGCCGGAGCGGATGAAGCGATCGCATGGGTCGAGCGCGCGGAGAGCGACGGCCGCTACGAAATTCATAGCGCGCCTTATGAGGTTGCGGAGTTCTTGCGCGCAACGTTGTTTGCCCGAACGCCGAGTGTCGTGTTAACGAGCGCCACCATTGCGAACGCCTCGCGCGGCGAGAGTGGAGCGTTCGAATTTCTCAAACGTTCCCTCGGGGTAGACGACGCGCAAGAAGCGATCGCGCCTTCACCTTTTGACTACCCCGAACAAGCACGTCTCTTCGTATCCGCCGCGCATCTTAATCCCAAATCGGCGAATTTCGCGAGCCTGGCGGCCCCGCTCATCGAGGAATGCCTGGATTTGAGCCGCGGTCGCGCATTCGTGCTGTTTACCTCGTACGTGCGTTTGCGCGAGGTGTACGCGCTCGTGCGCGAGCGGATTGCTTTTCCAACACGTTTGCAAGGCGAAATGCCGCGCGCACAATTGCTCGAGTGGTTTCGCTCCACCCCGAACGCCGTGCTCTTCGCGACGGGCACGTTCTGGGAGGGCATCGACGTGGCGGGCGAGTCGCTCTCGTGCGTCATTATCGATCGCTTGCCATTCCCGTCACCGGCGGAGCCGCTCGTTGCAGCCAGGATTCAAGCGCTTGAAGCGCGCGGCCTCAACGGTTTCGAGAACTACATGATTCCGAGCGCGATCGTGCGGCTCAAACAAGGCTTCGGGCGCCTAATCCGAACTAAAACCGACCGCGGCCTCGTTGCCATCTTGGACGGACGGGCGGCGTCCACGCGGTACGGCTGCACTATTTTGGATGCACTGCCTCCGGCGACTCGACTCACTTCGCTCGACGCCTTAACGGAGTTCTTTCAAGCATCATGATTCGTCAAACGTTCGCACTCGCGTCGATTCTCGCAGTATCGAGTTCCGTTCCGGCACTCGCCTGGGGCACGCAAGGTCACGGCATCATCAACCGCACCGCCGCGGAAGCCCTTCCGGCACCGCTGCCTGGAATCACGC
>JALYVW010000048.1 GCA_030853005.1 Vulcanimicrobiota bacterium
TTCCTAAGGGGCCTGCGCCAGAGCAGCGAATTCGCCATTGGCAAATCGATCCTATAGGCTTCACGAACGCAGGCGTCCACCTGGGCTAGCCTTCGGCATTCTACGTATTTATCGCGCGGCGGTGCGCAGGGTTCGCAACTCCTAGCGGCAAGTAGGAATGTACCACCGAGAACTGCCTCATGGAGCGTGTTTACGTCTCTTCGTTTCGATGATTCATCAATCGCGGCAGACGGTCTTGTCGACCGGCTTCCCGCTTTGGTGATGGTGTCCAATGCGACTGACGAAGTGCAATTTTTTAACGACCAATGGTACGCGTTCACGGGGCAGCGCGACCTCGATCAAGGCTGGCTGCCGTATCTCCATCCCGAAGACACCGAGCGCGTGTTGCGCGAGTGGCAAGCGGCCGTGGCCCGGGGCGATTTGGTCGTCCCGATGGAATACCGGTTGCGGCACCAAGCCTCCGGCACGTATCGCTGGTTTGCCGCCAAGGCTGTCGCCCTCGTCCAGAACGACCAGATTGTCAATTGGGTCGGCGTGGCCGTCGATGTTCACGATCGCAAAATATCGGAAGACGATTTAAGCGAGCGGTATTTCAGGGAACGCGAGGTGGCCGACGCTTTTCAACGCTCGGCACTTCCCGCAATGCTACCGGTCATCGCCGGCGCGTCATTGGACGCCGTCTATATACCCGGCACTCACGATTTGGCGATCGGCGGCGACTGGTACGATGCGTTTACACTCGAGGATGGGGCCACTGTCGTGTCGGTTGGTGACGTATTAGGACACGGCCTCGAGGCTGCGGTCACCATGAGCAAAATTCGCGAAACGATTCGCGCGATTGCTTTTCACTGCGGTGATTTCGGCCGCGCGGTGCCTTCAGAAATCTTTCGGTCCGTCGAGCGCGCGCTCGCGCTCGAACATCCTAACCTTTTTGCCACATCATTCATTGCGGTCATCCACCCGGACCGGCAGTCGTTGCGCGCGAGCTCGGCGGGCCATCCACCGGCGGTATTCCGTTCGCGTGATGGAGGAATTTTCAGGTCGACGATCTCGGATCCTCCGCTCGGCTTCAATCCCAATGACATCAGGCGCGATTTCACCTTGTCTATTGCGGACGCAGATCTGGCGTTTTTTTATACGGACGGCCTATTGGAATCCCGAAAAGATTACCTGGCCGACGAAGCGCTTTTGGGCAATCTCCTAGCCTCGTGGAGTTCCGGCTCGATCAACGGCATGTGCGCATCGATCGCACACTCGTTAACTCACGGCCAAGCGCGTGACGACGTCGCGGCGCTCGCAATACAGTTTCATCGAACCGCTGCGGAAGACGCTTAGCGATTCACCGTGCTCATGTCGGCGTACCGTTCGCCCGCCGTCGAGCCTTTTGGAGCGGCATCGCCGATACGGCGCAGATCGTCGGCACTCAACGCGATCTCGGCCGAACCGGCATTTTCTTCAAGGTATTTGCGTTTCTTCGTACCTGGAATCGGAACGATATCGACCCCCTGCGCTAAAAGCCAGGCGATCGCAAGCTGCGATGGCGTGCACTTTTTCTCGCGCGCGATTTCTTCAACGCGCTGCACTAACTGCAGGTTCTTTTGGAAGTTTTCCCCTTGAAACCGCGGGTGGTTGCGGCGGTAGTCGCCTTGCGGAAAATCGTCGGGCGAAGCAAACGCCCCGCTCAAGAACCCGCGGCCGAGAGGACTGTACGCCACAAAGCCGATCCCCAACTCGCGAACGACTGGTAAGACGGCATCCTCGGGATCTCGCGTCCAGAGCGAGTATTCGGTTTGCAGGGCGGAGATCGGATGTACCGCGTGAGCGCGACGGATGGTTTCGGGCTTCGCCTCCGACATGCCCAAATAGCGCACCTTGCCGGCCTTAACGAGATCGGACATGGCGCCTATCGTTTCTTCGATCGCTGTCTTCGGATCGACGCGATGCTGGTAATACAGGTCGATGTACGATACGCCGAGCCGTTTGAGCGACGCGTCGCAGGCCTTGCGTACGTAATCCGGGCTACTGTCTTGCCCGAGAAACGCCCCGTCGTCGCCACGCACGTTGCCGAATTTAGTCGCGAGGACAACCTTATCTCGCCGGTCGGCGATCGCGCGCCCGACCAACTCTTCGTTCTTGAACGGACCATACATATCGGCGGTATCGAGAAAGGTCACGCCAAGTTCCAACGCGCGATGGATGGTCGCGGTCGATTCAACGTCGTCCCGGCCGGCGTAAAACTCCGACATACCCATACAACCGAGCCCCAGTTCGGAGACGGACAGGCCCTGATTCCCCAGTTTGCGTTGCTTCATAACGGCTTGGACAGAGAAACAGGCGCCGCGGTTGCGATTGGCAACCTGTAATCGCGGTAGAGGTCGCGGCGAGTTGGGGGAATCGCGCTGACCACACCATCGGACGCGGGCTTCGCAAGCAATGCTTGAAACAAACCGATGCGGCCCGTACGAAAGCCCTGCGCGCTTCCGGCCATGTACAGGCGCCACACCCGGTACGTGGTTTCATCCGTAGCTAGTATGGCTTCCTCGCGATGACGCTCGAGATTTTCCACCCACGCCCGCAACGTCCGCGTATAATGCTCGCGCAGATTCTCGACGTCGCGAATTTCGAAACCCGTCTTCTCGGCGCACAACAGCGCGTCTGCAACCGGTACTAACTCGCCATCGGGAAAAACAAAGCGTCCTACGAAACCGGTGGCCGGCGACCCCTTGCGCTCCCGTCCCTGCTCGGCAATACCGTGGTTGAGGAACAATCCGCCGGGGACGAGCAATTTGTACGCGGTGTCAAAGTACGTTGGAAGCTTCGCGCGACCGACGTGCTCGAACATCCCGACGCTCGCAATCTTGTCGAAAGACTTTTCGGGGAGCTGCCGGTAATCGAGCAAATGCACAGAGGCGCGAGCGGTGAGCCCGCGTTCGACGATCTGGCGGTGAGCTTCTTCGGCTTGCGCTTTACTTAACGTAACGCCCATCGCGGTCGCGCCGAATTTTTCGGCCGCACGAATCACTAACGCGCCCCAGCCGCATCCGATATCGAGCAATCGTTCTCCGGGTGTGAGGCGCAGTTTGTTCAGAATGTAGTCGATCTTTGCGAGCTGAGCGTCTTCGAGCGCTTCTATTCCTTCGTCGTAGTACGCGCATGAATAGACGAGTTCGCTGCCCAGAAACGTTCTATAGAACGCCACCGGCTGGTCGTAATGAAATCCAATGGCGGCGCGGTCGCGCTCCACCGAGTGACGCCGTCCTCGCAGCGCGGCTTCGCGCAACGCCGGCAGCTTAGCCGTGGGCATGCGGGCCAGCAGTGCCAAAACCTGGAGTTTCGAACGAACCCGGAGCGATTCGAGCGCTTTATACAATGCGTCTACGCCCGCCTCGACGTCGCCGCGACACTCCAGAAGGCCGGCTGCAAAAGCCCGGCCGGCATTGAGGTCTATGGGCGGGCGAAAGGCAGCGCGCAACGCGCCGGCCTCGCCGATGACCAACCGGAACCGCTCCGATCGCTCGGCCGGGATGATTGTGCCGTCCCAAAGTTCCAGCGCAAAATCGCGCGCGTATGTCTCGCGGAAGAGCGCGCGCATAATTGCGGCCGCAAAGCGCGCGTTGGGATCGTTGCTAGCGAACTGTTCGACGGCCATAGTACCGCCGTTCCGACCGGTGCCTGCGGCGTTCCTTCCGCCTATCCGGCCCATTCGCGGCGAATCCACGTGTCCGGATGGATCCAGCCGCCATCGTTGCGGAATAGTACCCGACGCCGCCACTATACGCTTGCACTCGCGCGACGCGGTAGAGATAGTCCGTCGAAACGCCGGCAACGTGAAAGTCCACGGCGCGGCCGTACATGTGCTGGCTATTGCGCGCGGCGCTTTCGATAGACGCATTGGTTTGAGGACTGCGGTCCCGCTGTGAACGACCAGCCGATTGCGCACGCCGACCATGGCCAGCGACTGTTGAATCTCCCACAACAGCTGGATCGTTCGTCCACACGCTAATCGGCGCATACCCCTGGTCCGCCGGCACGTGGTTGTCGCGGAGTGCGTAACAAAGATTCTTATAGCCCGCTACCTGGCCTCGCGAGCCCCCGTAATACAGGGACCGGCCATCCATCGTAAATGCTGCGTCGCAGATTTCACCGATATCTAAGCGCTGCAGTGCCAGAACGCGCATCGCGCTCTGCCGAGACGCTGCGGCGCTCGCGAGGGCGGGCGAAGCAAGCGCCAAGGCGACGGCGCTCGCGCTCAGGCCGCGTAAAAACGTGCTGCGGCCGTACGCGGCATCGGCGGTGGGGTGAAACGTCGTCACCCCTCTGTTTTCGGCAGGTTAAGGCTAAAACCGCAGCCGATCCCGCCCTGACGGCAGATCGAGGTGCTGGATGGGACCCAACGGGACGATTCGCGTCGGGTTGATGTCGTCGTGCGTGTAATAGTAGTGGCGCTTTATGTGATCGAAATTCACGGTTTCTCGAACCCGATCGTACTGATATAGGTCGCGTAGATAGCCATAGAGATTCGGATAGTCGACGATGCGCTGCAAATTACACTTGAAATGGCCATAGTACACGGCATCGAAGCGGATCAACGTGACGAATAGGCGCCAATCCGTTTCTAAGGGCACGTCGCCGAATAAGTACCGCTGCTTTTGCAAACGCGCTTCGAGCCCGTCGAGCGTCGCGAATAACGCTTTGACCGCACGCTCGTAGGGTTTCTGCGCAGTCGCAAAACCTGCGCGATACACACCGTCGTTGACGGCCTGGTAAATCGTGTCGTTTAACGCGTCGATCTCCGCGCGGTGTTCGGGCGGATAGAGGATTAATGTTCCCCCGTCGCCCACAGCATCGAATTCGGTTTCGAACATTCGCATGATGTCGTCGTCGCTGTTGTTGACGATTTGCGAATGTTCTTTATCCCATAGGACGGGCACCGTCACGCGCCCGCGATAGCCCGGCATGGTTGCCGTATAGGCTTCGCGTAGGAATGCAAACCCATTGACGGGATCGCCCTCGTAGCCATCGCCTTCGCGAAAGGCCCAGCCGCGTTCGTCGCGCACGGGATCCACCACCGACACGGAGATGGCCGACTCCAGCCGCTTGAGCTTGCGCACGATGATGGTGCGATGCGCCCACGGACAAGCGAGCGACACGTACAGATGATAGCGGCCGGCAACCGCCGGGTACTCGGTTTTAGCGCCCGTACCAACCCAATGGTGGAATGCGTCGTGCTGCCGGACGAACCCACCATCCTCGGCCTGCTCGTCGGGAAACTGTGCTTTAGCGGGCGTCAATCGGTTTCGTCGACCGGCGGCTCGATTGGTTGTCGTCGTCGGGCGGCCGTGGCGTCGGAGGGGTGGTGCGGTTTTTATCGGGATCGTGCATACCGCGATCTTCCAGCGGTTCGCCGTCGGCCGTCCGTTCGTTCTGTCGTTCTTCTGCGCTCATATCCGTGTCTTACCCATCCGTGGCCTGGGACGCTTTCCCGCAGGCCTTCGTAGCTACCTAAACTCTCCGTTCATGTTGTCGATACGTCCCGGCAACCCGCCCCGCGGACAATGCCGCGATGGAAGTACGGCCGGAGGAGCTCGCGCAAGCGCTCATCATCGACTGCCGGCCACTCGAACACGCGCCGCTGATCCGCACCCTCGCGCGCTTCGGGACCCCCGGCCTAGCATTCGCCCAAGCACTAGGAACGCGTATCGTTACGCTCGCTCGAAAGCAGCGCTATTCGCAAGCCTCGCCGGCGTTACGGCGTCTGGGTGTGGATATGGATTCGTGGCCCGCGCCACCTGCGGGGCTGTTCGTCGTGGAAGAACGCTCGGTGTACTTGCGCTCGCGCAGCCGGATGACGGTGGCGCATGAATTCGGGCATGCCTTAGATTGCGCATTGGGGGCGGTATCTACCGGTCCAGCGTCGACCCCACGTTACGCGCGCTGTTCCGCGAAGCCACCGAATTCGTCACTCCGTACGCGGCAACATCGCCGGATGAATATTTCGCCGAGTGTATACGTGCTTACGTCGAAGCCAATGATTCCAGTTCTTTGTGGCCCCGTGCCACGCGCCGCCGGCTACGCTTGATCGATCCGGGCATGTTTAATTATCTCGCGCAGGTTTTCGAAAACTTTTGCCAATACGCTGCGTAAGCGGAGCTAGTTCACCTTGCGCTGGTGAAATGCGAACTGGTTGCCTTCGGGATCCGTCACGAAGCATGCAGAACAATTCGGGAAATCTTGCACGTCCGTGACCTTGGCGCCGGCCTTTTCAACCTTCTCTCGCATCGCACGGATGTCGTCGACTTCAAAGGACGCGCCGGTCGATTTCCCGGGCAGGTAACCCAGCGGTTCGCCGTTGCCGATGCCGAACGTCGCGCTGCCAACGGTAAACTCGACCCAATACTCGCCGAACGACTCTCCGGGATCGAGGCCGACCACGTCGCGATAGAACGTCGTCGCCGCCGGGAGGTCGCGCACCGAGTACGCGACAAACGCTAAATCTTTTACCATGACATCCTTACTTAGGGGAAACCTGGGGCTCTATTTCTTTGCGGCGGCTACCTGCGCGACCGTAACGGGGCCCGCATGGTTGCCCCATGACGAACGCACGTATGTCAGGACCGCTGCGATTTGATCGTTACTGAGTTGACCGCTCCACGCAGGCATCATGCCGTTGTAGGTTTTACCGCCGACGTCGATCTTGCCATTGAGTCCGTACTTGAGAATGCTCGCAACCTTCGCTACGTCGCCAGTGACGACCGCGTTACCGGCGAGGGGCGGGAAGTTTCCCGGAACGCCTTTTCCGGTGGCCTGATGGCAGCTCGAGCAATTGTTAGCGTATATTTGCGCACCGTTCGCAGCCGTTTTCTTCGTCGAATGGCTGGCGATGGGAGCGTTGGAAGCCTGCGTTGTGGTCGTCGTGCTGGTCGAGGTGGAGCTTCCCGACGAGCATGCGGAAACTGCGAGCATCGTCATTGCGGTACCGGCAAATTTCCAAAAAAGGTTCATCTGCATAGGCGGCCCTTTCTTCGCGCGAAGCGGTCGAAGTAGTAGGGTACTCCCCGGGGACAAAAAGCGCCTTTATGCTGACACGCGAGCAGCGAGGCGCGGGCGCGCGCTCATGCACCAGGCCAACGAAATCAACAGAAAGTTGGCCACGAGCGAGCTGCCGCCGTACGAAATGAACGGCAGGGTGATTCCGGTGAGCGGCATGAGGCCGATAACCCCCCCGACGATGATGAACACCTGAAAACCCAGGGTCGCGGCGAGACCGATCGCGAGCAGTTTGGTATACAGGTCCGGCTGCGAGGACGCGACGGCTAAAATGCGGCGCACCGCTACCAAGTATAAACCCAGGACAACAATGGCGCCAATCCAGCCAAACTCTTCGCTGTACGCCGCATACACGTAATCGGTCGCGACGTCGGGGATGAATCCGGGATGTCCTAGCCGGTATCCGGTCCCGATCAATCCGCCGGCGGCTAAGGAATAAAAGCCCTGCGCGGCTTGATAGCCCGCGCCCAGTGGATCGGCAAACGGATTTCGCCACACTGCGATGCGCGACCCTACGTAGGGAAAATGGTGCATCGCCCACACCGCAACGAGTGCGAAGACGGCGAAACTCCCCGCGACCAAGTCGATCCGTCGCGTCGCGACAAAAAGCACCAACGCGAATGTTGCGAGCAGCAGGGTGGCCATGCCGATGTCGTGCTGCAAGACCAAAATGCCCATGGAGGCGCCCCACCCTAAGAACAGGGGTCCGAGATACTTGAGATTTGCGCGGATCGACCACGGTTTCGCGCTGGAAATCACATCCGCAGTCTCGGCAAGATATGCCGCCAAGAAAAACACGATGAACAACTTGATCAGCTCGACCGGCTCGTACTGAATGGGCCCCAATCGAATCCACAGCTTCGCTCCATTGACCTCCTGCCCAAAAATAACGAGCAGCAAAAAGAGAGCGAAGGATCCCAAAACCCAGACGTACTTGAACCCGGCAAGTCGACGAAAATGAGTGAATGCCGGGCTGAAACCCAAGGCGAGGACGAGCGAAATGAGCAGCCAGTACAGTTGCTTATGAGCGAGTTCCGCGGAGAGGCGCGAAATCATCAACAGTCCGCTGGCGGAGAGTAAGATCGCGAGCGCCGGCAGCACGTCGTCGCGACGGGTGTGCGCAGGTTGCAGTCCGACCCAAAGCAACGCAAGAATCGCGAGCGCACCTAATAGCCACGGAGGTCCCAACGAATGTGGCGGTGCCATCGATACCATAAATGCAGCGATCACGAGTGCAGCGGCCGTGGGCAGCAGCTGGCGAACGTAGACGTTCAACTCATTTCACCGCTAGCACGGTAAGTCGCGAATTGCCCATGTCGATCGTATCTCCGACCTGCAGCTCGATGCTCTCGACGATGCGCTTTCCGTTGAGAAAGGTTCCATTGCTACTCTCCAGGTCCGTCAGGTACAGCACCCCCGCCTCGACGTCGCACAGCGCGTGGCGCCGGCTCACCTCAGGATCGAGAATCATGACATCGGCCTCGCGCGCGCGCCCGACTACTGCCGGCACCGCAACGTCCAGCATCTGCGAGCCACCGGGTTCGCGCACCTCGAACTTGACGCTCTTCGGAGCCAGACGTATCGCGGCGTCGCGTCTCAGAACGGGACCAATCCGTCCGGCAACGAGGGCGAACGCGCCTAACGCGAGCACCAGTTCGAACGAGCCGACGCGCATATGGGCGGGGAACGTCACGATGGGTTCTCCTCTCGAAACCACATTTTCGCCGTTCCGAAAGATACTTCATCGCCGGGCGTCAATCGTTGCAACTGGATGCGCGCCCCGTTCACAAACGTGCCGTTCGTGGACGCACAATCGCGCAGCACCGCACCTTGCGCATCCACCTCGATAACGGCGTGATCGCGCGACACGCTCGGATCGAGCAGACAAATATCGCGCTCCGTGCTGCGGCCAACGCTCGTGGAGTCTTTCACGGGATAGACCGCCTCAACGGGTGCGGCATCGACGCTGATTAGGACGAACCTACGGAGAGGTTCGGCCGTCGGCGCGGTTTCGCGCATGTGTGCGTTCGTTTCAATTTCTACGGCACCGAGAACGACGTCGTTGCCCGTGGCCAACTCCACGACCGGGTCACCTTCCGCAAAAACCATCCCGACGTGCGAAGCAACGTCGCTCAAGAGCGCAGCCCATTCCGCTTGCAGATACTCGCGGTGCGGACCGAGCCGTTCGTAATCGGCCGGGTTTACGTACACGCCATAACGACTGGGCGCGATGACGCGCTCGTCTACACGATCGGTGCGTGCCTCCATGACCGCTACCAATTTGCGCGCGATTTGCGCGGGATCGAGATCGCTAGGAAACGATTTTGCAAAGCCGCGCTCGATAAACGCGGCGCACGCTTCTTCGATCCGCGCGAGCCACGACATTACAATCGGCGCTCCAAGCGCGCGATGTAAAATCCGTCGCGGCCGTCGATCCCGGGAGGGACGATCGCATCGCCGCGTTCGTCAATGAAGGCTTCGTACCGCCCAGGCATCAGCCCGCGTTCCACGTTGTGCGACCGCAGGACGCGCTCGACCACCTGCGTGGTCTCACGCGCATCGACGGAGCACACGGCATACACCAGCACGCCGCCGGGATGCAAGCAGGGGACCAGCGCATCGAGTAGCGCGGCTTGCGTTTCCGATAGCCGATCGCCATCACCCGGGTTCTTGCGCCAGCGCGCTTCCGGGTGACGCCCGAGCACGCCGATGCCCGAACACGGCGCATCGAGCAAGATGCGATCGTAGCGGACATCTGCGGCACGGGCTATTTCGACGGCATCGCCCGTCACGATCGCTGCTGAAAAGCCCGCGGAGGCCAATCGGTCGCGAAGGCCTTCGACCTTGCGCGGATCGCGCTCGATACACGTAAGGCCCATGGATTCTTCGCCCCTGCGCGCCGCAGTCTGCATGGCTTTGTTTCCTCGGCCGCTGCACACGTCAAGCACCGTTTCGTCGGGTTGCGGATTCAAAATATCCACGGGCATTGCCGATGATTCGCTCTGAATCCACCACGTTCCAGCCGCGGCCGCTTCGTGCGCTCGCGCCTCGGAAGCATCTGCTACCAAAAGCGAATCTTCGCAGGCCAAAGACGGATTCGTTCCTGATCCCCAACCATCGAAGAGCGCTGCGATCTGCTCGCGTGTAGCGCGCGCGCGATTCACGGTGACGGCCGTTTTTGCGGGCGCGTTGCACCCCTCGAGGATTGCCTCGAGCGAGTCCGTACCGAAGACTTCGCGGAAACGCCGAACGATCCACGTTGGAAAGGAATAGCGCGTGCCCAAAAACTCATCCGGATCTTCGAACGAAGACGCATCCGGTGCCACCGGTTTGTCGCGCAGTAGCCCACGTAAAACGGCGTTGACCAGACCGGCCGTGCCGCGGTGACCATATTTTTTGGCGACGTTCACCCATTCGTTTACGGCGGCGTGCTCGTCGGCGCGAGTATAAAGAATCTCATAGGCGCCGAGTCTGACGATTTCGGAAATCGCGGGTGGGAGCGGTTTTCCGCGGCCGCCGACGTAGGGCTGCAGATACCAATCCAACGTCCGCCGCATTTTGATCGATCCGTACGCGAGTTCGGTCGCAAAGGCGCGGTCGCGCGGAGCGAGCCCCGCCTTTCGCGTGCGATAGTCCAGCGACTCCTGTGCCGAACGCTCCGAGGTGCCGGGCGCTGGGAAAACATCTCTGAGAATCGCAAGCGCTACTTCGCGCGACGTCACGGCGAACCGCGATTCGCAAGCCAGCGCACAAAATCGGCGCCATTCATCGCGGCCCGATTGGCAGGCGTTAAGCGAGCGATTTCGACGGCACCGTCCGCGCAAGCGACGATGGCTGCGTCGCCGCTTGAGCCCGCAATATCGCCGGGCGAGACACCAGTCCCGGGCTTACTGTCACGAGGGCGTACCCCTTCGAGTTTCACCGAGCAACCGCCCAGGATTGCCCGCGCTCCGGGCCGCGGTGAGAACGCGCGCACCGCATTGGCGATGCGCGCGGCCGGCCAATTCCAATCGATAAAAAGATCTTCTTTCTTGAGCGGGCGCGTCGCACCGGCTTCTCCGTGTTGCCGACTATGCGGGAGCGCCCCTGCCCGCACGAGGTCTAGAGCACGCCCAAGAATTACCGCGCCGCGTTCGGCCAAGCGGTCGTGCAGATCCCCGTAGATTTCCCCATCGCGAATCGTCGTCCGTTCTTGCAACACGACATCCCCGGTATCCATCCCGGCGTCCATAAGCATGATCGTGACGCCGGTTTCCACGGCTCCATCTCTTAGGGCAGTTTGAAGCGGCGTTGCGCCCCGATATTGCGGCAGCAAGCTCGGGTGAACGTTCAGCGAGCCAAGCGTAGGAACGTCGAGGAGTTGCTTGGGCAAGATCCGTCCGAACGAAGCGAGCACGAACAGATCATACCTTTCGATCGCACACTCGGCCGCAAATTCCGCAAGCGAACCGGGCGTGAACACCTTGATTCCCAAATCCAGTGCCACGCGTTTCACCGGAGTGGGCTGGAGGCGATGGCCGCGCCCAGCCTCACGATCGGGTTGCGTAACGGCGCCCTGAAGATCCGTTTTCTGCGCGACGACGCGAAGCGATGGGACGGCGAACTCGCTCGTCCCAAAGAAGAGCGTTTTAATAGGCCTCCGCCGCGGCTTCCGCGATCTCTCGCTCCTCGTCGGTGCGCGCGATACGAACGTTGCGCGCCTTGTCCACGTAGAGTACGCCGTCCAGATGGTCGATTTCGTGTTGCAGGCACTGAGCGAAGAGGCCTTCGCCGGAAATACGCAATTTTTTACCGTGGCGATCGAGCCCGGTGACCGTCATCGCGCGAAAGCGCTTGATCTCCCCTACGTACCCAGGGACGGAAAGACAACCTTCGGTCATTTCGATTTCGTCTTCGGCATGCTCGATCTTCGGGTTGATCACGGCAAATTTCGCGCCCTCGGGGTGCTCGTCGTCTTCGCCCGGATCCATAACGAACAAGCGCTTCGAGACGTTGACCTGAGGCGCCGCCAAACCCACGCCCGGAGCCTCATACATGGTTTCGAACATGTCGTCGATCAGCTGCTGGAAGAGCGGATCGGCGATGTCTTTGGGATCGACGCGCCGCGCCACTTTGCGCAGCGTCGGGTGCCCGTCGAGAACGATGGTGCGCGTGTAGGCCATGGCCGTCTTATCTTACCCTACCGGGTCAAACGGCTTTGCCGCGTACGCTTCGATCAGTTCGCCCTCGCGCTGCGCGGTCAACCCGGCGAGCCATGCGTGGTCCTTGGGGCGATTCAAAGCCCACGTCAGCGTATCGCGGACGGTATCTGACAGTGGCCGCGTTTTCAACCCGGCGGCCTTGGCCCGCCGGGTGTCTATATGGATGACGCCGGGTATGCCGGCCGACGCGGGAACCCAGAGCGGGAAATCCGCCCATGGGCGCACCTCGGAGCGCGCAAGAAAATCGGCATCCGCCCACACGAAGTCCGGGTCGCTGCGCGCAATTCGTTTGCACGTTTCGAACAAGTCCCCAAACGTCGTTCGGACGCCTGCTACCTCGAACTCCCCGGGGATCTCGTCGCGAACCACCTGCGCGCAGAACTCCGCCAAATCGCGCGCGTCGCAAAACTGCGTCTTCATTTGCGGATTCTCGGGCGCGAGCACCATCCCGCCGCGCGCGATTCTGACCACCCAGTATGTAAAACGATCCGTCGGATCATAGGGGCCGGCCACCAAACTTGGACGCAGGATCGCGCACCGGTCGCGGTAGGTGCTCGCGACCACACTTTCGCACAGCACTTTTAAGGCCCCGTATGTTTCGGGAGTCATCTCCGTGTGGCTTGCGTCGTCGGCCAAGCGCAGCAACGGCGTTTCTTCACGAATAGGCGCGACACTGAAATCGTGAACGCTAATCGTCGACACAAAAACGTATCGGCGCGCGCGTTCGCTAAAAAATCGCGCCGACGTTTCGACCGTTTTTGGCAGGTACGCGCTCGTGTCCACGACGGCGTCCCACTGCCGCTCGCCCAGTCGGGCCAAGTCGTGTTCCCGATCTCCGCGAACCATCTCCATTCGACGCGCGTCCGACGGGTCGGTCGTGCCACGATTAAACAAGGTGACGGCATGGCCGTCACC
>JALYVW010000119.1 GCA_030853005.1 Vulcanimicrobiota bacterium
ACCCAACGTGTCGGGGACGGTCGGTTTGACGCGTTCGGACACGCTCGTCGGGTCGAGTTCGCCGTCCCGCAGTTCGACGCCGGGCGTTCCTCAGAGCACGGGAAGCTTCGGAAACGGCGGCAGTACGAGCCTGACTGCGGACGCTACGTTACGGCAGCTGATCTACGACGGCGGACGAACGCGTACGCAAATACTCGCCGCGGGCCAAGGCGCGAACGCTGGCTCGAATACGTATCGCCGCCAGCTGCAGACGCTCGCCTTTACCGTTGCGCAAAACTACTTCAACGCGCTGCAATCCGAAGCGGCGGTCGCGCTGGATCAGCAAATCGTCGAGCAGAACCTCGTGCAGGAACGTTTGGTCGAAGCGCAGATTCGCGCCGGTACGGTCGCCCGCGCGGATCTCTCGCAGGCGCTCTTTCCGGTCGCTGTCTCGCGCGTCAATTTGATTCGCGCACAGGGGGCCGAGCTCGTTGCCGACGCCACGTTCGCAAGCTCGTTAGGGCTGAACGCAGATACGGCGGTGCGTCCGGCAACCGGACCGAGGGTCGATTCGACGCAGACCCTGCTGCGCGCGCAGCCGCTTGACTATTCGGCGGCCGTTACGCGCGCATTGCTTCTACGACCCGATTATGCTGCATCGCAAAACACGTTGCAGCAAGCGCAGTACGCGCTAAAAGCAGCGAAGCTCGGGCGTTTTCCAACGCTTTCCGGTAACGCGTCGATCACGAGCGGGTCCACGTTTCCAAACGGCGGCGGTTTCCGGGCCGGCGACGGCATCGGCGCATCGCTGAACATTCCAATCTTCGATCAGGGGATTACCAACGCACAGACGGAGCAGGCCGCGGCCACTCTTGAAAACGCGCAGGCACTGCAGTCGTCTTCGGAGCTTTCCGTCCAACTTTCGGTGCGTCAGGCGCTGATCAACCTCGTATCGGCCCAGGCCGCGCTGGTGCAGGCCCAGGCCGAACTCGCTCAAGCCGAAACGGCGGTGCGTTCTTCGCAGGCGCAATATCGCGCGGGCGTAACGACGTTGCCGTTGCTCTTGAATGCGGAAGTTTCTCTCACGCAGGCGCAGACCGACCGGCTCAATGCAATCTACACGCTGCGCCAAGCCGAGCAAACCTATCTCTACGCTTTGGGCGAGATCGACACCACCACGCTCGACGTGTAAGGGGTCCGGGCAACGGCCGGTCCGAATACGCCCGCGATGCCGACGCACGCCGTGCCCGCAGCGATTTCCGACCCGACGAACGCCGCAATCCTGGCCGTTTCGGAAGACCGGCTTACCGGTTTTCAACCCGATCCGTTTGCCGAGATTGCCGCGCGGTCGGGCGTCGCCGTGGATGTCGTAATGGAGCGGATACGGGCGATGTTGGGCGCCGGCACGATCCGCCGCGTTCGTCAAACGCTCATGGCGACCAACCTCGCGCGCGGCGCGTTGGTCGCATGGCAAGTACCGGCCGCGCGACTCGACGGCGCGTTTGACTTCATGTCGAAAGAAGATCCGTTTAGCGGGCACGTGGTGATTCGGACGACCGACGCCGCGACACCGGGTTCGAATTATCGCTTATGGACCACGCTGAAAGTGCCGCAAGGATTCTCTTTGCGCAAGCACGCGGAGTTTCTGCGGCGAGAGGTGGGAGCCGATGCCTTTCGCCTGATGCCGGCCAAGCGTTTATTCGCCCTCGGTGTCGGGCACGTTCGCCGTCGGGGAATCGAACCAGGCAGCCGTGCTGATGTTCCCGCTGAAGTTTTGGATACCACCATCGTGGATCTCGATTCGTTGGAGTGGCGGGTCCTGGAGGCAATAAAGCGCGAGTTCCGCGAAGACGAAATCGTGCGCGATGCCTGGGCGGTGCGCGCGCGGGAGGCCGGCCTGGACGAAAAGACGTTTTACGCGGTCGCACGCCGCCTCAACGATCGCCGCGTCATCGGCCGGTTCTCGACGTTCTTAGAACACGTGAAAGCGACCGCAAATGACGAGCGCGTTACGCGATATAACGCGCTCTTCCACTGGTCGGTCCAGGCGGGACGAGAAATCGATGCCGGCCGTGAAGTCGGGCGCCATCACATCATTACCCATGCATATTGGCGCGAAGGCGGCCCAGAGTTCCATAACGTGAACGTGATGGCCGTCGCCCATGGCCTCGACAAAGATGTCGTCCTTGCCCACAAGCGCGCCATCGACGAACATCTCCGGGAAGCAGGTATAGACTTCACCTACACCAACGTGTTTTGGGGTGGCCGCAGCGAGATCAAGCCGTCCGAGATCGCTCCCGAGGCCTATCGTGCGTTTTGCGCGGCGCATGGTCTCGATCCGGATAGCATGCGCGACGACGACGGAGGGACGCGAGACTGAACCGTTTTCTACATTTCATGAGCGGTGCGTTGTGTGCGATGCTGATCGTCAGCGGGTGTTCGAAGGTCACCACCGGAGAAAGCGGCGGCCGAAACGCCTGGACCCATCCGGGCCGGTTGGTGTACGCAGAGAATCAGTCGCCCGCAGGCCTCAATCCCATGTTGGCGGCGAGCGCCGTCGACGGGGATTTGTCGATGTTCGTCTATTCGTATGCGATTCGGTACGATGAGAAGACGCGGCCGGTGCCGGACGCCGTCTCCGAAGTCCCGAGCGTCGAAAACGGCGACGTCAGCAAGGACGGCCTCACGCTCAAATACAAAATTCGCTCGAATCTCCGGTGGCAGGACGGCCCGCCCGTTACCTGCGAGGACTTCAAGTTTACATGGCAAGCGGTCATGAATCCGCGCAATAACGTCGTCACCACGGACGGGTATAAAGACATCGGCGATATCGACTGCCGCGACGAACGCGTTGCCGTCGTCCACATGAAAAAACTCTACGCACCCTTCCTCCAGCAGTTGTGGGGCGTAAACGGCAACGCGCCCGTGCTCCCCAAACACATTTTAGGGCGCTATAACGATGCGAAGGGTTCGCTTAACAACGCGCCGTTCAACTCGATGCCGGTCGGCAGCGGGCCCTTTCGGGTAACGAAGTGGCTGCGCGGTTCCGAAGTGGACATGGTAGCGAATCCCAACTTTTATCTCGGCAAACCGAAGCTCGACCGAGTCGTGTTCAAAATCGTTCCGGACGAGAACACCCTCTCGAACGAGATGCAGGCGCACGAAATCGACCTTTTGGCACGCGGTACCGGATTGAGCTGGCCACGCTACGAGCGGATGGCGAAGGCCGATCCATCCATAAAAACCGTACGCGTGGATAATTTTTTATATACGCACATCGACTTCAATCTCGAGCGGCCCCTGCTGCAAGACCGGAGCGTGCGAAAGGCTTTAGCGCACGCCGTGGATCGCAACGAGATCGTCAGTAAGGTCATGCACGGCGCCGCCGTCGCGTCCGAAACCGACCAATCGCCGGAAATTTCGTGGGCGCACACGGATTCCATCACCCACTACCCATTCGACGCGGTGGCCGCCGGGAGAATCCTCGATGCCGCGGGTTGGAAGGTCGGGCGCGATGGCATCCGCGTGAAAAACGGCGTCCGGCTTTCCTTTAACCTCACGGCTGCGGCCGAGTCCAATTACGCTTCGCAAATCGAAACGCTCTTGCAACGGCAGTGGCACCTTCTCGGCGTCGAAGCCCTCATCAAGAACGTTCCCTCGGCCCTGATGTTTCAGAACGGATCCACGGGGACGTTGCAAGGCGGCCACTACGACGCGGCGCTTTATAGTTGGTCGGCTTCGGTGGATCCGGACGACTCTGCAATTTATTCCGGCGATAATCTGCCGCCTCACGGTCAGAACACGCTGTTCTGGAACAATCCCGTCGCCACGAAGGCGATGAATGACGCCCTCCAAACGTTGGACAGGCAACGGCGCAAGGCGGACTACGCCGTCGTGCAGCAACAGATGGCCAAAGACGTTCCAACGATCGTACTTTTTTTCTGGAAAGAACCCTATCTCTACAATTCCGACCTTCGGAACTTTAAGCCGTCGCCGGTCATATCGGCATTCTGGAACCCGTGGGAGTATTCGCTTTGAAAAAATTGATCGCCGTCGCCCTGAGCCTTTGCGTGCTTGCCGCGTGCAGCAAGAACGTGACCTCGTCGTCTACGTCAACGTCGGGGGAAGCCCGCGCAAACTCGTGGACGAAGCCGCACGTGCTGCGCTATTCGACTGCAGAAGACATCAGTACGCTCAATCCGCTTCTCGGGCAGCAGACGACGCTCGCGATGATGTCGTCACTCACCATGGCGTGGCTCATCAAATGGGACAAGGACAATAAGCCTTTCCCCGAACTGGCAACGGCGGTTCCCTCGCAAAAAAATGGCTTGATTAGTAAAGACGGCCTGACCATTACCTACCACCTTCGCAAGGGCGTGAAATGGTCCGATGGAGTGCCCTTCGACGCAGATGACGTCGTTTGGACCTACCACGCGATTATGAATCCGGCAAACAACATTACGAGCCGCGTCGGCTGGGATCGCATCACGAG
>JALYVW010000120.1 GCA_030853005.1 Vulcanimicrobiota bacterium
CGGGCGCGCAATAGTGGTCGCTTCTTCCGAACTCGCGCGATCGCGATACGCCCCGATGACGAGCAATTCGTCCGTTGCCGGGGCGATGACCGCCCCCGAAACGAATCCCGGAACCTCTTTGAGCATCGCGAGCAGCCCGCGAATAACGTCCAGTGCCGCATCGCCCTTGCCCGCCTTGAGTTTCATGCGGCGCAACACGCCAAAGCCCGCGTGTCCTCCCATTCGGTCTGACAGCAGTACATCGCCGGCCGATACTTTCGGCGGACCGTCGATCGTTTGACCCAAGGTGTCCGTCACCCACGTGCGAGCGAGATCTGCTGACTCGTCTGCGCCTTTGCGGTCGGTAAAAAATCCCGCAGACACGATCTCGCTACCATCGGTCACGGCGAGACTGTAGCTCGCGAATCCGGCAGCCTTGCGAACCAACGGTAAGAATTGTTCCCGAACTTTATTTACGGCGTCGTCAATGTCGGCCGATGACTTCACTTTATACTGGCGCACCACACAATACATATGAGGGAGGCTCCTTTCAGCAAAACCCGGGCCTGCAGCGTTCCCGAGCCATTTTTGATGGCCCTCTTAGCGCTTAGAGCGTTTAGGCTGGTGGTGCTGTAGAATTCGTGACGGCGGTTCGCACGATACTGCTGGCCAGCTTCGAAAAGAGCCACTCATGGAACAGCGCAACCGCATACCAATACAGATGGCCGAGGAGTCCACGCGGCTCGAAAAAAGCCGTTTGGCGGAAGGTCGAACCTCCCGACGAGGGCGCTACTTCAAATTGCAGCCACGCATGCCCCGGCAAGCGCATCTCCGCACGCAGCCGCAAGAGTTTGCCCGGTTCGAATGCCTCCACGCGCCAGAAGTCGATCGCGTCGCCGACGCGCAAATCCGTCTCGGACCGGCGGCCGCGGCGCATACCGAAGCCGCCGGCTAAACGGTCCATCAGTCCGCGCACCTCCCAAAGCGCATTGCCTACAAGCCAGCCCCGCTTGCCGCCCAGCGCGCTAAATACCGCGGCTACCGCCTCCGCAGACGCGCTGGTTTCGCGCTGACGCCGGTCGATGAGGACGCCTTCCCGCACGCCGGTAAACGCGTCGGGGAGCGTGCGCACGTCGTAGGCATCGAACCAGGTGGTTTCGGGGCCGAGCGTCGTGTAGCGATCCAGCGCGAGAAGCACCGCTTCGTCAAATCCGATGGGATGAACGTTGGGAAAATCGGCGAGCGCCGATGGGTCGTCGACGACGACTTCGTTGTGCAGTCCACGAATTAACGGCTGCGCGAGCCGCGATGAGATGGGCGTCACGAGATGAACCCAGTAGGACGAGAGTTGCGGCGTCAACAGCGGCACCGTGACGATGTGCCGATTGAGCCTGCGAATCGCCGCGAAGCGCAACATCATCTGTTTGTAAGTAAGGACCTCGGTCCCACCGATTTCATAGATGCGCGCCTTCGTGCCCGCTCCGGCGGCCTCCAGTAAATACTGCAAGACGTTCCGAATGGCAATGGGCTGGCATTTGGTTTCAACCCACTTGGGTGCGATCATAAACGGCAATCGTTCGGTGAGGTACCGCAGCATTTCAAAACTGATGGATCCGCTTCCGATAATGAGCGCGGCGCGAAATTCGACCACCGGCACGCCGCTCTCGCGCAGCACATCGCCGACCTCATGCCGACTGCGCAGATGCGGCGAGAGTTTTTCGTCGTCTTTCCCGAGGCCGCCGAGATACACGATGCGTTTAACGCCCGCGGCCTTCGCCGCAGCCCCAAAGGCGCGTGCGGCGTCCCGGTCCACGTCGGCAAACTTGGACGTGGTGCCCATTGAATGAATCAGGTAATACGCACAATCGATGCTTTCGAGCGCGCTTGGTAGAGCGTCGCCGTCACCAATGCTTCCCTCCACGATCTCCGCGCCCTCAAAGCGCCCTCGCAAGCGCTGCGCGTCGCGCGCGAGAGCGCGCACCGTGTGTCCGCGCTCCAACAATCTCGGAACCAGCCGACCGCCGATATAGCCCGTGGCCCCCGTTACCAGTATTTGCACTTACGGCCAACGCACCGCGAGCAGCTTCGGATTTTTTATGTGAGCGTCAGCGGACGATAACGGATGCGGTGCGGCTTGGCGGCCTCCTCGCCTAAGCGCGAGCGTTTGTCGGCTTCATATTCTTGATAGTTGCCTTCGAAGAAAAACACTTTGGAATCGCCCTCGAATGCCAAAATATGCGTGGCGATGCGGTCGAGGAACCACCGGTCGTGACTGACGACGAGCACCGTTCCGGGAAACTCGCTCAAACCGTCTTCGAGCGCGCGCAGGGTTTCGACGTCGAGGTCGTTGGAGGGTTCGTCTAAGAGCAAGACGTTCGCGCCCGCAAGCAAGGTCTTCGCCAAGTGCAAGCGCCCGCGCTCGCCACCCGAAAGTGTTCCTGCAATTTTCTGCTGATCGCCGCCCTTGAAATTAAAGCGTCCGAGATATGCGCGCGAAGGCATCGTGAACTTTCCAACCGTCAGCAAGTCCAATCCGCCGCTGACATTTTCGAACACGCTCTTCGCATCGTCGATCGATTCACGCGACTGATCGACCACGGCGAGATTGACGCTCTTGCCGATGACGATCTCGCCCGCGTCGGGCTGTTCTTTGCCGGAAATCATGCGGAACAACGTCGATTTTCCCGCGCCGTTGGGTCCGATAATGCCGACGATGGCGCCGGCCGGAATCGTGAGATTTACGTCGTCGAGCAGCAGGCGGTCTCCGTACGCTTTGCGGACTCCGCGCATCTCGATGACCTGATCTCCCAAGCGATCGCCCACCGGAATAAATATTTCCTGCGTTTCGTTGCGCCGCTGATAGTCATAGCTGGACAGCTCTTCGAACCGGGCGATGCGACTTTTGTTTTTCGATTGCCGCCCTTTGACGCCGGAACGCACCCAGTCGAGTTCGTGTTTGAGTGTTTTCTGGCGAGCCGACTCCGTCGCTTCTTCCTGCGCGAGGCGGTCGTGTTTCTGCTCGAGCCAGGAGCTATAGTTGCCCTTCCACGGGATCCCGCGACCGCGATCCAATTCGAGAATCCATTCGGCCGCGTTATCCAGGAAGTAACGGTCGTGCGTAACGGCGACGACCGTTCCCGGAAAGCGCGCTAAAAATTGTTCGAGCCATTCGACGCTCTCGGCGTCCAAGTGGTTCGTCGGCTCGTCCAGTAAGAGCATGTCCGGCTTCGAGAGCAGCAAACGACACAGCGCAACGCGGCGTTTCTCCCCGCCAGAAAGCGGTCCGACCGGCGCATCCCACGGGGGCAAGCGCAATGCGTCCGCCGCAATTTCGAGTTGCTGCTCGATGTCGTCTCCGCTCGCGGCGAAAATGATCGCTTCGAGCTTCGCCTGCTGGTCGGCCAATTTTTCGAAATCGGCATCCGGCTCGCCGTAGGCCGCAAATACCGCATCGAGCTGCTTGCGGACCGCCAAGAGTTCGCCGAGCGCTTCTTCCACGGTCTCGCGAACGGTTTTTTGGGGATCCAGCTTCGGCTCTTGCTCGAGGTAGCCGATCGTTAAATTGGGCATCGGCTGCGCGTCGCCCTCAAACTCGGTTTCCACCCCCGCCATGATGCGCAGAAGCGTCGATTTTCCCGAACCGTTGAGCCCGAGAATGCCGATCTTTGCACCCGGGAAAAAACTGAGCGAGATATCTTTGAGAATCTGACGCTTCGGCGGAACGATCTTGCCGACACGATACATTGAATAGACGAACGCAGGCATACCCGTTACTTCGCCGGCTCGACGTCGATGTTTTCTAAGGAGGATGCGTTGGCGTGCGACGGTGAGGCCACCGTGTGATCCTGGACGCGTACCAGTTGCACGGTCTGCATGCCGGCCGAAGCGGCGGCGTCGAGTTCCAGGGCGTTATCGGAAAAGAACACCATATCCGAGGGCGCTACGTCGATCTCTTTCGCGATGCGTTCGTAGGACTCGCGCGCCAGCTTCGGGCCGACCGTGGTGTCGAAAAACCCGGAAAACAACCGGCGGAGGTCGCCCGCCTCGCTATAGCCGAAAATCAATTGTTGCGCCGCGATCGAGCCTGAAGAATAGACAAAAATATCGAGTCCGGCCTTGCGCCAGCGTTCCAGCGCGCGGACCGCGTCGGCATAGATGTGGCCATGCAGCTCCCCGCGCGAATAGCCTTGCGCCCAAATCAAGCCCTGAAGCGTTTTAAGCGGCGTGATTTTCGCATCTTGCGCGATCCATGCGTGCAACTGGGCGAGGAGACGCGGGCGGTCGGACGCATCGATCTTCGCAACTGCCGCCGCTTCGGCGAGCGTTTGCAGCACCTCCGCGTCCGAGGCTTTTTCGACGATGAAACGGTCGAGACG
>JALYVW010000049.1 GCA_030853005.1 Vulcanimicrobiota bacterium
GTTTTGGCGTAAGCCGGGGCCACAGCCGCTCGCAAAACGCGTTCTCGTTCGAAAGCCCGTCGAACAAAATCGACACGGTCGCTCCCCTGAACATGGATGACATCGAGGTGCCGGCGTTCTTGCGCTATCGCGGCTAGCGCAATCGGGACGTTAAGAAAAAGCCGGCGCGATCGCCGGCTTTTTCTTAGGGCGCACCGTGTATTACCGGGGAAGAGGGGGTGTTCGCGCTAGCGCCAAGCACGGTTGGATGAGCGAGAACTTCCGGCAGGGGCTTCCTCAGAACGGATTTCATGTGGGGCGCATCGAGAGTCTGACGGACGGGATTTTTGCTATTGCGATGACCCTGCTCGTTCTCGATTTGCGGATTTCGCGCGATCCGACCGCAGGAGACCTGGCAACCCAGATCGTGCGAGCGCAACCCACCATTTATAGCTACGTGAGTTCCTTCTTCATAGCGGCCTTCTTTTGGTGGAGTTACCATCGCATGCTTCAGCGCCTTAGCCATTCCGATAACGGTTTGGTCTGGTGGAACATCACCTTTCTCTTTTTCGTGACGATGTTGCCGTTCACTACGCACGTCAGCGGCGCATTTGCGGGAGATCGGCTCGCCGTTGAAATCTATTGCGGCAACCTTGTCGCACTTTCGGCGCTCCTCTTGGTTCAATGGCGGCACATGAATTCACACGGTTTGGTTGATTCGGCGCAACGTAGCCGGGAAGGAATCGTAGCGATTCGATTCGTCATCGTCCTCGCATGTTATGTCGCCGGGGGCATTGTTGGGTGGTTCTTTCCGATCTTCTATTTTCTTCCGTTTTTTGCAATTCCGTTTTTTATGGTGGCATTAAGAAAATTAACTCCCACCAGTTTTTCTTGAGTGCGGCGGTAATATGCTTTCATGCGGCGCCTCCAGACCAGCATCGGCGCGAGATGCCATTAGGTCCACCTGATAATTTGGATAAGGAGGAACGAACATGGTGACGATCTTTCTCACCGCCGGACTGGTTGTGTTTGTAGGCATTGCCATAGCGGCTCCGCACGTACAGCAATTAAATCAAACCATATTGGATCGATCTCCCTCGTTTGTTCAGAACCTCTACCGATCGAAGTATCTGAGTTTCGGACACCCAGATCGCAGGGACCGGTTTTGGATTGAGTACCAGCGGGTTGGCGCGCTTCTCATAGCGGCGGCTTTCGCCGTGCTGCTGATTTTGCGACTGAGACAATAAGGAGCGATGCGGATGACACAACGCGAAAAGGCCGAGACGCTGCGATCGTTGCATCGACCTGGAAACCCATTGGTACTCGTGAACGCTTGGGATGCCGTTAGCGCGAGAATCGTTGAGGAAGCCGGATTCCCAGCAATCGCAACGACGAGCGGAGGCATCTCCTGGCTCGAAGGGTACGCGGACGGCGAGCTCATCTCTCGCGAGCAAATGCTTGCGGGGATCGCCCGGATCGTGCACGCCGTTACGGTTCCCGTGACGGCCGACCTCGAGTCCGGCTACGGACCGACGATTGAAGCGGCGGTCTCGACGGCGAAGGGCGCGATCGCTTCGGGCGCCGTTGGTCTGAATTTTGAAGACGGTGATTTTACAGGCGCGGGATTGCTGCCCGCAAGCGCGCAGTGCGAGCGAATTACCGCGATTCGAAAGGTGGCGAACGACGCGGGCATCCCGCTTGTCATTAACGCACGCACCGATGTTTTCCTAAAGGATGTCGGCGAAAGCCAGGCAGACCGCGTAGCCGAAGCCATCGCTCGGGGGAACGATTATCTACAAGCTGGAGCCGATTGCGTTTTCGTGCCCATGGTCACCGATGAAGCGACGATCGCGGCGCTCGTCAACCGCATTCGCGGACCAGTCAACGTACTGGCAGCTCCGGCGACGCCGACGGTCGCGCGATTGGGAGAACTGGGCGTAGCGCGTATCAGCGTTGGAGCGTCGGCGATGGCCTTTGCGCTCACGCAACTTCGTGCCATCACGCGCACGATAAAAGAGGAGGGAACGTTCGCGTATACCGGAGAGCGACTATCGCACTCGCAGGTGAACGATCTGTTTAAGAGCCGGCCCCTAAGTCCGTAGCGTTCCGAAGAGTATCGCGATATACGAGAGGAGCCAAGTCAGGTTCGCGATTGCCGCAATCTTCTGCAGGCGGTCTGTTGATTGAAACGCCATGACCAGCGCGAACCCCAGAATAAGGATTTTTAACGCGCTGTCGATACCGAGCCGAATCGTTCCATCGATCAAGTACGTCTGGAGGAAGCTCAAGGCGATCGCGGCGGCGTGCAGCGAAAAAAACCATGCCCGGTTTGCGTTATAGAGCGATCGCATATCGTCGCTTGTACGGGCCTCCGATGCTGGGAGGATCAGTCCGCACATCACGTAGATGAGCGCCGGAAGCGCGATCGTGCACGCGAATATTGCGAAGGTCCAGTGCTCGTGATGGTTGAGATCGAACTCCGACCACCAAACGAGCATAAGAAGCACGAAAAGGTTGAAGCCCCACACGACAGACGGCCAGTACACCCTCGTGCGTGTTCGGTTGTGGATTCCCCGGACCAGCGCTCCGAGCAGATGCGACATTCCGAGCCCGATAATGATCGAAACGAGGACCGAGAGATAGGGGAAGGCGTCGCTCATCGGGAGCCCCTTCGCCTAATGTAAATGGCAGCCTTGGCAGGCCCGCTCGCCCGTGGACCGGAGTGCGCGTTGGCGAGCCGCGGGAGGCTCAATGCGCCCGGTGCGACTCCCACTCCGACGGCTGGCTTTTGCTAAAAACTTTCCGGCGGATGTCCCGAACATGACCGATATGGGTGGTAATTGTATCTTACGGGGCCGAAACGCGGCCTTACTAGGAAACGCTTTTTGTGTTCAGTTGTCGGTAGGGGTGTGCCAACAATGGAGCTGATTACGGCCGCGCCGGTCTCGTTTGCGCATTCTGTCTTAGACGATGCTCCGGCTATTCGGATTGTCGATACGATTCACGAGCGCGCGCTTGCGGCCCGCGCCTCCGACATCCACATCGAGCCGGCGTTGGCGGGCGGAGGCATCCGCCAGCGCGTCGACGGCACGTTGCGCGAAGTCGACGTCGTCCCGCACGGCCTCTTTCTTCAAGTCGTCTCGCGAATCAAATTGCTTGCCGGAATGGATATTGCCGACCGTCGGCAGTCGTAAAATCGACACGACGCTTCGGGTGAAAGACAACGAAACGCTCGTGCTCGGTGGATTACTGCGCGACGTCGATTCGGAAACGCTTGGGAAAGTGCCTAGGTTAGCGGACATTCCGGTGCTGGGCAAGCTTTTTAGCAACCGCCAAAAAACGCACGAGCGCGACGAGATCATTTTCCTTCTTACGCCGCACGTGTCATACCCGGGTGAAGCGGTTCGCTGCCTCTTAAGCGCTCAGCAAGCCCGTGTGAAGGCCAAGTGCGACCACCGCGGCAAGCCACGCGACTCCGAACAAAGTTCCACCGATCACGTCCGAGACGTAATGCGCGCCGAGCGCTAACCGCGAGAGGCCGATTGCGGCGAGCCAGGCCGCCAGCACTCCGACGCAGACAGCCTTTGCAGCGCCGGGCAGCGACGAATGCGCGAGCAACAGGATCCAAGCACCGTAAAAGACGACGGCTGTCGTTGCGTGCCCGCTGGGGTACGAGAGCCCCAATTCCCGGCCGCCAAAAAACACATCGGGACGTTGGCGGCGGAAAACGGTCTTCAAGAGTTCGACGGTGCCTTGGGAGGCGATTTGCGATACGAGCACGGCGATGGGAAGCCAGATCGATCCGTGCGAGAAGAAAACGATCGCGACTGCAACCGCTCCTAACACGGCGAGCGGTAGCAAACGCCCGGTCCAGGTAAAGAAGAGTGCGACCGGCGTCGCATGTCCGCGAAGCGCTTTGACGATGTGCCGATCGGCGGCGTTTTGCGGAAACACCGATACCGATGCGCCGAGGAGGAGGCATGCGAGAAAACTAAGTGCGCTAACGATCCCGAGGATGCTAGCCAGGATCATTCGACGCCGGTGAAATCCCGGGGAACCATGACCCGAAGGGCCTTGCGGACTGGCCTCGCCGTGATCGGCGTGCGGCAAAGGCGATGCCCGTCCACATTGACTTCTTGACGCGGGCTCGTCGTGATCTTCAATTTCTTCGCCGAAAAATAGTGGGCGTTCGGAAGGTGCGTCTGCTGTCCCCTGATCAGCGCGAGATTCGTTTTGACAACGTCCATGCGCGTACCGCCGGTTGGCAAGAACACTTTCAGTTCGCCGTCAACGGCGCTGGCATCGGGAGTGAGGGCTTCGTGTCCGTAGTAGCGCCCCGCCGCGATGATGATTTGGAACGTCTCGACCTTGAGGCGATTCTTATCCCATCGTACGTCCGCCTCAAAAGGCCGGTGTGTTATCAGGGGCTTAATCCCGGCCACGCCGTACGCAACGGCGCCCAGAACGCGCTTGAGCGGCTTCGAGGTGTCGTTCGCGACTTCTGCAATGATGCCGATCGAGGCGAAGTTCGCAAAGTACTCGTCGTTGATGCAGCCGATACCGACTTTCGTTTCCTTGCCGTTGACGATAACGTCGACTGCTCGCTCGAGCCCTTCGCCGATGCCCAACGTCAGGGAAAAACTATTTCCCGTGCCCCCCGGAATGAGTCCGAGCACGGCGTCGGAAAATGCCAGACACCCGGCTGCGGCGGACTGCGCCCCGTCTCCTCCAATCACCACCACGAGCTTAAAGCCGGAGCGCACTGCCTGCGTGACACGCTTACGGACCGCTTTGCGCCCTTCTACAATGTGAAACTCGGTCACGCGGATGCCCTGCGCATCGAGCAGATCCCGCGCCTTGCCTGCGTATTCCGTCCCGTGGCGCGAACCGCCGGACGCAATGATAACGGCTTCCTTCATAGAGATTGGCAATTCGAAGAGCCGTCGACTTCTACCCCGTATCTCATTTTGGTATACCTCCGAGCGCTAGTGAAGATGCACGACGCCGAATAGGATCAGCAGGACCAACGTAACCAATGCGCTGACAAGTATCGAGCCAATGCAGCCCAGGCGATTGTTGAAAAAACAGAAACATGTGTCAGCTCACCTTAGAATGCAACGAAAAAGGACCGGCCGAAGCCGTTCCTTTTTCGTTTCGCCATCTACAGGCCCGAGAGCTCTCCGGCTTCGGTCATCCGATCGGTCCCGACCGATCCGTTGGCGCCACCATGTGAGCCGCCGAGTCGCTTTTGCGCGGCCCGTCGCCAAGCGGATTCGACCGCTCGGGCGCTAGCGGCGCCGGCACTTTCGTCCACGCTTACGCCGGTATCGCGCAGCTCTCCGAGGACGACGTCGGGAACGCAGTCGCTAATGTCCATGATGATACTGGAGTACTCCGTCAGATGCCGCTCGGCTAACGCCGCCACCTGCGTATCGTTCATGCCGTTCGCCGTCGCAAGAAGCAGTTCGTAGCTGATGCAGCAAAGGCTGAGTGCCGTATAGTCGTCACGTAGTGCTTTTGAAACCTTGGTTTTGCGAACCTTATCGATTGCCGACGCGACGAGGCCCTCGAAATTGAGGACGGCGCTCTTGATCGGGGAGGCCTCGTGGCCGCCTAATCCATCCAGGCAGGTCTTCAGGCTTTGCACGTGCTGATCGGAAAGCGAACTCAAGCGGCTCACGAGCTCTCTGGCGCGCGCGTATTTCTTAAAATCTTCGTCCTTTGCTTGCGTGTCGAACGGAGCGCGAATATGCCGCTCGACCGCGAGCATGTCGCTGACATACGTGGCTAGACTGTGGTCGTTTCCCATAGTGGTTGTGCTTTCTATCGAATGGAGTGACCCTCCAGGTGTGCCCTCAAAAGGTCCGGATGTAACGCGGGCGCCCGCCTGCTTCGAGCGACAGGCGTGCTTGAGCGGAGGGGCCAAACTCTCACCCGTGTTCAGATATTTAACGGCCGGGGAATCGCACGGACCGGGGCTGGTCGGCATTCTCGACGGCCTGCCGGCGCGTTTGCACCTCGACGTCGAGCAGATCGATGCCACGCTCGCGCGTCGGCAAGGAGGCTATGGACGCGGAAGGCGCATGCAGATCGAACGCGATGAGGTCGAATTTTTGGCAGGCGTACGCGGGAGTGAAACCTTGGGTTCGCCGATTGCGGCGCTCGTTCGCAACCGCGACTTTGAAAACGTCCGGGCACTCATGGATCCCATTACCGGAGCCGGCAAAGCACTGACGAATCCGCGACCGGGACACGCTGACTTTGCCGGCGCGCTCAAGTACCGCCAGCGAGACTTGAGGAACGTGCTCGAGCGCGCGAGCGCGCGCGAAACGGCGATGCGAGTGTGTCTCGGCGCCATCTGCGCGCAGTTTCTTGCAGCGCTCGGAATTACCACCCGTTCGTACGTTCATAGCATCGGTACGGTTGAGGCGCCCGAACTCGACGAGTTCTCGCAAGAAGACGTAGAAAGCAGCGATGTCCGCTGCCCGCACCGAGAGACGGCGTCACGCATGATCGCGGCGATCGACCACGCGAAAGCCGCCGGGGATACCCTTGGAGGCCAATATGTGATTCGCGTTGATGGAATGCCAGCCGGCATTGGGAGCAACCGTCAGCCCGAACATCGCTTGGATGGTGTACTCGCAGGTGCGCTGATGGGCATGCAGACCGCGAAAGCCGTTGAAGTTGGCCTGGGCGCGAGCGTCGCCTCGCGTCCGGGTTCGCAAGCGCACGACACGTTTGCAACGAAGGCCGAGGAACTCGTTCGCGGGAGCAACCGCGCCGGCGGAATTGAGGGAGGAATGAGCAACGGGCAACCCATCATGCTGCGCGTGTCCGTCAAGCCGATCCCAACCCTGATGAAACCGCTGGCGTCGGTGAACCTCCACGAGGGCCAGCCGGCACCAGCATCGATCGTGCGCAGCGACGTTTGTGTCGTTCCGGCGGCGGCGATTGTCGGCGAAGCCATGGTACGTCTCGCCCTTACGGCACCCGTGCTGGAAAAATATGGTGGCGATTCGATCGACGAGACCATCGACAATCTCCGACGCTCGCAGGAAGCAGCGGCCGCGCTCTTCGGCGAACTTCGACGATAATGAGGAATCATGTGGCGCTGGTTGGATTTATGGCGGCCGGAAAATCGACGATCGGAAAAAAATTGGCACGCAAACTGCGTTGCGCATTTTACGACGTTGACGACGTCGTCGTTAGCCAGCACGGGCCGATCGGCGACATATTCTACGCGCAGGGCGAAGCGGCGTTTCGGGGGTACGAGTGTTCTGCCTTGGAGCATATTCTCGACGACGAACCACCAGGCATCGTGGCGGTCGGCGGCGGCGCGGTAACCTTCGACGACACCCTGAAACTCTTAAAGAAACGCACATACCGCATCTTTATTAAGGTTCCGCCGGAACAAATCGTCGGGCGGCTTCGGCGCAGCCCACGCGTCCGCCCTTTGTTGGGACCTGCCCCGGCGCTTTCAAAGATTCGTGAATTGTACGCGCAGCGGATGCCGCGCTACGCGCACGCCGACCTTGTCGTAGAAGCGGATACGCTCGGCCCGGGCCAAATCGTAGAGTTCATCGTCGAATGGATGCAAAAAAAGAAAATCGAGCTCGCGTGAGTTCCAACCACGATCTCGCCTACCCAATCGTGATTGAAGAGTCGGTCCGCGAGCCGCTGCGGACGTTCGCGCGCGAGCGAGGTATTGCGCCTTACGTGGTTCTGTGCGACGCGCACGTTCTTTCGTACGCGCGGGATCTAACCCGCGGAATTCCCGGTTGCCTCGGGATACTCGCCTTTCAACTGGGGGAACAAAAGAAAGACCTTGCGACCATCGCGACGATCCTCGAAGCGTTGGTGCGCGCCGGAGCGGACCGCGAAACGACGATTATTGGAGTGGGCGGCGGTATCGCTTCGGATACGTTCGGCTTTGCCGCCGCTACGTTTATGCGGGGCGTACCCTATGTGCACGTCGCAACGTCGCTCGTGGCGATGGTAGACGCGGCCGTCGGCGGCAAGACGGGCGTAAACATCCCTTCGGGAAAAAACCTTGCCGGCCGTTTCAGCGACCCGCTTGCGGTATTCGCTCACGTGCGCGCATTGCGCACGCTCCCTTACCGCAACATGCGCGAGGGCCTTGCGGAGATCGTCAAGATGGCGATCATCGAAGGTGGAGCGCTTTTCGACGGGTTGGAAACCTTGGCCCCGCACCCGTTTCACAAGTGGCCGTGGGAAACGATCGTTTCCGAGGCATTGACCGTGAAAACCATGTTCGTGAGTGAGGACCGAACCGAACGTGGCTCGCGCGCGACCTTAAACCTCGGGCATACCTTCGGCCACGCCCTCGAACGCGCCAGCCAGTATGCCATTTCGCATGGCGCCGGTGTTTCCATCGGATTGCGCGCGGCAGGTTTGTTGGCATTGCGCTCCGGCCGGTATTCGCAGGACGAGCATTTGCGCGTTTTGGCACTGTTAGCGCTCTTAAAGCTGCCGATGGAGACCTCGCAGAATCCAGCCGCTGTATTTTCAGCCATGCGCGCCGACAAGAAACGTCGTGACGGCACGGTGCGCTTCGTGCTGCCGCGCGCGATCGGCGACGTCGAGTACGGTATCAAAGTGCGCGATTCCGCCGTACGTGCGGTGCTTGCGCGCCTGCGGGAAGCGCCGGGAGCGCGCGAATTCCGCTAGTTCGTTGCGTCGAGGCGCTGCCGGCGATTCGTTCCTCGCGCTTCGATTTACCGTTGACGTATACGTGCGATTTTGCGGTCTGTGTCGGCGATATCGTACGCGTCCCACTCGGCTCTCGCGACGTTCTGGCGTTCGTCATATCCGACCCAACGGTGGTCAAGACGGACACACCGCTCAAAGCCGCGGTCGGTCGCGTCGATGCGCCGAGAGCGTTCACTGCGATCGGTCTTGCGCTGGCGCGATTCGTTGCCGATCGGTATGTGTGTACGCTGGGAGAGGCGCTCTCGTCCGTCGTCCTCGCGCAAGCGCTTCCCCGTATGGTCGACGCATTCGTGCGCTCCCTGTCGCCGCCCAAGCCCGAGCGGTTTCCCTCCGTTCCAAAACGCTTTCTTGCACTCGTGTGGGAGACGCTCGAAGACGGGTTCGGCTTGGAGACGCTCTTGCGGCATCCGGAGGCGCGCAGGACCGGAGACCGCTCCACCTTGATGCGCCACGTGAACGCGCTGGTACGCGCAGGGGCGTTACGCCGCGAACGCAGCTTTCTCCATCCGCGCACGCACGAGTATCGCATCAAAGCACTGTTTCCCGGCGACGCCGCCATTGCGGGCGCGAAAGCAAAGTCACTCGTGACGTTCGTTAACGATCGTCCCGGCGTACCGCGCGCGGACGCGCTCCTCGCGGGATTTTCGAACGCCGTTATCATGCGGGCGCGCAAGGCTGGCGCAATCCACGAACGTGAAGTCGCGCCCGCGCGGGACCGCCAAGCCTCCGAGCTCGGAGGTCCGGCTTTTCGCGCGACGGCGGAGCAACAGTCGGCGATCGATCTCATCGTCGAGCGCTTCGAGCGCGGAATGTTCGCGGAAATATTGCTTCACGGGATTACCGGCAGCGGTAAAACGTTCGTGTATATTGAGGCAATCAAGGTGGCCGTGCGCGCCGGCGGACGCGCGATCGTGCTCGTTCCCGAAATTTCGCTGACGCCTCAAACCGCCCGGCGATTCGAGTCGGTCTTCGGACATCGCGTCGCTGTGCTTCATTCCGCGCTTAGCGATCGCGAACGCTACGATGCGTGGCAGGCGTGCGCGCATGGCGCCATCGACGTGGTGGTTGGGGCGCGCAGCGCGGTATTCGCGCCCTTGGACGGGGTCCGGCTTCTCGTCGTTGATGAGGCTCACGAAACAACGTACAAACAGGATTCCGTACCGCGATACCATGCCGTTGCGGTCGCGCGGGAACGCATGAAGCGGGATGGCGGCGTCCTCGTTCTGGGTAGCGCGACCCCCACATTGGAAAGCTATGCGGACGCGCTCGAGCAAAAAATCGAATGGGTGCGCCTGCGTCACCGAGCGACGGAGCAGCCGCTGCCGCCGGTCCGGATCGTGGACATGGGGAAAGAATTTGAAACCGGGAACCGCCGCATCTTTAGCGCCGCGCTGACTCAAGCGCTCGACGATCGGTTGAGACGCGGCGAAAAAAGCGTGCTGTTCGTCAACCGGCGCGGCAGCGCGGGATTTTTATTGTGCCGCACGTGCGGCTTCGTACCCCAGTGTTCGCGCTGTACCGTGTCCCTAACCGCCCACCGTTCGGAGAATCTCCTGCGCTGCCATTATTGCGATGCTCAGCACACTATTCCGATACGATGCCCGGTGTGTGGGGGCGACGCCATTCGGGAGTTTGGGGCGGGTACCGAAAAGGTTGCCGAGCACGTCGCGCGGCTCTATCCTGCCGCGAACGTCATCCGCATGGATAGCGACACCACGACACGCGTCGGCGACCACGCCCGTTTACTTGATGCGTTCGGCAGCACAGGCGATGTGCTGGTCGGCACGCAGATGGTGGCGAAGGGCCTGGATTTTCCCACGGTGACGCTCGTCGGGGTCGTCGCAGCAGACATCGGCTTGCATGCGCCCGATTTTCGCGCCGCCGAACGGAGCTTCGATGTCATCACGCAGGTTTGCGGGCGCAGCGGGCGGTCGCGGCCAGGCGAAGCGATCGTCCAAACCTATTCCCCGACGCATCCGGCAATCGTGTTTGCAGCGACGCACGATTACGACGGATTCGCAAAGCGAGAACTCGAGGATCGGCGCGCGGTGGGCTACCCGCCGTGCAGCGACCTCCTCTATCTCGGAGTTATCGGGCGCAGCCGTGCGCGCGCTTTCGAACAGGCGCGGTGCTATGCGGATATTTTACGCGAATCGGGATCCGGCGAGGTGCTCGGCCCCGCACCATTTCCCATCGCTCGCCTCAACCAAGAGTGGCGTTTTCGCGTAGCGCTGAAGGGGCTCGATGGCGAAGCGATGCGAGCGGCAGTCCGCGAAGGCGTGCTCCCCCGCGCGCGCGCCGACCGCGGCACGCGCATCGCCGTCAACGTCGATCCTTGATCTGGCTCCGTATCCGCAGCGGTGCGGTCGGCAGAAGCAACTGCGCGAGCAACAGTCCCGCAACGATAAGAATTGCCGCAACGACCGCATTCACAGCAAGCGTCGCGGCGTCCTCGTACTTGGAGGAGAAGACGTAAAGCACGCTTTCGTAACTTAGCGAACCCGGAACGAGCACGTGCAGCGCCGGAACCAAGAAAATAGGCTGTTGCAATCGGAGCCACCGCGCACCGAAATTTGCTACGAGGCCGCACGAAAATGCTGCTAAGAACGGCGTGATTTGGTGCGCGGGTAATGCGCCGAAGACATGTGAAGCTCCCAGCGCCACAAAACTCGCAAGCAGGACCCAGATATAGTCGCGCGGCCGCGCGTTGAGATCGATCGATAAACCGACGGCCATGACGATTGCCGCGCCAATCCAAAGCGTCGCGATGACGGGATGGGGCGCAGCCGCAGACTGTTCCAAAAAATGCGGTCCCACCACCGCAAACCCCAAGAGCGCTCCACAACCAAGCGAAAGCAGAATCGCGAAAACTCGTCCGAGCCGTGCGGTTCCCGCAATGAGGTCTTGATTGGCAAGCTCGTTTAGCGCGAGCGTGAGCGAATATCCGGGCAGCAAAACGACCACACCCGCAACGATAGAGATGTAGAGGTTGGCTGGCCCGACGAAGTGCGAATACGCCCAAACGATAATCGTTGCGGCAAAGGCAGCGAGCACTTGAAAGAGACGCTCGATCGCCAACAACCGGTCGCCGAGAGCGCGCAGAGCGCCGGTAGCGGCGCCGATGAGGGATGCGACGATCAACTCGTTGATGCCGCCTCCCAAGATGACGGCGACGCCGAATGCGACCATGGCGAGCGCCGCGATGGAAAGTGCGACGCCTGGACGCTTCGTGCGCTCGTCAATCGAACGCAGCTGCGCGACGGCTCCGGTCATATCGAGCGTCCCGTCGCCGACTGCATCGACAATTTCATTCAGGATGGCGAGTTGACGCAGATTGACTGCACCGGGCGGAATTCGCAGCATGACGATCCGCTGCGCGTAGCGGGCGCCGATCGCGAGCATGATATTGGTAGGATAGGCTTGGACTTCGGCCGGAATGCCGAATCGATCCGCAACGTCGTCGATCGTGCGCTCGAGCTGATCGGTCGCTACGCCCGCGCGATGCAATTCTCGGGCTAGCAGCGAAATGAATACGATCCTCGGATCGTCTTCCCGCGTGGGATCTTCCATATAAAAAAGCCGCCTTACTTGGCGGCTTTTTTCTTCGTGGGTCTCGCAGCGCTTTTTTTCGCCGCTTTCTTTATGGGTTTTATGGGCGCCGTCCCGGCACCGGCCATCGCTTTGGCGAGGCGGGACTTTTTGCGCGCCGCCTTGTTCGGATGGATGATCCCTTTTCCGGCGGCCTTGTCGAATTCGCTCTCGACGGCAGAGCCGGCGTTCGCGTCGGTCGCCCTCGCAGCTTTTTTATAGATCGTCTTTAGGCGCGTCTTCGTATCGAGGTTGCGCTGTTCGCGCTTTTCGGACTGCCGCACCCACTTAACGGCGGCTTTAATATTGGGCAAAAAACGTTCTCCTTGGATGCTGGAACACGAGGCGGAGTATATCACACGGCGCCCGCGGGGTCCATCGTCCGCCTCTACGTCGCGCCAAGGATGCGGCGATAGCTCGCGTACCGGCTGAAGGCGATTTTGCCT
>JALYVW010000050.1 GCA_030853005.1 Vulcanimicrobiota bacterium
GGGTAAAAATGTCGACACCGGCCGCGCGCGCGTCCTCCATGACTTCTTCGATTTCGGCTTCGGTTTCGCCTAACCCCAACATGAGTGATGTTTTGGTGTAGCGCTCGGGAGCCCGTCGCTTCGCATATGCGAGGACCTTCAGCGATTGATCGTAGTGTGCGCGGCGGTCGCGTACGCGCGGCGTCAGCCGGCGGACGGTCTCCAGATTGTGCGCGAACACGTCGGGCTTCGCATCCATGACGATGTCGAGTGCGAAGAAGTCCCCGCGATAGTCGCCGCTGAGAATTTCGACTTTTGCACCGGAAACTCGCTCGTGAATCGCGCGCACGGTGTTGGCAAAAATCAGTGCGCCACCGTCCGCGAGATCGTCGCGATCGACGGCCGTGAGCACGAGATACTTCCATCCTAAGTCGCGCACGGCATCCGCTACCCGCACCGGTTCCATCCAGTCGACGACGCCCTTGGGGTTGCCGGTCTTGACGTTGCAGAAACGGCATCCGCGCGTGCACGTGTCGCCGAGGATCATGATGGTTGCCGTCCCCGCGCCCCAACACTCGGCAAGGTTCGGGCACATGGCCTCTTTGCACACCGTGTTCAGCGCGAGCGCGTTGACTTTTGCCTTTACGCGCTCGTAATCGTCGCCGTGCGGCAACGACACGCGCAACCAATCGGGCTTGCGCACGCGCGCGGGTTCGTTGAGAAGATTGATTTCTATGGCCATCGTTTAGGAAGCTTTTGCGCCGAGCGCGATTTCGGGGGAGTGCATTCGCTCGAACGACACGTCGAACGTCCGGGAAAGCTCCTCGAGCAGAACGTCCCGCGCGCGCTCCATCGAAACGCCGGAACCCCCCGCATCGGAAAGACTTGTGATGCCGCGCTCCGGCAAACCGCATGGAGTGATCAGCCGATCGTAGGTGAGGTCGAGGTCCACGTTGAGCGCCAGGCCGTGCAAGGACGTCATCTGCCGGACGGCCAGGCCGAGGGCACAGATCGACTTATCGCCGACCCAAACGCCGGCATGTTCGCCCCAGCGCTGCGCGGCGACGCCGAAACGTGCGCATGCCGCGATGACGGCGCCTTCCAGCGCGCGAACCAGAGGGACGACTTCGCGGAAACGCTCGAGTTTACGAATGGGATACACCACAAGCTGGCCCGGGCCGTGGTAGGTGACGTCACCGCCGCGCTCCACGTCGAAGACGTCCACGCCCCGCTCGGCAAGAATTTCGCGCGAGAGCAAAATGTGCCCATTCTTTGCGTTGCGGCCGCGCGTGATGACCGGATCGTGCTCGACGGTTATCCACGTTTGCGGAGAAGCGCCGCGTGCGACGCTTGCGTGGATATTCCGCTGCATCGTCCAAACGTCGCGATAGGGTTGCCGGCCCAGATTGATCAGGCGCGCGCGTGCAGGCGTGTTATTTGACCCCCGCCGCTGCAGGCTGCGCGGCCGCCTTCGGCTTGGGATTGACGATGTGAATGGCTTTTCCGTGCG
The DNA here is from genome assembly GCA_030853005.1 of Vulcanimicrobiota bacterium. Classification (GTDB taxonomy): domain Bacteria; phylum Vulcanimicrobiota; class Vulcanimicrobiia; order Vulcanimicrobiales; family Vulcanimicrobiaceae; genus JALYVW01. The sequence goes on from JALYVW010000050.1 coordinate 1,490, forward strand.
CCGCCTCTGCCGCATCCATGATGCCTTCGGTGAGCGTCGGATGCGGATGAATCGAGAGCCCGATATCTTCGAGCGTCGCTCCCATCTCCAACGCGATGACGCCTTCACCGATAAGCGACTCGGCTTGCGGTGAAAGGATGTGCATGCCGAGCAGGACGTCCGTCTTCGCATCGCCGACCAATTTAATGAGCCCGTCGCTCTCGTTCATCGTGCGCGCCCGGCCGCTTGCAGCCAACGGGAACTTGCCGATACGCACTTCGTAGCCTTGCGCTTTGGCCTCTTCTTCGGAAAGTCCGACGGTCGCCACCTCTGGATCGGTGTAGACGCAGTTCGGGACCGCGATCGGATCGTATGCGGCCGATTTATCGCCGGCAATAACCTCTGCGGCGATGACGCCTTCCTTCATGCCTTTATGCGCGAGGAGCGGCGCGCCGGTAATATCGCCAATCGCGAAAATAGTACTCACCGACGTGCGACGCTGCGCGTCGACGTCGATGAAGCCCCGATCGTTGGTTTTCAGTCCGGCCGCTTCGATCTTTAAATTGTCGGTGACGGGCCGGCGCCCGACGGCAACGAGCACCATGTCGAATTCGCGCGTTTCGTCCTTGCCGTTCGTGCCCTCGCCCGCGAACGTCGCGCGAACGGTCTTCCCCCTTTTTTCAACCGCTCCGACCTTGGTCGAGAGCATGATTTCGACGCCTTGTTTTTTCAACACGCGCCCGAGCGCTTTCGATATGTCCACATCCGTGCCCGTAAGAATCTGCGCCAACGCTTCGACGACGAGTACCTTACTACCCATGCGCGTGAAAACGGTTGCGAACTCCAACCCGATGACGCCGCCACCGATAACGAGAAGATTCTTTGGAATACGCTTGAGTTGCACGGCGTCGTCGGAGTTCACGATAAACTCACCGTCGCGCGGCCAAGCCTTGATGTCAATCGGTGCGGATCCCGTGGCGATGACGACGTTTTGCGCGGTGATGGTATCGGTACCGCTGCCGTCTTTTTTCTTCACTTCAACGACGGTCGTGCTCTTAAAAGAAGCCTCACCGTAGACGAACTGCACGTTGTTGGCTTTAAAGAGCGTCGCTACGCCGCCGACGTTGGATTTCACGACGTCGTCGCGAAATTTCGCAACGCCTTCGCGATCGACTTCAGCTTTCGGTACCTTCAGGCCGATGGCCGCCGCGTGATCGATCTGGCGAACGACTTCGCCGACGTGCAGCAGCGCCTTGGTGGGGATACAGCCCCAATTCAAACACACGCCGCCGACCTCGTCGCGATCGACGCACAGCACCTTCTTGCCCAGCTGGCCCAAGCGGATGGCGGCGTGGTAGCCGCCGGGACCCGCTCCAATGATTACTGCGTCGACCTGATGTTCAGCCAAAATCGTCTCCCTTTGTGTGCTCTGATGCCATTCGCGGACACGCCAAGGACCTCATGGCTATCATAGCAACACGGGCGCTGGAGAGAGCGGACCAAAGTAGAGGGCGCAAAGGCCGCTCGGCCAAACCGGGCGGACGTGGCGAAAATTGGTAAAGCGCAGGCGCGCCGCGCCGGGACGGCTCTCGAACCTCGTGAGATGGGCAAAGGTTTCCGCCGGACCGGCCAAGCGATCTCGGCGATACGGTCGTAGTGCAACGAGGGCAAAGCGTCGCGGAAGCCGATCGCGACATTCGTACGTTTCTCGTGCGCGTTGCGGGAAGTGTCGGAGACTACCTCGGGGACAACCTTCGGGGCATCTATGTGTATGGGTCGCTGGCGGCCGGGAGTTTTCGGCGCAGCTCGAGCGACATCGATACTTTGATCGTCGCTCGCAAAAGCCTTAATGCTCGCGACCGCGAGGCTCTTGTCGGCGTTTTGGCTGCGCTTTCGGGCGGTCGGCCAACGCGCGGCGATCTGGACGTCTATGCGATAACCGAGCGTGCCGCGCGTAATTTTCAAGACCCCGTGCCGTTCGAAGTACGGTACGCATCGGGCGTCCGTCGTGACATCGAGCAAGGAGGTTACGACTGTACGCAACTGCAGTACGATCCGAACCTGGCCCTTGCCATTTTTGAAACACGCGAGCGCGGCGTGCGCCTGGTTGGCCCGCAACCGGAGAGCCTTTTCGCGCCGGTTCCATGGCACGCGCGAATCAACGCTGTGGAACGCTCGTTTCGTTACGCCGGGGAAGGCGTCGCGCGCGACCCCGTCTATGCCGCGCTGAACGCAGCGCAAACGTTGCATGCCGTGACCGATCGCGATACGCACGTTTTCAGCAAAGAAGAAGCGGTACGCTGGGCGCTCGGCGTACTGCCACCGGACGAATGCGCGACGTTACAAAGCGCGCTCGACGTTCGGTTGGAAAGGCGAAAAGCGCTCGGCGCGCACGAAACTGCCGACGTGCGGGCGCTGCGAGAGTACGTTCTCGAGCGCGCAGCGCCGGCTTTTGTCAAAGCGCGTCCGGTCGAGGACGACGAGGAAGATGACGAAGGCTAACGCAACGGCGCTTTCGGAAACGCTTTTGGAATGGTACGCGCACGACGGGCGCGCGCATTTGCCGTGGCGCGAAACGCGCGACGCGTACCGGATTCTGGTAAGCGAGTTTATGCTTCAACAAACACAGGTGGATCGCGCGCTCCCCAAATACGAAGCGTTTGTCGAACGTTTTCCTACGGTCGAGGCGCTCGCGGCGGCATCCCAAAGTGACGTGCTGCGGTTGTGGCAAGGGCTCGGATACAATTCGCGTGCGGTCCGTTTGCACGCGCTCGCTAAGGCGGTGATGCAGCGGTTCGGCGGGTGCATTCCGAGCGAGCTTCCCGCGCTCTTGGACCTTCCCGGCGTCGGGGCGTACACTGCTGCCGCCCTTCGCGCGTTCGCATTCGAATGCGACGAGCCGGCGATGGATACGAACATCCGGCGAGTGGTCCACCGCTGGCTCCTTGGCATCGAGTATCCGCCGCTTGCATCGGCCGCCGATTTGGACCAGATGGCTCGCCGGCTGATTCCAGCCGGACGCGGTCACGCCTGGAACTCTGCGATGATGGACCTCGGTGCTACGGTTTGTAAGGCGCGCACGCCCGACTGCGCGCGTTGTCCGATGCGCGCACGCTGCGCCGCGGCGCCCGTGAACGTCGTCGCCCTGAGCGAAGCGCGCGCGCGTTACGGGCGCAAACGGTCGCCACAGGAGGCCCTCTCCTTCCCGAAGACCACCCGTTTTGCCCGGGGGCGGATCGTCGATCGTCTTCGGGCGTTGCCGCCGGGGGAGAACATTTCGTTTTCGGACCTGCACTGCGACCTGCAAGGCGCGCTTCACGAACGCTCGGTCGAGGACATAACGGGGATCGTCCGCAGCCTCGAGCGGGACGGGCTCGTCGCCGTGTTGCCCTCCGGGGTTCGCTTGCGCGACTAGCGCTGCTGCAGCAGGCACGTCTTTCGCGGGACGGAAAAGACGCGTATGCGATACGCGTTCTTGCTCTGCGCCGCGCTGGCGGCGTTTCTTCCAGCCGCCGTTAGCGCCCGAACCATCGATTTCTCCGATTTGCGTCGGCTGACGGGATTTTCCGACCCGCAGCTTTCGCCCGACGGACGCGAAGTCGTTTTCGTGCGGTCGCGTGCGAACTTTGCCAAGGATCGCACGGACGGCGACTTGATGTTGCTGAACGTTGCGACGCGCGGCATGCGCCACCTAACGTGGGGCCGACGGGGAGTATCCAATCCCCAGTGGTCGCCCGATGGCGGCCGTATCGCGTTTGCGGCATCGGCGCAAACCGGCAAGGAGAAGCAGCAGCAGATTTTCGTGCTTCGCCACGACGGAGGCGATGCGCAGCAAGTTACAACGCTTGATAAGGGCGTAGACGCTTTTTCGTGGAGTCCCAACGGTCGCAGCTTTGCGGTGGTTACGAGCGACAAGGATCCCGCCGAAAAAGCCATTGCCGCGCATCACGATGCATTTCAGGTGGGCGACAACGACTATCTGCACACGTCGAAATCCGTTTCGTCCCACCTATGGCTCGTCAAGAGCGATGGCAGCGGCAAGCCTCGCCGGTTAACGCACGGGTCGTGGTCGCTTGGCACGGTTGATCCGAGTTTCGTGACGTCCCCGACGTTTTCGCCCGACGGGCGGCTCGTTGCCGTGGTGCGCTATCCTACTCCGGATTATGGCGACGCGCTGCGAAGCGTCGTGGAACTCGTTGATACGCAGACCGGACGTCTGCGTGCGCTGACCGGCAATTCCGGTCTCGAAAATCGTCCGAGCTTTGCTCCCGTTACCGGATATGTCGCTTACGAGCGCAATAACAAAGGCGATCCGACCAACGGCAATGCGATTTACGTCACGCGCTCCGGGGCGGGCCCCGGTCGCGACGTGCGCGGTTGCATCGACCGCAACGCCGGATCGGCGACGTGGACATCCGACGGAACGGCGCTCTGGATGATTGCTGAAAACGGTCCCGATAGCGCGCTCTATTTTACGCCGGCCAACGGGTGCGCGCAACGTGTGCCGTTGGGCAACGTCGAGGTCGCGGCGCTTGGGAATACCGCACGCAACGGCGCGCTTGTCTTTACCGGTAACACCAACACGCACCCTTCGGAACTCTACCTCTTGTGCAAACGCGGCGACGCGCCCGTTGAATTGACGAACGAGAACGGATTTGTGGCGCATCGAACACTCGGGCGCACGCAACATGTGACGTGGCGAAACGGCGGGTTTAACGAAGACGGCATTCTCGTGTATCCGCCCGGGTATGCGGCCGGGAAAAAATATCCACTGGTCTTAGTCATCCACGGCGGCCCGCAAAGCGCCTCGCAATTCGGGTGGAACAGCCGCGCGCAACTCTTTGCTTCGCACGGGTATCTCGTCTTTTCGCCCAATTATCGCGGCAGCACCAATTTGGGCGACCGGTACGAGCATGCAATCAGCCGCGATGCCGGCGTCGGGCCGGGCAGTGACGCGATGGCCGGGCTTGCAAAAGTGTTAAGTCTAGGCATCGTCGACAAATCGCGTATCGGAGTGACGGGCTGGTCGTACGGCGGCTACATGACGTCGTGGCTCATCGGCCACTATCATCCGTGGAAAGTCGCGGTTTCCGGCGCGGCGCTCAACGACTGGATTTACGACTACAACATTGCCTTTTACGTGCACACGGACGAACCGTTTTTCGGCGGGTCGCCTTGGGATCCGCGCTACAGCGCAATGTGGCGGGCGCAATCGCCGATCACCTACGCCCAAAATATTCGCACGCCCACGCTCATCATGGGCGATATCGGCGATAACAACGTCGTTATTCCGAATTCGTTTGAGATGTACCACGCGCTCAAAGACAACGGCGTTCCGGTAAAGTTCATCGCCTATCCCGTCCACGGGCATTATCCGAGCGATCCCGTCCGGTCGGAAAACGTCTCGCAAAATTGGCTGGCCTGGCTCGACCTCTACCTGAAATAGGAGCGCATTCTTGAAGCACACCGTTTTCGTACCTCTGGCGCTGGCCGGCATGCTGTGCGCTCCCCTCAATGCGGCCGCGAAGACGTTCGGCTTTGACGATTTTCCAAAAATCACGGGCGTTTCCGACGCGACGATATCGCCGGATGGCGCGCGCATAGCGTTTGTGGTGTCGCACGCAGATTACCGGGCCGACCGCAACGTGCGTACGCTTGCGCTCTACGATTTGAAATCTCGCACGACGCGCGACCTCTCGTTCGGCCGCCGCGGCATCGCTTCGCCGGCATGGTCGCCCGACGGCACGCGCTTGGCGTTCCTCGCGCAGCGCGGTGAAGGCAAGAACGTCGCGGAACAACTGTTCGTCATGGATCTGCGCGGTGGCGATCCGATCGCGATCACAACGGCCAAAGACGGCGTGGAGCAATTCGCTTGGCGCCCGGACGGTGCGGTCATCGCGTACGTGACGGCCGACCCGTCGAAAGACGCAAAGGCCATTGCCCGCCATCTCGATGAGTTCGTGGTCGGCGATCAAGCGTATACCGATATCGCGGCGCCGACCCCCAATCACATCTGGCTCGTCGATGCAGACGGAAAGAATGCGCGGCGCCTTACCTCGGGTTCGTGGAGTTTGCCGACGGCGGAGCCGCCGAGTTCGCCGGCTTCGCCTCTTTCCTGGTCGCCGGACGGTTCCACAATCGCCATCACGCAGATGCCCAATGCGTACGACGCGGATGGCGATCGTGCCGTCGTGTCCTTGGTGGATGCGCGCACCGGCGCGGTGCGTCGGCTGACCTCGCATACACACCTGGAAAGCTATCCCGATTATTCACCTGATGGGAAATACATCGACTACTGGTATCCGGCGAACGGCGACCCTGCTGGGGAGAACGATATTTTCGTGGCTCCGGCTTCGGGCGGCGACGGCATCGACATCACGGCGAGCGCCATCAACACGAACGTCCAGCGCGCCATGTGGATGCCGGATTCGCAATCGCTGTTGCTCGCAGGGCACCAAGGCACCGACGCTGCGCTATGGCTCGAAACCGTTGGGGGTACCGCTCGCCGCTTAAATTTGGGAGGCGTGCAACCGGTGCAGGCCTTTTGGTTGGACGCAAGCGTCAGCAAAACGGGCGCCATTGCCTTTGCGGGCAGCGAGCCCAATCATCCGCGAGAATTGTACTACATGCCGTCGACGGCCGATAAGCCTCAACGCCTGACGACCTATAATGATGCAATTGCCGCGTACGATCTCGGCAAGGTGCAGTCGGTGGCGTGGGATTTCGAGGGATACCGCGAGGACGGCGTCGTGACCTATCCGCCCAACTATTCGCCAGCAAAAACCTATCCGCTGGTATTGGTCATTCACGGCGGACCGAATTCCGCTTCGATTACTTCGTTTAATGCGTTCAGTCAATCGCTTGCGGCGAAAGGCTGGATCGTGTTCGAGCCCAATTATCGCGGCTCGGACAACCTGGGCGAAACCTACTGGCATGCAATCGTGGACGATTCCGGCGCAGGTCCGGGGCGCGACGTGATGGCCGGGATTGCGTATTTGCAGCAAACCGCAAAGCTGCCGATCGATCCCAAACGGATCGCCGTGTCGGGTTGGTCGTACGGCGGATACATGACCTCTTGGATGATCGGCCATTATCATCTGTGGAAGGCGGCCGTCTCCGGAGCCGCGGTAAATAACTTGGTTGATGAATACAATCTGGCCGATAACGGCGTTCAGGACCGCTTTTCGATCGGCGGATCTCCCTACGTCGGCAAATTGATGTCGCACTACATCGCGCAATCTCCAATTACGTACGCTTGGCAGATCACGACGCCAACGTTAATACTGAGCGATACGGGTGACGCGCGCGTTCCAATCGTGCAGTCGTACGAGATGTACCACGCTCTCAAAGATCGCGGAACGCCGGTCGAATTCTGGGCATATCCGGTTGCGGGACATTTCCCGGGAGATCCCGTGCGTGCCGTCGACGTGTATCGGCGTTGGGCAAATTGGATCGCGCGATACCTGAAGTAACGTGCCCGCGATACCTTTTCCCAAACGCAAAGTTACGCGTGCGGCGGCCGGTCGCGAGCTCGCGATTTTGGAGCGAGCCTATCCGGACGCCGTAACTGCACTGAAGTTCGGCAATGCGTTCGAATTGCTTATCGCGGTGATCCTCTCAGCGCAAAACACGGACGCGCGAGTGAATCTCACGACGCCCATACTGTTCGCGAAATATCCGACGCCCCAAAAATTAGCAAAGGCTCCGCTGGACGATGTCGAGCGCATCATCAAATCTTGTGGATTTTTTCGTATGAAGGCGAAGAACATCGTCAGTACGTCGCACGATCTCGTGGAAAAGCACGGCGGCGAGGTGCCCAACGATCGCGCTGCGTTGGAAGCGCTCGCCGGAGTCGGGCGCAAGACCGCAAGCGTCGTTATGTCGGTGGCGTTCAAAGAAGCCGCATTAGCGGTCGATACCCACGTGTTTCGCGTGGCCCACCGCCTCGGGCTCACGCTTGCCAAGACGCCGGACGACGTGGAGAAGGATCTTACGAAACTCATCCCACGTGAAAAGTGGCGTCACGCGCATCACTGGCTGATACTCCACGGGCGCGAGATCTGCAAGGCGCCGACGCCCCAGTGCGGCCGTTGCCCCGTGCGCGATCTCTGCCCGACGCCACCGATACTGCTAACCCTGACCGCGTTACAGGCTAAAACTGCATCGGGCCGGGCCCGCTCAGGTGTGCCGGCGGGGCCAGCTCGGCGTCGCGCGCGACGTGCTTGATCAGTCCGCCCGGCGTCAACTGCTCGCCGTAGCCGGGCTCGGTTGAAATTTTGGAGATATCGATGAGCGACGGAACCGCAGCGCTAGGTGCGAATTGGTAGTCCCCGTTGAGGTCCTCTCCGGCGATCCGCACGAGCTGGTTTACGTCGTCCAAGTCCAGCGCGATGCGCTTGTCGCGGAATCGGACGCGCAACCGCAAAGGCTTTTCAATGCAAACGACCTTCACGCCGTCCTTTCCTAAGATGGCGTTGAGGCGCTTCGCCGCTATTCGCATGCCTTCAAAAAACGCGCGCAAGGCGTGCTCTGCATCCTCGTATCGAGCCACCGCGCCGTCTTCGCCGACCGCGGCTGCGATATCGCGTTGGGCGCGCATCCGCGTTGCGGCAGCGACGATGGGGTTTTGTTGCGTAAAGGCTTCATCCATGGGGTCGGGCACGATGACGAGTAATTGTGGTTTCCCGTGCGGAAACCCGCCCCGATGACCCGTTTTGTGTTTGCGTTGGCGCGCGTTAGGCCGGCCTAACTCCGCCGTTCGGAAGGGCTGCGGGCGCCGGGGATGCTAAGGCCCAGGATATGAGCGAGCGAACCGAGCCGGCCGTGTACCGGCACCAGCATCGACACCACGGCGAGGATGTGCCCGTGCCATTTCCCGTCGTCGTCGACCTACCGGGATGGAAAGAAGTTAAGCCGCGTATCCCCGACACCGCACAACGCCGAACGCTCGAGAAGCAGCGCAGCGTACGTGAAATCGTTTTCGGCGCAAAAGACGGCGTGTTGACGACGATGGGTGTGGTAACCGGCGTCGGCGTTGCGTCCGGGGGCCGTTCGGTGGTGCTGATCAGCGGATTGCTTGCGTTGCTCGCGGGCACGCTCTCCATGGGCGTTGGTGAGTATCAAGGAGCGAAGTCCGAACGCGAAGTGGTGCAGGCTACCATCAAAATGGAGAGCGAGGAAATGGCCGCGCACCCGGAAGACGAGTTCGCCGAACAAGTTGCTTACTACAAGCTCAAAGGCTTCAGCGCGGACGAAGCCCACACCATCGTCGCCCGCCTCGTGCAGAATCCGGAAATTTATCTCTACGAAATGATCCGCGACGAATTCGGAATCGACCCTCGTGCCGCAGAGTCTTCGTCAATACGCCCGGCGGTCTCGATGGGAGTGGCGTACGCCGCCGGTTCCATCGTGCCGATTCTGCCCTATTTCTTTCCGCTTCGTTCGACGACGTCAGTTCTCGTGAGTTTCCTCTGCGCGCTCATCGGCCTCTTCGTCATCGGCTACTTCGCCGGCAAGCTCAGCTCGAAAAACCCCTACCTGCGCGGACTGGAAATTGCGCTCTACGGATCCGCGGTGTTCGGCGTATCGTATCTCGCCGGTCACTTTATCCCACCCCTATTCGGATATCATCCGATCGCGGTCGGCGGTTAAAAGGAACACCCGCTCGGTCAGTGTTGAAAAATGCGCACGAGGGCCATTCCGGCGAATGCAGCGGCTACCCCGATTACCACACTGCCGACGACGTATGCGAGCGCGAGCGGCGCTGCGCCCTCACGCATCAATCCGGTCGTCTCAAACGCAAAAGTAGAGAACGTCGTGAACCCGCCGAGCACGCCGACCATGAGGAAGACGCGGAGAAAAACGCTCGCGCCGAACGCTCGCGTTTGCGTCAGCTCGGCAATAATGCCAATGGCGAAACTGCCGCTGAGGTTGATGAGCAGAGTGCCCCACGGAAATCCTGGGCCGGCGCGCTGCACCACCGCCACGCCGACGACATAGCGCAGCGCAGAACCGAGCGCACCGCCCATCGCCGCGGCAAGAACCATCCGCAGATCGAACACTAGCGCCGCTTTGCTCCGCTCTCGTAGCGAACCACCTCGATCGTCGTGACGGTGATGAAGCCATCGGTGACCATCTCGTCGAGCTGTGGCGCGAAGGCGCGTATCTTCTCTTCGGTATCGGCGATCTCGATGAGGATTGGCAGGTCGGTTGAGAGATCGAAGATTCGCGCCGCATGCACGACCGATCGCGCGCCGAACCCCTCGATGCCTTTGAAGACGGTTGCCCCGGCGAGCCCTGCCTTGCGCGCCGCCTCGACAATCGCCGTATAGAGCGGCTGTCCGCCATAGCGGTCGCTCTCCCCGATAAAAATGCGCAGAACCTTGCCTGTGCCTGAAAGTTTCATAGCGTTAAAGCAACCATTCGGAGAACCGTCAAAGACGACCCTTGGGCGAAACGGATATCCAAAAAAAAAAGAAGCGCGGGCAAGCCCGCGCTTCGATGTATGTATAATGGCGAGGACGTTCTTCGTTACTTCTTAGCCGATTTCTTTACGGCTTTTTTTACAGACTTCTTGGTCTTGCTGGCTTTCTTCGTCACTTTTTTGGCCTTAACGGCTTTCTTGGCGACTTCGGCAGCCATTTTCTTCACGGCTTTCTTGGCCACTTTCTTGGTCGCTTTTTTTGGCCTTGACGGCTTTCTTAGCACTTTGGCAGCTTTGACGGATTTCGCGGCTTTGACGGTCTTGGTCGAGATGACGACCTTAGCGGCCGGGGTCTTCGCGGCCGGGGCTGCGAACGCGGCGCCGGTGAGCATGAATGCTGCGGCGACGAACGATGCGATGAATTTCTTCATTGGTAGATTCTCCTTTCCTCATAAGATAAGGTGCCCGCCCAATAGCGAGCGTCACACCTACATAACGTAGGATGACGGTCGCAAAGGTCGCTCCGTCGTCACGAGGCTCTTTCCGCGGTAGACTTTCGGTAAGCTATTTCTTGCCGGTAAGGTTGCGCGCGATTACGAGCCGCTGGATTTGTTGGGTGCCTTCGTAAATCTGGGTAATTTTGGCGTCGCGCATCATGCGTTCCACCGGATACTCGGTGGAGTACCCAAAGCCGCCGAGCACTTGCACCGCATCCACCGTTACCGCCATGGCGACGTCGCCGCATTTGAGTTTGGCCATAGCCGCCCAAGCCCTGGGTATCGCGACCGGCGCCCTCGAGTTTGCGACCACGTATGCCCGCGACCGGCAATCGTTCGGCAAACCGATC
>JALYVW010000051.1 GCA_030853005.1 Vulcanimicrobiota bacterium
CGTCATTGCACATCGGTCATTTGTGGGAGCGCGCCCGCGAATTCGACCTGATTCACAACAACTACGACTGGAAACCGATGACCTACGGGCTGGGGACCAAATCGCCGCCGCTGCTCACGACCATCCATGGCTTTTCTTCCCCGCAAATTTTGGCCGCCTATTACGCGTGCGCGAAGCGCAGCTTCTTCTGCTCGATTTCCGACGCGGATCGCGACCCTGGCCTTGAGTATCTCGGGACAACGTACAACGGCATCGATCCAACAGAGTTCACCTTCAACGCCACGCCCGGCGACTATCTCGTCTTTTTGGGCCGCTTCCATCCCGAGAAGGGAACGCATCTCGCGATCGAGGTCGCCAAGCGCGCCGGCGTTCGTTTGAAGATTGCGGCAATTCCTCAAGACGAAGCCTACTTTCACGAAATGGTCGAGCCGCACATCGATGGCGATCGCGTCCAGTTTTTAGGCGCGGTCCAACGCGAAGCGCGGAACGAACTGCTCTCTCATGCGCTGGCGCTCGTCCACATGACGACGCGCCCCGAGCGCTTCGGCCTCACTATGATCGAGGCGATGGCGTGCGGGACGCCGGTCCTCGGTGCGAACATGGGTTCCGTTCCAGAAATCGTGCTCGATGGGAAGACGGGTTTTGTGTGCGACGATGTCGCTGCAGCAGTCGAACGCGTACCGCACCTTGCTTCGCTGGATCGCACCGCCTGCCGCGCGCGTGTCGAGGCCGAGTTTACGGTCGACCGGATGATCGACCGGTACCTATCCGTGTACGAGAAAGCGATTACGCTGCAGCAACCGGCGGACCCGAGCGCCGAGCAAATGCGCTGGCGCGAACACGATTGGTGGGACCGTCCCATGGCCTACACCGACATTGGCCCAAAACCCAAACTTCTGTAAGACCTTTTTACGCTCCCGACCGGCGGCCGCGTGCACCTAGTAGAGTTGAAAGCCGAAGCCGACACCGATGTAGTTGAATCTAAGGTTGCGATCGGGCGTGGCAGCGATGCCTTGTTCAAGATCGACCTCGAATCGTTTGCCAAGCAAATGCTGCACGCCGAAGTCGAAAAAGCCGCGTCCGCCAAGATCGGGCGCCAGCTTCGATGCATACACGTACTCGGCGTAGAGTTGATAGTTGTCCGCAAGTTGTGTCGTTAGGACGAACGAGGGCAAGAAGACGTTGAAGCGCGAGTACTGGCCGGCGGCGTTCGCCCCGCTCGTGGACGAATAAGCTAGCGTTGTGCCGGCCGAAAACGTCGGTGTGATGGCGTATGAAGCGTCGAAATTTCCGGTTTCGGTCGGGCCGCCCGCGGTAAATCCCGGCGACCCGTTCATGCCGGTATACAATCCGTCGATGCCGAGCGTCCAGCGTCCCTTGGGGACGAATTCGTACTTGAATCCGAGCCCGCTATCCTGATAGCCCGACGTGCGCGTGGCGCCGCCGTTCCCATCCGTTGTCGACAACCTGTTAAAGTATGGCCCGATAACGTCGACCTCAAAGCGCGGCTTGATGCCGATCCGCGTGAAACTTTGCGGATATTGCACGAGCGTTGCAGCGGTTGCCCCGGAGCCCTGCTGCTGATTTTGGTAGCCTTCTTCGAAAACGACCGTCCCCGGCGCCACCGCGCACGCGCTGAAGCCGATTGTGGGACGGTCGAGCGTTGCGAGGAGTCGAGCATCACCGCCACATGGATCGGGCGATGGCGACGCAGACGGCGCCGGGGTTACCGACGGCGCGGGGACCGGAGCTGCGGCGCTTGCAGCAATCGGCGCAGCCTGCGATATCGCGACGAACATAATCCCGAGTAACGTAGCAATCGTGAGGGTTCTCTGCGAGAGCATAGGTTAATCGATCCAGTGTGAAGTGCAATGTGTGAGACGCGCTGCGGCACCGTCGCGCAGACGCGCCACCCTAAATGAGGAACATTTGTCGGGCAAAAACCGCCGGCGTTGCGGCCGGCGGTTTTTTTGCGAGCATGTGTTTGATCTATTTTCCGTGTTTCATTTTCATCGCGGGATCGGGCAGCCCATTGGGGCAAATTTTAGCTTCGTCTGCCGCGCTAACATAATATGCGTGAATATCGTAATGCGGAACGGGCAATCCTGGATGACCGTTGCGTTCGAACTCCAGATTGACGTGATTGATCGTGTATCCGGGCAACGCCATGAGGTTGTCGTAACTAAAGCCCTTGGCCAATTGTTTCTGTGTGACCATGATTTCCGAGAACACCGGCTTGCCGTTATAGACTCCATATAGCGGGCCGACCGGCATGTCTTTCAACGAAGCCCAGTGCTCGCCCATGGTAGCAATGCAGGGTGAGAGCATCATGGCGCTCGCCGGGATTCCCGACGGGTGAACCTTCGGCTGAGGCGGTAATTGAGGCATCGCGGGCGCTGCAAATACCGAGCCCGTGCACAGAAGAACGCTCAAGACTGAAAACGCAAAACGTCGGAACATAAAATAAGTCCCTCCTAGAAGCCTGAATACACGGTCTTTTCGCGCGGCCGGGCCGTTGTCATCCTAGGGCCCCAACCCAAGCGTCTACACCCAGTGCAGGAGCGACAAAGCGTGCTCGGCGGCTGCAATCGCCGCGTCGTCCGGGTTCTCCACAAGCATGGTAAAGTGGCCCATCTTGCGGCGCGAGACCGCGTGTTTCTTTCCATAAACGTGTAGCACGATCGATGGATCAGAGAGCAGGCGGTCCACGCCGGCGAGCCGGCTTCCCGTCCCGCGCCCCAAGATGTTCATCATGATCGCACCGCTCGTGAGCGAGGGCGGCGACAGCGGAAGCGCGGAGATGGCGCGAACGTGCTGCTCGTACTGCGAACACCGCGTCGCATCCATCGTGTAATGCCCGCTATTGTGCGGGCGCGGCGCGATTTCGTTCACCAATAATTCGCCCTCGCGCGTGACGAAAAACTCCACGCAAAATGTCCCCACGATCGCGATCTTCCGCGCGATCCGCTCGGCCAGCTCGCGGGCGCGCGTCTGCACCTCCGCGGGCACGCGCGCCGGAACGATCGACATGGCCAAAATTCCCCGGTCGTGCACGTTTTCGGACGGTGGATACGTCACCACGTTATCCGCCGCGTCGCGCGTTGCGACCACGCTGATCTCGCAGGAAAACGGCACGAAGCGCTCCAGAATGAGCGGCGCTCCATGCGCTTCGCGAATCGCGTCGCGCGCTTGCGCCAGATTCTCGACGCGCCATTGCCCCTTGCCGTCGTATCCGCCGCTCGCCGTTTTGATGACCGCCGGAAAACCTACAGCGCGAACGGCTTCAGTAAGGTCGGCCTCCGAGGAGACCGCGTGGAACTCCGCCGTATCGATTCCGCACGCGTCGAGTACGAACGTTTTCTCCGCTATTCGGTTCTGCGTAATACGCAATACGTCGCTCGAAGGCGTCACCGCGTAGCCTTTCCGTTCCAAATGCCGGACCGACTCGATGGAGATGTTCTCGAATTCATACGTCACGATGTCGGTACGGCGGCCGAGATCTTCAACTGCCGCGAGATCGTCGTAGGACGCGACGATTTGCGCATCGGCCACTTGCCCGCAGGGCGAATTCGGAACGGGATCGAGGGTAACGACTTCGTAGCCCATGCGCTTCGCGTCCAGCGTAAACATGCGGCCGAGTTGGCCGCCGCCGATGACCCCGATACGGGAAATCACGCTAGAGTTTGATGGACGTGACGGCGTCGTGCATGCGGGCGACGTATTGGTGAATGCGCGCACGTACGTGCTCGTCTTCAAGTGCCAGAATGCGTGCGGCGAACAGCGCGGCGTTGGTTGCATTGCCGATGGCCATGGTGGCAACGGGAACACCGGCCGGCATCTGCGCGATCGAAAGCAGCGAATCCATACCGTTGAGCGCTTTGGACTGGATCGGGACACCGATGACCGGCAGCGTTGTTTTGGAAGCGGTCATGCCGGGCAAGTGCGCCGCTCCGCCGGCTCCAGCGATAATGACCTTGATCCCGCGCGGTCCAGCCCCTTCGGCGTAGGCGAACATTTCGTCGGGCGTGCGGTGCGCCGAGATAACGTGCATTTCGAAGGGAATCTCGAGGTCGCGCAACGTGTCCCGCGCGAAGGCCATGGTCTCCATATCCGAGACGCTGCCCATGATGATGCCGACGACCGCTGGATTTTCCGCCATGGTTTGCGCGTTCGAGCCGCCTTCGCATGCGCCCTCGCTCCGCGCGGCGAACGCCAGAGTGTGACCGCCTTTCGCCTGGGAATCAACTATTGGCCGCGACGCAGCGCGATGTACATGTGGCAGCGCTTCGATCTCGGCGAACTCCGCGAGGATTTTGCTCGCCTCCACGGGCTCGGACTGCACACCGTCCGCTTCTTCTTGGGCTGGGAAGACTTCCAGCCGCAGCCCGACGAGATCGACAAAACCGCGCTGCTCCACCTCGTCGAGCTGATGGACTCGCTTGCCGACGCCAAACTCGAGGGCATGCCGACCTTCTTCAGCGGACACATGAGCGGCGTGAATTTCTTGCCCGAATGGACGCTCGACCGCTCGACCTCGAACGGTCGCTTCCGCACCTTCTCCAATGGCAAGGACGTACCGTACGGCATCGGTGATTTTTACACCGGCGATCTGTTGCTCGCGCAACAGCGGCAGGTGCGCGCCGTCGGCGAGCGCTTGTGCGGCCATCCCTCCCTCTACGCGTGGGACTTGGGCAACGAGTTTAGCAATCTGCGCGAGCCGGAATCGCCGCAAGACGCCGCGCTGTGGAGTGCGACGCTGACGGCGGAACTGCTCGATGCGGCGGAAAAACCCGTCACCGGCGGAACGCATGGCGAGGACATTACGCGCGACCGCCATTTACGCTTATCGTCCGTGTGCGCTCCGTACGATTTTGCCACCATGCACGGCTACTCGGTCTACAGCGCGTTTTCGCGCGGCCGCTTGGACGAAGAGGTCGTGCCATTTTTGTACGACATCGCGCGCGGCTGCTCGCATAAACCAGTACTCTTCAGCGAGTTCGGTAATCCGACGTGCCCGCCCGGAACGGTTTCGCCCTTTGACCGCGTGCCGTTGCCCGGAGAAGCGCCGCTAGCGTCGTCGAGCCAAACGCCCAGCAACGCGGCCGGCTTTGCGTGTTTGCGTGAAGACGAAATGGCCACATACGGCTACGGCGTCCTGGATCGTCTGCAGCGCCGCGGCGCGCTCGGCGGATTGTGGTGGTGCTGGGCGGATTATGCGCAGGAGCTCGCGCAGACGCCGCCGTTCGACCGTGCCGTCCACGAACTGCATTTTGGCATCGTGCGCAACGACGGCAGCGAGAAGCCCATCGCCGACGCGCTTGCTCGATTTGCGAACGAAGACCGCAGCGTGGAACGCGCGGGCCTGCCAATCGTCGAGGAAGCCTCGTACTATGCGGGATTACCCGGCAATGTGGACGCACTCTACGAACGCTATGTCGCAAACCATGCCTGAGGGCAACGTCCTGATCGTCACGGGCGCGAGTTCCGGAATCGGACGCGCGCTCGCCCTGGCCGCATCGCGCCGCGGCTACGCCGTCTTGGCGGTGGCTCGGCGCGCAGATCGCTTGGAAAGCCTGGTTCGCGACATTACCGCCGAAGGCAATGCATGTTCGTCCCTGAGCATCGACATCACCAATCTTGACGCTCCCCGCGCGATCGTCGCGGCGGCACTCGGCGCATTCGGCCGTATCGACGTGCTCTTCAACAACGCGGGCATGGGCGCAGTCGGCGGATTGTTGGATCAAACGCCCGCGCAAGTGAACGCCCAATGGCAAACGCACCTGGCCGCGCCGCTGCGTATCACCCACGCCGCGCTTCCCGCGCTCGAACACACGCACGGACACGTGCTCTTCGTCGGCTCGGGCTTGGCGCGCGTGCCGGCGCCCGGCTACGGCGCATATTGCGCGGCCAAGGCTGCCGTTCGCGCCGCATCGCGGCAGCTGCGTGGCGAACTGCGCCCGCTCGGCATTGCGGTCACCTATGTCGATCCAGGCGTCGTCGCAACGGAATTTTCCGAAGCCGCGGGCCGCGAACCCGGGGAGTACAATTCCATCGTCGCCAAGCCGGAAGCGGTTGCGGAACGCATTTTGGACCATCTGCCGCGCCGCGGGTCGCGCATCAACGCCGTTCCCTGGCAAACCGCCGTCGTCACCTTGGGAGAGATCTTTCCAAAACTCGCCGACCTGGCGATGAACAAAGTGGTCGACAAACCGGCGACCGCCATTTCCGCGCCGCCGCCAACGCCCCAACCGGTGTTGCTTGCCGAATCCGGGATGCCGGCCGAACTCGATGTGTTACCCGAAGCGAATGCGGGCGACTTGGATGCCGCACTCGAGCCCGTTGCGCGGCGCATGGAGCGCTTGAAGATGCCACGCGAGCTGGTGGCCGACTTGCTGGTTCCCGGCGAGGACTTAGCCCTCACCGACGTAGCGATGCGCTGGGCCGGCATGCCGAATAAAAACGAACGCGCACTCGTGCGCGACATGCTCGATGCCCTTGCGGCGTCGAGCTATACCGAAAAGACGGGGGATGAAACATGGCGAGTCTTACGGTCGCCCTAACGCTGCTGCTGGCTCTCCTGACCTCGAGCGTCGAGCACGGAACGTTCGCCCTCGCCGATGGCCACGCGCGGATCGCTGCGCAGATGCACGTGACGGGGAATGGCACGAACGACTTGGACATCGTGCAATTCGCGCGCGGATCGACCGTGCCGATCGTACGCTACGATCTGGACGCGACGAAGCTTATCCATTTGGTGATCGTGCGCGACGACTTTGGCTCGTTCGCGCACCTGCATCCCACGTTCACACCCAACGGTCATTTTCATCTGCGCGTCGCGCTGGCGTCCGGGCACCGCTATTACGCGTATGTTGATACGCAACCGCACGGGTTCGGCCAACAAGTCTTCCGCTTCGAACTCAAAGCGGGAGCGCCGCCGCTCCACTTGGACACGGCGGTCGCGCGTTCGCTGCCATACACCTATGCCGGGCCCTACGGCGTGCGCGTTGGCACAACGCATCTCGCCGCTGGGACCGCTCACGAGGTTCCGGTCACCATTACGCGCGATGGAGCGCTCGCCAGCGACTTGCACCCCTACTTGGGCGCGGCCGCGCACTGCGTCTTCATTAATACCTCGTCGCTCACGTACGTGCACGTGCACCCCACGCCCGGGACCAGCGGCAGCGCGATGCATGCAACGTCGGGTATGCCCATGGCTGGGATGGCCCACGCGCTTGCGCCGAATGCACGCCCCGACGGGCGCCTGACACTACACGTGCCGGCGTTGCGCGCGGGAACCTATAAGATGTGGTTACAGTTCGCGGGGAAGGGCGGGGTGTTCGTCGCGCCGTTTACGTTCGTTGCGCGCTAGCGCGCAACGTCTTGAGACCCATCGCGACAAAGAATAGCAGCGTCGCCAGCAACACGATCGTGGCGCCGCTGGAACTGCGCAGATAATAGGACAGGTACAGTCCGCCGACCGCACAGACCGCGCCGAAGGCCGCCGAGAGCGCCATCATGCGCGCAAAGCGCGTGGTGAGTTGATAGGCCGCCGCAGCCGGCGTGACCAGCAGCGCAGCAACGAGCACGATGCCGACCGCCTGGAGCGAAATGATAATCGTTAACGCGAGCAGCACGAGCAGCGCGTACTCGATGAACGGTGCATTGATGCCGCTGGCCTCCGCCACCACGGGATCGAATGACGTATAGAGCAGGCCCCGGTACATAAGCGCCACGGACATCGCGACGAGCACGCCGAGCACGACAACCACGGCAAGATCGGTTCTGCTGACCGATAAAATGTCGCCAAAGAGAAAACTTTGCAGATCAATGGCGTACGTGCGCTGTCGACTCATCAGGAAAATACCCAGCGCGAATGCGCCCGTGAAGAGGACGCCGATGGACGTGTCGAGCGAGATGCGTCCTTTGCGATGCACGAGCCCGATGCCCAGCGCCGTAATGACCGCGACGACGGCGGCGCCGAGGTAATAGTCGAGACCGCGCAGATAGGCGATGACGATGCCGGCGAACGAGGCGTGCGCGATGCCGTCACCGATGAACGAGAGTTTGCGCAGGACGACGTAGGTGCCCATGGTGGAGCAGAGGACGCCGACCAGCAGCGCCGCAACAAAGGCGCGCTGCATGAACGGATAGTGAAACGGTGCGAGCAGCAGATCCACGTTACACGCCCGCCGGTTCCGAGCGCGCGTGCCCGTGGGTGTGGGTGTGCTCGCGGATCGCGGTGTAGGTGCCAGACACGAGGACGTCGTCGGGTGTGCCCATGGCGAGCACGCGGCGGTCGAGGACCATCAGCCGGTCAAACCAGTCGCTCGCGCGATCGAGATCGTGCGTAGTCATAATGACCGGCAGCCCGTCGCGCACCTTTGCGCGCACCACGAGGCGAAGCGCTTCTTCCGTTTGCGCATCGACGCCGGTCGTAGGTTCGTCGAGCAGCAAAATCTTGGGCTCTTGCGCGAGCGCGCGCGCCACGAATGCCCGCTGCTGCTGGCCACCCGAGAGCTGCGAGATCTGCCGCTGCGCGAGATCGGTCATATGCACTTCGTCCAGGGCACGGTCGACGATCGCGCGATCCGTCGGCGAGAAGCGCTGCCATAGGCGCAGTTGCGGAAAGCGCCCCATGGAGACGACGTCGCGCACCGTAGCGGGGAACGTCCAGTCCACGTCTTCGATCTGTGGAACGTAGGCGATTGCGCCATGCTCGAGCGACCGCGGTGGCTTATCGAACACGCGCACCTCGCCCGACGTCGGCTTCAATAATCCGGCGACGGTTTTCAGCAGCGTGGATTTACCGGAACCATTCGGCCCCACGATGCCGAGCGCTTCGCCCTCGCAGAGCTCGAATGACGCACCATCGAGCGCCAAAACCCGGTCGTAGCGCACCACCAGATCGCGGACAGAAAGTGCACATGCCCCAGTCATCTGAGCGCCTGGACGATGGTCTTCGTATCGTACTGCAGCATCGAGATATAATCCGACACAGCGCCTTTGCCCGCGACCGAATCGTCGTAGAGATTTTCCACCGTTTTGATGTGCGCGCTACTGGCGAGCGTTTGAACGAGTTTTGGACTGTATTCGGGCTCGGCAAATATCGCCCGTACATGCTCGCGCCGCGCCAGATCCACGAGGTGCCCGATGTACTCCGGATTGGGCTCTTGCCCGGGCGAGAGTTCGATAACGCCAACGGTGCGCAACCCAAAGCGATCGTTGTAATACTGCCACGCGTTGTGGAAGACGATCATGGTGCGATGGTTGGGCGGAATCGTATTGATTTGCTTCTGAATATCCGAAGATAGCGCATCGAGCCGCGCCTTATAGCGCGCGGCGTTCACCGTGTAGTCTTTCGCATGCGCCTCGTCGACGCTCGAGAGCGCGCCGGCAATCTTATCGACATAGCGCTTGGCCAGCTGCGGATCCATCCAGAGATGCGGGTTCAAGCCTTTGCGGGGCAACCCGTCGCTCAAGACGAGTTTTTTCATCGTCGCGTTGCCGGCATCGGCGATGGTGTGCTGCAGCCAGGCCTCGATGCCACTGCCGTTCTCAACGAGCAGTTGTGCTTGTGAGAGCGTGCCGATATCTTGGGGCGTCGGCTGGTAGTCTTCCGGAGAGGCTCCGATCGGGACGAGATTTTGCACGTGCACGTGCGCGCCACCGACCGCCTGCACAAACGAGTTGAGCGTTGAGAACGTGGTAACGACCTGGACGATCCCATCGGACTTCGACTCCGGCGCCGAGCACGCCGCAAGCGCGCCCAGCAAAACGACGGCAACGAAACGCCTTAGCGACATTTCCCGCACGTTCCGAAAAATTCCATGGCATGATCTTCGAGTTCGAACTTATGGTAGGTTTTGAGCGCTTGCGCAAAACTCTCGACCGCATCGCAGCCGACCTCTTCGACCGTACCGCAGGCGCGGCAGATGGCGTGATGGTGATGCGTGGGTTCGCACGCGACGTAGGTCGCCTCGCCCTGATCGTCGACCCGCGCGCTGCACTCACCCTTGGACGCAAGGAGCCCAAGGGTTCGATAGACGGTGGAGAGCGAGACTTGCGACCTCGCCCGCTTCAATCGAGAAAAAACGTCCGCCGCAGAAAGATAGCGGCGCTCGCGCTTGAGGACATGCACGATCTGTTCCCGGGGCCGGGTGGCATATTCGTTCCGCACGACGCCCTAATTTGCGAACCATTGCCAGAATCATTCTCAATTCCGCGAAACGCCCTAAACAGGGTCAAACCCCAGAGCGTATAATCACAGGCGTTGCCCCATGGGGATGTAGCTCAGCTGGTAGAGCACTTGCTTCGCATGTAAGGGGTCAGGAGTTCGAGTCTCCTCATCTCCACCATTAAAACCCGCGTCCCGTAAGGGGGATGCGGGGTTTTTTCAGTCGGGTTACAAGCGCCGTTCCGTGAGATGCCAGCCCCCACACCACGAATTCTTGCACTCATAAACGCGAAGAGTCAGCTGACGCGAATCTGCCTCTGCGTATTCAATCTGCCGCGCAGCGGCTTCTTCTGCCGCCCTCTTGTGCGGATATCTCTTCTTCGCACAGGGACCGAGAATTGCGGCAATGTCTACATTGCGCGAACCGCGAAATTTCACAATCAAATAGTGTCCAACTCAGTCATTTTTGGAAGCGCCACCCTCGGTTGTTTTGTCGAATGCTTAAGAGCGACGGGACAAGGCAACGTTTGACATTTGTATTTATCTAGGCAACCAAGACATTTGTTGGGGCGATCCAAACGTTTGGATTCTGGACACGGTTCAGTCTGTCAAGGACGGCGTGGAAATCTCTCCTGCACTTGCTTCCAATTGCTCAAGCACGACTTGCGTATGCTCTTCGCGCTCTTGACGCAACACGACTTCGTATTCGCCCGATGAACTGCGCTCGAAGTTAATCGGCTCCCAGCCTTCTTCGGAGAGGCCGCTGAGTTCCGCTTCCAGTTCGGTGGCGCCGCGCATGGTTCGCACACTATATCGATAAGGGATTCGCATTATCGCGCAGCCCTCCAAGTCGACAACATCCCGCTGGCAATTGAAAAGTTGGCCCTTTGCATAGGACTGGTCATGGACCACTATAATTCGGGCGTCGTTCATTTTCCTTCCACGCAACGGGCACAAGCGCTAAGTTGCGTTAGTCTAAGAAGACGACGTTTCGCGAGTCAAAGATCCCCTAGCCCGGGCAACTCGTCTTGGCGATTTGCGGGCTCGCTCTAGGCTGTCTTCTTGGCCTTCCCTAATTGATTCGACAGAGCGAGGTATACCCGCGCTTTTTCTGATTGACTAATCATGCTAATCGCCTCCAGGACATCCTCAGCTCTGATTTTGCCGAGCGCGTCGGACTCCGCATCCGACGCCCGGATACCCTTCAAATGCGGCCCTGGCCATAATTCAAGATTTTCAAGTCGGTTGTCGCTTCGGACGCCATTTTTATGATGCACGATCTCATGTTTGCCGAGCGGTCGACCCAAATCGCACGCCATCACCCAACGGTGCTCTAGCACATAGCCATCGGCGTGCTTCATCGCCCACCCAATTGCGTCGTTGCGATCAACACGATGCAAAACATACCCTTTCACGCGCGATTTTCCGGTTTTCCAAGCCGGCGCCTCGGCGCCGTGTCGGGTAAACGCGCTTGTTTTGGGATAACACGCTTTGCATAGCGTTGTTTTGCGCGTACGTGATCGCGACTTCGTTATAGGCCAAACTCTCTCGCACGCTGAGCACGGTCCCACAAAGGCGAAGAGGTGATTCTCGGGCTTCTTGTTGATGTCGCGTCCGTGCACAACGTCCCCAACGATATACGTACATTCTGCATGGGCGACATTAGCATCGGCGGGTGGTTTTGCGGTCGATGTCCGCGCGTGGTGTTTCATCGCAACTGCTGGAACACCACGCGCGGATATCGACGTATCTATTTAGCTTTTATATATAACCGAAACGCTATAGGGAGCGGAGATCTGTCTCGACCTGTAAACCCGCGTTTTCTCCTAACGTCATTTTAAGATCTTTCGCATTACCGGTTTCGTTCGAGAGCCTCAGACGACGCCCGAGATTCTCGCGTGCCCACTCAACCTGATCCGGGGATAGGTCGACAAGCCGGACCCCATGGCTGCTATCAAAAACACCATATCCCCAACCCATGAGTGAAGATGTGTCAACGAATTTGCCACTGAGCGTCCCGCGAAGTCCTTTCTTCACATTCCCGTACCGACTTTTTATGCGGTCGATCATGGCCTTTTCAATTATCTCCTGGATGGCCTGACGATGTTTGCCTGGTTTGGACCACGCAGGTGTGTTGAAAAGACGCGGGTAGTCTTCCCGAATCTTTTCGACCCTCGCACTAGCACCGTCGCCGACGCGCGCCGCAAGAAGATCATGATAATCCTGCTGGTACTCATCATTCAAAACTTTAAGATCTAAATTCACGGCATCGCAAAGAACTTCAAATACAACGTCACTTTCCGCTTTAAGAGTGAACGCGCTGCCGGTTTTCTCGTTGGCCAATAAAAGTGCGAAGTTGCGCAGCTTTTGAGACATGCCAAAAACCTCAATAGATGTTCCCGCGTCGACGATCTGGCCGTCCCAAAATTGATAAATTACTTTCCCTTCGTTGATGATTTCAGCACGAACGTTCTCGCATGAATCCCCCGCTCGCGGAAGTTTGGCGACAATGTCCTCCCCGTCGAGGTAGTGCCGCTGGGCGAA
>JALYVW010000121.1 GCA_030853005.1 Vulcanimicrobiota bacterium
CGTGCAAGGCGCGCTGCAAGACGTTGCGACGGCGATCGGCAAGAGAGGCAGCCGCGTAGACCTGCGCGGCCGTCCAAAGAACGCTCTGCGGAAACATCAGGCTCTGCAGCGCGGCGTCGTCTAATTCGGCGATCTCATCGGCGATCCGGAGCGCAGCGCGCACATCGCCGACACGCAAATACGTCAAACCCATATCGGAGAGGTCCGAGCCGATATCCATCGGCGCGATGCTGCGGCGCATACGAAGCGCTTCTTCCTGAAGCGCGAGCGCCTGAGTGACATCACCCGCTTCTCTCTGGGCAGCGCCCAGATTCGCCAGGGCAACGCAATGCAAATGCGGCATCCCCAACTCTACGGCCAATCGCAAAGCGCTCGTGAATATCCGGCACGCTACCGCATAGCGTCCCTTGAAGTACGCGATCATACCCAGATTGATGGCGCAGACGGTCACTCCGCGCAAATCTTTGAGCGATGAAAAAACCGAGCGCGCCCGACTAAAATTTTCCAATGCTTGTTTTTGCTCGCCAATCTTCAAATACAACAAGCCCGTATTGAACGAGACGATCGCTTCCCCGACTAATTTCCCGAGAGCGCGGTAAATCTCAAGCGCTTGGCCGTACTTGGTGACCGCTGCATCGACGGCAAACCGTCTCCCGTCGATATTGGCAAGGCGTGACAAGCAATCGGCCTCGGCCTCACGGTCGCCGATTGTGACGCTGAGATCCAACCCCCTTTGCGCGAAATCTCGCGCATCGTCATAATGATTGTTCAGGTATGCCGCGAGCGATGCCGCACAAAGGGCTCGCAACACCAATGTCTCGTTCGATGACTTCTCCGCAAGCTCACGGGCTCTATCGATCGCCGCCTGAGACTCTGTCGTCTGGGCCAGGAGTGCGTGCGCTTCGGCAATCAAACACAGCGAACGGATTTCGCCGGTTGCATCTTGCGCATTTCCGTACCCGTCGAGCGCCACGACGGCCTGTTCGCACCCCTCTTTGTATTTGCCGGTGGAAATCATGAGCGCAGCCGCATGCTCACTTGCCACCGCCTTCCACCGGGAGATTTTGCGCCTGGCAGCAGCTTCACGGAGCGCTTCGAGGTAACGCTGTTGTCCGGCAAGATTGCCGGTCGCGCGCGTATAGAGGATCCGGCGGCGCAAACATTCGCAAATCTTATCCTCGTCCCGCGATGCCTCCGCAACGGCTTGTAAGCTATCCAGATTGGTGAGCTGTTCGTGACGCATCCCTTGCCTGCCGTAAATCGTTTCCAACATGGCGAGCAAATCATACTGTTGAGGACCTTCGCCCTCGATGTGAAGCGCGCGGCTCAGTGCCGCGAGGGCCTCGTGATCGGCATAGACTGCCAGCGCATTTTCTGCCGAGATGATGGAGTACCGAACCGCTCGCTCGGGATCGCCGCCGTTATCGAAGTGACGCGCGAGGTCGCTGGCGATTGCGCTGGTGGATCGCGCGTGCAGGGCCTCCAAAACCAGGCCGACGCGGCGGTGACGGCGTTTTCGCGCCGACTCCGGAACGCTGCTATAGATGTGCGCTTGAATGAGATCGTGCGAAAAGACGAAGTCGTAGGATCCCGCAGCGCTCATTCCCGCATCTCGAATCAGCCGCAGGTCCAGCAGTTCATCCACCGACTCGATGACTTTGTCTTCGGATATGCCGCCGGCGGCGGCAATCAGTTCAATATCGAACGCGCGACCTGCGACCGCTGCGATGCCAGCCACCGCTTGCGCCTTTGCGGACAGGCGCGCGACTCGGCTCGCGATGACGGCCTGCAGACTTTGAGACGTCGCCGGCTCCGTGCGTTCGGAAGCTACGCAATCGCGCACGATCTCGCCAAGAAAGAACGGATTACCGTCGCTGAGCGCGTGCACGCGCTGCGCGAATTCCGGCGGCATGCCGACTAATTGCGGAATCGCGCGCACGTACTGCTCGACGCTTACTGAAGAGAGCCTTCCCAATGGCTGATTCGCAAGCGCATCGGTGCCGCGCAGCGATCGACGCAAGTTGCGAAGCGGATGCATCGGCAACGTATCATCGCTTCGGTATGTAGCGGCGATTAATATCGGCAAACTTTCCACGCGCCGTGTAAAATATTCCAAGAAAGCGATGGTCGCGGAACCTGCCCAATGAACGTCCTCAAGTACGACCAGGAGTGGACGCGTCTGGGCGATCGCTTCGAAGCAGCGCACGAGAGCTTCGAGCAGCCGGTCCTGTTGCCGCTCGGGCTCGAGCGCGACCAATGGTGGCAGCTTCTCATCGAGCTGCCGCAGCTCGGGGAGCACTGCGGCCGCGCTCGCTCGCCAAATCGGTTTGAGATTACGCGCGGAGATCATTGGGAGCGCGCCGCGCAGCGCCTCGATAACCGCTTGGTATGGCGCAGCTTCCGGAAAGGTCGTATAGCCGATGATCGCTCGCCCACCCTGAGCATCCACCATGTTGCGCAGCTCTGCCATCAGGCGCGATTTGCCGATTCCCGCCTCGCCGCTGACCAGCGCGCAGCGCCCGTGTCCGCGGGCGGCGCGATTCCACCAGCTCTCGAGCTGCATAAATTCTGCTTCGCGGCCGACAAACGGAACGGGGGTGCTTGCCGGCGTATCCGCATGTTCGGCGGTTCGTGAACGATACGTCGGCGCGTTTCGCAGGATTGACTCGTAACGCGCCACCGTTTCGGGCATGGGCTCGACATCCATATCGCGGCGCAGGCGTAGGGCAAACGCTTCGTATTCGGCGAGTGCACCCGCACGGTCGCCAGATTCGTAGCGCAGAGACATGAGCGTTCGGATGGTGTCTTCGCGCCACGGCTCGTGGGCCACGAGTCTTTGCGCCGTGGAAATCGCCTTTGCGAAATCGCGATCGTGACGATACCGCTCGGTTAACCGTTCTAGATTGACGCTTTGCATGCGCCGCAGGAGTTCGCGCTGCGGTAATATCCAGTCGTCGTAGAGGTCCGGCAGCAGATCGCCGGCGTAGAGATTCACGGCTTCCGCCGCCGTTTCCGGTCGCTCACTCAAACGTTCGAACTCGGCGATGTCGATCTCGCACGCGCACGCAGCGTTCCATTGAATCGAACGATGATCTGCTATTGTCCAGGCCGCCTCTTGCGGAAGCGTCTGTTGTAACAGCAAGTTATGACGGCGCAAGTTCGCGCGCGCCTTGTTTTCGGCGTCGTCCGGCCACAACGTGAACGCGAGTGCCTCGCGCGAGATCTTCTCGTCGCGGTGGACGAGCAGGTAGCCCAGCAACGCAAGGGTTTTTGCCGGCGCGTTAAACCGTACATCGAGCTCGCCATAACGAAGTCGCAACCCGCCCAATAAGCGGATGCTGAGGTACGCCGAAGGCGCGGACAGGGTTTGAGACACGTTTCCATCCTCGGTGAATGGTTCGTCTGCCTTGTTCGAGGCCGCGTCTGTGAACCAGCTTCGGACGCTTTTCGGACCGCACCCACGCCAGCGCACAGCGTCACAAAACCGGCTGCCTCAAGATGTGGCGCCACGATAGGGGCTGAGAGGTTCGAGTACTAGGCCATGAAGTCTGTAACCCCACGCCAAGATCGTTCATTGGGTATTGAGGCCGCGAGCAACTAAGGCTGGGCAATGCCGGGGATCTTGATCTGAACGTTATCAGCAACTGGCGGTCAGCGCAGAACTTCCGTCGGACGCTTTTCGGACGGCACAGGCCGTACACTACCTAGTGTGGCCGATCCGAACGCATCGGCGGCGCCGCACGGCAAGATCATCTCAGGATCGGTAACGTGCACCTGTGGACACGTCGACCATTTGAACTCAAAGATGAACGATGCCGTGTGACCTGAGGAGGCAATTTACGCAGCCGATAATTGTGAGGTTTTGGTAGTTTTGAATTGCTCGGCAAACTCCCTGGGAGTTTGATAACCGAGCGCTGAGTGCGGCCTGATGTCGTTGTAGTCGTGTCGCCAATCGGTGGCAGTTCGGCGCGCTTCGAAGATCGATACGAAACTGTGGGCGTTTAGCAGCTCGTCGCGGATCTTGCCGTTAAGCGATTCGATCTGCGCGTTCTGTGTGGGTTTGCCCGGTTCGATAAAATGCAAGAGGACGGAGCGTTCTGCTCCCCAACGAAGCATTGCAAGGCTTGTGAATTCGCTGCCGTTGTCAAAACGCGCAGTCGTCGGCAATCCGCGTTCGAAAGCGATTTCTTCAAAGATGCGGATAACGTCGTGGCTTCCAAATGAGAATCCGACGTCAATGGCA
>JALYVW010000009.1 GCA_030853005.1 Vulcanimicrobiota bacterium
GCGCGGAGGCTAGGCTGGAGTGCTATCAAAATGAAAGTCAGACCATCCGTTAAACGGATATGTGAAAAATGCAAAATCATTCGCCGCGAAGGTAAGGTGCGCGTGATTTGCGATGTCAACCCGAAACATAAACAGGTGCAAGGATAACTATGGCCCGTATAGCCGGAATCGATATCCCGCGCGAGAAGCGCGCTGAAATCGCGCTTACGTATATTTATGGCATCGGCCCGAAAACGGCCGTCCGCATTCTCGACCGCGCCGGCATCAGCCGTGATTTGCGCGTGAAAGACTGGTCGGAAGATGATGAGAAGCGCTTGCGCGACGCGATCGATCAGCTCGAGCTGCGCGTCGAGGGCGATCTGCGTCGCGAAGTCTCCGGGCATATTAAGCGCCTTTCGGACATCGGATGCTATCGCGGTATCCGTCACCGTCGCGGCCTGCCTGTTCGCGGCCAGCGTACGAAGACCAACGCTCGCACCCGGAAAGGGCCGAAGAAGACCGTCGGGAATAAGAAGAAAATCGCCGTTAAGAAGTAGTTCGTCACGGTTCGATTCTTGCAGGCCCGGCGTATAGCCGGGCCTTATTCTTCTCCCACATGATCGCACCGCCGGCAGCCTATAGTGCCCCCGCACTTACCCCCACGCAGGTCGCGGCTTATCGTCAGGGCGAGGCGGCGGGGCGAATCTTCGTTTTACGGTTCATTCCTAAGCGTTGCGCCATCGTCTTAATACGGGAGAGCTGCTCGACGGACGCGCGTGAAGCGCGTGACGCCGGCATGCTGCCCGCGGCTGCCTACGAGCGGTTGCAGCCGTTTTTTGAAACCGGAGACTTTAGCGCGGTGCCGGAAGGCGCTCTCAATCTTCCGCTCGGAGCGTTGCTCCGCGATGCGAATCATGATGAGGGAGAATTCCGAGTACTTGGCGCTTCGAAAGTGATCGCGCAAACCATGGGCGGCACCCTCGGACCTCAGGCGGTGCAGCGTGTCGTGAGCGCAACGTTGCGCAATCGCCCGGCGTCTCTGGAACGCGTTCTACCGGCCGATGCCGGGGCTTCGGAATTTGCCAACGATCTCGACGCCCTCATCCCCGACGCGGCCATCGTGTCCGTGCCGCCACTCGAGGGACAAACGGAAGATGCATACGTTCGGCTCGGAATCTACTTAAGTTCCTCCGAGCAGATCATGGATCAGCCGGCGCTGGTATTGGATTCCTGGGCGAAGCATTACCTGGAAGATTTTTACGCGCGATATGAGGCGCTGGCGACCGACGCGCAGTCGCGCGATCTGCTCGCACGATTTCGCGCCAGTCTTGCCGCAACGCGAACCAACGACGACGTTGCGCGCTTGGCGCTTTTTCGCCATCACGTTCCCGAAATCGCTCGGAAGATCGTGCCGCAAGAACGCCTGGCGGCGTTCGGATTCGGGCTGGCTGTGGCGCAGGGCGCGTACAATGCCGCGGCGCTGCAAGATCCGAAGGAAGCCTACCGTTGGATGACTTACGTGAAAGGCTACGACGGGCTCGATGGCAGATCCGCGTCGATCGCCGGCTTGCGGCGCGCGCTGTCCGGCACGTCCGATGGCGACTTTGCCGCACAAAACCGCATCTTTACCGCGCTCACGCATGGAGCGTTGGCAATCGTGACGGCGAAAGCCCCGTGATTTACGTTGGGACGTGTGGGTACGCGTACAAGGATTGGATCGGACCGTTCTATCCGGCGACGATTAAGCAGCGCGAAATGCTCTCGTACTACGCGCAGCGATTTAGTGCAGTCGAGATCGATGCGACCTACTACGGAATCCTCACCCAGAAAACAATCGTTAATATGGCCGAGCGAACGCCGGACCTTTTCCGGTTTTGCTTTAAAGTGCCGCGTACCCTCACCCACGAACCGGGCACCTCGCGAGTTCACGTCGATGCGGCACTCTTTCGCGCAAGCATGCAGCCGATGCTCGATGCAAAAAAGCTGGGGTGCGCGCTGCTCCAGTTCCCCAACGGCTTTCGCCCGGACCATGCGGCCGAAGTCTATCTCGGGCGGCTCGCCGATGCACTGGGAGGGCTTGCGCTCGTCGTGGAATTTCGCCACGTCGCTTGGCAAGAAGCCAAGGCCTTGGATTTTCTCGCCAGCATCGGAGCGGGTTGGTGTAACGTGGACATGCCGCAGCTCGAATCTTTACCGAAGCCGGGCGCCGATGTCGCGGGAACGGTCGGATACGTTCGATTTCACGGGCGCAATGCCGCGCAGTGGTGGAGCGGAACGAACGTCACCCGTTATGCCTACGACTACCAAGCACCCGAGCTTATCCCTTGGGTACATCGTATTGCGGATATTTCCGGCAATGCGGAAGAGACGTTTGCCTTCTTCAATAACCACGCACGTGGAAGCGCCGCACAGAACGCCGATCTGCTGGAAGCGCTCCTTGACGAACGGTTCGGGTCGTTGGCCAATGCCCGAATAGCCAAGCCCACGCACAAGGCGCCATCACAAGCATCGCTCCCCGGCTTCGCGTGACGTTCGACGCCGTCATCACTGCGGGTGGCCGAATCGACGGAGAATTTGCGACGCTCGCCGGGACGGGCGTTAAGGCCCTCGCGCCCGTGGGCGGAGTGGCGATGCTGCAGCGCGTGATCGACGCTGTTCGGGGAAGCGGCGCGCGTTCGATCGCGGTGGTTGGCGGAGAAGAAGTCTCGGGAGCTTGTGGCCGGTTGGTCGATCGGATCATTCCGGAAGCGGCGAGCGGCGAGGATAATGTCTCCCTGGCGCTGGGCGCTTGGCCGCAATCGGGCATGCTGTATGCAGCAAGCGATCTTCCCTTCGTCGATGCGAGCTCGATTTCAGAATTTCTCGATCGGGCGGCGCACGGGGCCGTCGCGATGGCGCTTGCGGACGCCGACGTTTACGATTCGATTTTTGCGGGGTCGTCTGCGCATGCTGTGGTCCTCGGTCGCGAGCGCGTTGCAAACGGCAGCGTATTTTACTTTCCGGCGGGAACGACGGTCGCCACGGCACGTTTCGCCCGAAAGCTCTTTGCTGCGCGCAAGAGCGCAATGCGAATGGCTGCGTTGCTCGGTCCCGAAATGATGCTGCGCCTTGCAGTCAAGCGACTGAGGATTGCGGATATCGAACGGCGAGCGCGGCACCTCGTGGGCGTTGACGTGTGTGCGGTACGTGGGTGTGCGCCGCAGATCTGCTTCGATGTCGATTCGCTGTCCGATTATGTGTATGCGCTCGCACGCGCCTAGTTTTGCGCGCCTCGGCGCGTTTTGGTTCGGTATACAAGCCGTTTGGGGCGCGGTCCTGGGCCTCTCGCTGCAGGCGCGTACGAACGAGTTGGGCGGCGCCGGCGCGCTCGCAACCTACGGCGCAATCGCGACACTGGGAGCCATCGCGGCGGGCGTCACGCAAATTGCGATCGGTCCGATTGCCGATTATGCGCGGGCGCGCGGCCGCAATCACAGTGCTTTCGTGGTCGGGGGCGCGGTCGTCGCGGCCGGAGCGCTATGGGAGTTTTACGGTTCGCAAACGATTGCAGCCGAGCTCGCGGCTTTTCTTACTTTGCAGTTTGCCATGAACGTTGCGGCCGGCCCGTACCAGGCCATCATTCCCGAGTATGTCGGCGGCGAACGCGCGGGGCTGGCAAGTTCGTGGACGGCCGCGCTACAAAGTGCAGGCAACGCGGCGGGAGCGGTCATTGCCGCGTTCGTCGCAAACGCGAAGATCGTCGCCGCGGCTCTAGCGGTGCTCTTGCTTTCAACCGCCGCGATGTCGGTCGCACACATCCGGTCGTTGCCCTTGGAACGCATGAAACCAGGAGCGTTCCGGGTGAGTCGCACGTTCGCCGATCTGTTTGTTTCCCGCGCACTCGTCTTCGTTGGCTTTTACACAATGGTGGATTATCTGTACTTTTACGTCGTCCGAACGCTGGGCGTCCTGCCCGCCCACGCGACCCAGAGCAACGGCGTCGCGCTGCTCGCCTTCACCCTTTTCGGCGTTGCAGGCGCCGCTTTGGCCGGCCGACCGTCGGACCAATTTGACCGGCGCCTCATCGCCTGCGGCGCGTGTGCGATCTCAATTGTGGCACTTGCCGTGCTGTGCGCTCTGCCGCGTGCGGGCGTTTTCTTTTCCGCTGCGGCCGTTATGGGCTTTGCCTGGGGCGCGTTCCTAACCGCCGACTGGGCGCTGGCGTGTGTTATCGTTCCGCGCGATTCGCTTGCGACGGCCTTCGGGGTATGGAATGTCGCGCTGCTGGCTCCCCAAATCGTCGCGCCTTCGTTAACTACCCTCGTTCTAGCGCTTTCGGGGGCAACCCACGGCCCAGCCGGCCCCCGCTTCGCGCTTGGTTTGGCCGCGGCCGAATTCGCCTTGGGCGCCGCCTGGCTGTGGCGGTTACCAGCCCAACCGCCCCGGGGGGTGAAATTCCGAGAGTTGGGAATAACTGAAACGACCATATCGGCACGTGGAACGCAAAGCGGCCCTTGTCCGTTAGGGTGTGTGGAGACCGGGCGAATTCTTCCCTCGCTACCCAGCCAAGAGTCCGGACCCTCCGTAACTGATTTTTAGGAGGCACTATTTTGAAACGACTGAGCACCGGAGTCCTCGTCGCGCTCTTCGCAGCGGGCCTTGGACTCAACGCGGTTGCCGCTCCGTCGACTGCCGCGTCACTGGGAAACTCTGGAACTAAGGTGATTGCGCAGGCTACGAGCGCGCCCCCGCCGGCGGACTTCGGTTCTCCGCCGTCGGGACAGATTCCGATACTGTTCAACGACCACCACGTCTATGCCAAACCGGATGTCCTCAAACAAGGACGCGTCCTTGCTGCGCTCGTGCGCGGTGGAACGATTCTCGTGCCATTGCGTTCGATGTTCGAACAAATGGGCGCGACTGTTTCGTATGATCCGGCAACCAAAACCGCCGATGTGACCAAGGCCGGATCCGACGTCAAAGTGACCGTCGGCCGTCCGGAAGTCACGATTAATGGCGAAACCCGCCCGCTCGACGTCCCGCCGATCATGTACCAGGGCAACGTGCTTGTCCCGGTTCGCGTGATTTCCGAAGGTATGGGAGCATACGTTCAATGGGTCCCTGACAAGAAACTCGTCGCAATCCGCTACGTTCCTGCGTCCGCCGCAACGGCACCGCCGGCGCCCGCACCGGTAGTGACCCCTGCCCCGACCGCAGCGCCGGCCCCGGCAGTGATTCCCTACCTCGACAAGTTCATCGTCGGCGACTACATCATCAGCCCGAAGATCTACAATGAATTCAGCCCGGGCAACTCCGGGAGAAGCGGCAACTACGCGGTGCGTGGCGGCCTCGAATTCAGCCTTTTCAACCTGCCTTGGATGCTCGAAGCCGATTATCGGACATACCGATATCCGCACAATCAAGGCGTCGGGACCCCTCCCGGCTACAGTCCAAACGATCCCCTAAACAATGCGTGCACAACTCCAGGTGACCAAGGATGCGTTACCGTGATCGGTGGTCAAGGTCAGACGTTTGTCCCGGCCTTCACCGTGCGCGATTACGACTTCGACGGCCGCTTGGGCCTGAAGGTCGCCTCCCCGCGCATCTATGTCGGCCTCGGCTACATGCAACGCTCGGGCAACTACGGCTACCCGCACTTGAAAGGCATCGGATTCGGATTAGAAAAACTTCCCGACCTCGATCAGGCCTTCTCGGTCTACGGTAGCGCGTACTACTATCCGAAGGTTCGCGGAACGTACACGGTGCAGAGCGGACCGCAATCTGGTACGTCCTTCGACCTATCCTATCGCATCCTGAAGTATGCGGTCGGTGGAACGTTTACGTTCGGGCGCAACGTACCGGTCTATCTGGATTTCGGATTCCTTGGCGACAAGGGAACGAACCAGAGCAATGCGCCCATTGACTTCACCCACAACGGTCCGTTCGTCGGCATCGGCATCAAGTTCTAGCGCGCAGGCGCACCACAACAAAAATCGGCTCCCCCGGGGGCCGATTTTTTTTTGCGCTTTCGGCTGAGTCGTTAGTAGTGGTGAGCCGGCCTGGGCGAGCGCGTGGGCAGAGGTTTCGGTGAGAGGGAGCCGGTAGGCAGCGGAACCGGGGACCCCGATGGAAGAGGCGCGGGCGATACGCTGGGCAGTGGCGCTGGGGATAGGCTAGGCAATGGCGCCGGCGACCCGCTCCGCGACGGTGACGGTGTAGGCACCGGTGCGGTGGTCGGCAACGGCGTGGGCCTCGGCGTCGGGGTAGGCACCACGCACGGCACCGGGATGATGTCGATCGACGGCACGTTTGGTCCCGGCGTCGGAGTCGGCGAGATCGTCGGCATAAGTGACGGCGATGGCGACGGTGTCGGTTTCGCTTTCACGCCGGGCGGCAGGGTGGGCTCAGGCGTCGGGCAGGGAACGGGCAGCGCGAAATAGTGCTCCGTGAAACCTTTTGCGAGATCGGCCTTTTCGATCTTCCCAAAATACGACGTCGGCCAGCGCTGGACGATCTCGTTTATGTACTCAAAGGCCTTCTGCTGTCCGTCGATGGTATAGATCTTGCGGTACATCTTCATGGCGAGAAACCACGAGCGCGGCAGCTGAGCGTCGTGCGGGTACTTCTTCGCCCAGTCGTGCATGGCGTCGTCGGCAAAATTCGTGCCCGTGATGAGCCGGGAATCCGTCGTGTAGGCCCCCGCCCGGATCGCGTCATCGCGAAAGGTGTTATTGATGCCCAAATAGCTCAGTTTGAGGCGGCCGAAATATTCATCGCCCGGAGCCGATGTTTTGAGTTGCTCCAACTGGCGCTGACGGGACTTCGAAATCCGCGGAGCCGTCTTTTTCGCTGCGGAGCTAGCCGGCGACGTTTTCGGCGCCGACTTGGAAGCGGGCGCTGCGACGACGGTACCGGCGACGGCGAGTGCCGCTGCCGCAGCGGACAGGGAGAGAACAGCGCGTTTCAAATGCAAACCCCTTCTTAGCGAGCATGTCCTGGTTTTCGCTCTTAACGTTGCGGCCGCCCGGACCGTTCGCTCAAAGTTGTTACGTAGCCGAGGAATCTCCCGCGAAGGCCTAGCGCTGCAGGGTTACGTTGTGAAGATGGGCGTCGGCGATGGCAACTTCCACGCGCATAGCGGCGACCAGGCCGGAGTGTCGCGCGTACCGGCGCTGCAGCCACCTGAGCGACCCGTGCATCCGCGATCTGGACGCACCCGTATCGATATGCGAATAAATGCGAACGAGCCGGGCCACGCTGCGCGGCAACCACGGATCGCGCGGATACTTACTTTCCCAATCGTGCATAGCGCTTTCGGTGAATTCGGCATCGTGTTCGATGTTTTGCGGAGGGACGGACTGCCGGTCGGCTTTGCCGGTCAGATCGCGAAGGCGGTTGTTAATCTCAAGAATGCTCATCTTCATCTGCCCGAAATACTCGTCGGCGGGCGCCACGCTGGTGCGCGCCATCGCAAAGGAGAGAGGAAGCCAGTATAGTGCCAGCAAGAACTACGGAGAGTGTGAAACGACGCATAAAAGCCGCCTCCATCCAAGTAAGAGCGCACGATCGGCCGATGTTCGCAGCCGTTTGGCCGGGCATCCGTACGAAAATGTACGAAGCCGCGTCCGGCGGTGCGAGGCTCATCGTCCTGCCTGAAGGCACGATTCCCGCCTACGTTTTAGGTGACCTATCCCTCGACG
The DNA here is from genome assembly GCA_030853005.1 of Vulcanimicrobiota bacterium. Lineage (GTDB taxonomy): Bacteria > Vulcanimicrobiota > Vulcanimicrobiia > Vulcanimicrobiales > Vulcanimicrobiaceae > JALYVW01. The sequence continues at coordinate 7,659 of JALYVW010000009.1, forward strand.
AGGATGCGAACCGACAGGCCCTCGCTGATTGCAAAGTTGTGGCGTCAGAGACGCGCACTACTTTGGTTATCGGCGCAGTCCGCAGAGTCCGTAGCTGCTTGGTCAACAGTGCAAGCGTCATCGACAGCGACGGCTCGGTCGCCGGCTGGGCAGACAAGCAATTTTTGTGGCATTTCGACTCGCAATGGTTTTCGCCGGGAGACAGCCTGAGGCCGATCTCCACGAGCCTGGGCTCGATCGGCGCGCTCGTGTGCGCCGACGGGCGCATTCCGACCATCGCGCAGACGTTGGTTGCGCGCGGTGCCCAAGTACTGGTCATGCCGACCGCCTGGGTGACGAGCGGCCGCGATCCCTCCATGCTCGAAAATGTTCAAGCGGATTTATTGGCGCGCGTTCGCGCGCAAGAAAACGGCGTGCCGTTCGTGGCAGCCAATAAGTGCGGCGCGGAAATTGGGGCGGTAGCCTATTGCGGCAAAAGCCAAATTATCGATGCCGACGGCAACGTGCTGGCTCTCGCATCGCAGCATGACGCAGAAATCATCTATGCAGACATCGACGTACAAGAGCCGCGCGAAACCCAAGAAGCGGTTCGACTCGAAGCGTCCGCCGGCGATCCGATCGCTGCCGCGCGAATCGCCGTGACCGCGGACGCCTTCGACGCTTCGAGCCTAAGCACGACGCTACGGATCGTCGAAGCGGATTTCGCCATCGCCCCGGATGCGACGTGTTCCGCAAATGGCGACCGCGTTGCGATCGCGCGCGCGGGCGACGACACGTTCCTCGATCCGCGTGGGCTCGTAGATTTCCGGCGAGGCGGAGGCATTTTGGCGGTGTGGGACGCGGGCTCCCGTCGCATCGAGCGAGCGCACTTCGCCCGCGCGCGAGCGCTGGAACTGCGCATGTACGTCGTGGTCATTGACCGTCCCGGCAAGCGCGCGTACGCGATCGATCCCGACGGCACCGTCGTATGCGGAACGTTCGGCGACTTTCGCATAGCAGCGTTCGTTTTCGATCCACTCAAAGCCCACGCAACGCTTGTCGCACCGCATACGGACGTTCTCGAAGGCCTCGCGCGCGCGGCTGAATCCGCAAAAGCATGACGCTCTGGCGCGCCCTCGCCGGCGGCGTTGCACTCGCGCTCGGAACATTCTCTCTTGACCTCAAGCCGTTCCCATACATTAGCGGAAGCCGTATCGTCATGCATGCGGGCGGATACTTTGCGCCTTATCGTCTCGAACTTTTAGGTCCGGGGCGAATCGACGGTTCGACGGTCATCGCCCCTAGCGTCAATCGCCCCACGACGATTACGGTGTTGGCGGCGGGGCGGTTCGCCGCGGCAACCGCGCGCCTGCGAATCGTTCCCGCGCCGCGCGCGCACGATTCGCTCGTCGCCGTCGCCAGTTACGAGAATGGCATCGTTTTGCACGATCCCGTGACGTATGCAATCGTCGGAGTCCAACCGATCGACGGGAACGCGGGCGACGTCGCGTTCGGCCCGGATGGAATGCTCTTTGCTCCTGATACGGACGGCAACACGCTCGCCCGAATCATGCGTTCGCCGTGGCACGAACGGCCGTTGCGCGGCGTGTCGGCCGGCAACGAAGTCGCCGTCGATTCACAGGGCGTCGGCTACATCACGGACCGCGACGTTGCGGGCAAAGGCGCGCTCACCCGAGTCGATCGCGACGGCGGGACGGTACGCGTGGTCACCGGCATAACGGCTGAGGGCCTCGCACTCGACGAGGTTCGACATGGGGCGTACGTGGGAAATGTGAACGATGCAAGTGTGCTGGAAGTTGACACGAAAACGATGCGCGCGCGTCGGCGAATCCGTGCCGTAGATCGTGTGTTCGGTCTCGCCTTGGACGCGCGTAGGCGCCGGCTTTTCGTCGTGTCCAATACGAGCGGGTCGATGCCGGGCGGTCCGGGTTTCGCCGAGGCGATCGATCTTGCGAAACCCGGAGCGCGCGTCGTCGCGCGCAGCTCGCGCATGACGTTTCCATTGGGCATCGCGCTCGAAGCCTCGACGCACCGTGCATACGTCACCGATGAGGGCGCGGACGTCGTGTACGTACTCGACCAGTCCTCACTTCGGCCGCAGCACGCTCCGCTGCACACGTGCTCTACGCCTTGGCGCCCGTTTGTCGATGCGCGCCGCGCGCGATTGTACGTCCCGTGTGCGCGCGCGGGAAGATTGGATGTTTTCGATACGCGCACGTTGGCGCGCATCCACGGGTCTCCATTTCTAACGGGCGGATTTCCGCTTGGCGTCTCGGCTTGGAAGTAATTGGAAATAAGATGAAGTCGCTGTTGGCGTTCCTGGCATTAACAGCTCTGCCGCTCGGCGCTTGGGCGGGGTCGCTCCCGTCTCAGATCGCGCCGGCCGCCCCGTTTCCGAACATTCTCACCGACGCGGCGACATTCTCGTTCGTGGCTCCCGGGATCGCGTACGGAGATTACGAGCTGCGCACGGTTGACGGTCCGATCGCCGTGCGCGTCGTATCCCTCGACCTGCGCAATTCGTCGGTGCGCGTCGATGCTGCGCTCTCGCAAGATCGCCTCGTATCGTCCGGTGAAACGGTGTCGTCCATGGCGATGCGAACCGGCGCAGTCGCAGGCGTCAACGGCGACTATTTCGACATCGCCAACACCAACGCGCCGTTAAACGTGTTGGTTCAAGGTGGAAGGCTCGTGCACTCACCAATGCGTCGCTACGCGGTGGCAATTCACCAGGACCGCAGCGTGAGTTTCGACGAGTTTACGTTCGGCGGAACGATGCAGATGGCAAGCGGCTCCACCGTGCAACTCGACGGCGTTAACGAGTGGGCGCCGCCGAAGGGCGGAACGACGATCCTTACGCCGGCGTTCGGTTCGGTTCCGCCGCAAGAAAACGTCACGCTCGTGCGCCTCGCTCCAGTCTTCGGAGCGCCGCCATTCGCGACGTACCGAGTTCTCGCTATTGCCGACAATACGGCCGCGCAACCCGCGGGATATTATTTAGGCATCGGGCCGAACGCCTATGGGAGTACCGGCGCACCGAACGACGGCGACACGATCGTCGCCACGGGCGCGGTCATGCCGGCGTTAGCCGATGTCGAGACGGCGATTGGCGGTGGCCCGCTGTTACTCAAAGACGGCAGACCTTATGACGATCCGGATGGGCCGCGGGGCGGCGAATTTGCCGTTCGGATCCCCTCAACCGGAATCGCGGCCACCGCTGACGGGCGCCTTCTTCTGATTGAAGTGGATGGGCGCCAGCCTGGTGTCTCCATTGGCGTTACGCGCGCGCAATTTACCGTTTTGATGTTGGCGCTTGGAGCGCGCGAGGGCATGGCGTTGGACGGAGGCGGGAGTTCCACGATCGTCGCGCGCACGCTGGGAGAGCGTAGCGCGTCGGTTCAGAACGCGCCCTCCGATGGGGTCGAACGAAAAATCTCCGACGGCATCTTTGCCTACAGCGACGCGCCAAGCGGCCCTCCGGCGCGCGTGGCCGTGCGGCCGCAAGCGATGCGCGCGGTGCGCGGATCCTCCGTCGAATTGCGGGTCGCCATCACGGACGAAGCGGGCCATTTTCTGCGCGATGCGGGCACCGAGACGGTTCGTGCAGATCGATTGGGGAACGGAACGATCGCCGTAAAACGGGGGCCACTTTCCACGCTCGTTCCCGTAGAAGTCGTCGAAAGTCCGGCACGATTGGAGATTTCTCCGCACGCTCCCAACGCTCGCGCCGGAGCGCGCATCGTGCTGTCCGCGAAGGCATACGACGCGCGCGGATTCCCACTCGCGCTGCCGTCTCGCCTCGGCTGGGCGGCCTCCGCCGGCCGAATAGATGGGGCCGGCAACTATCTCGCGACGGATCGCGACGCCGATGTTTCACTTGTCGTGGGACGGGTGCGCGCGGTTACGACCGTGTCCATCGGCGAGCATCTTTCGACGCCTATCGATCTGGGTGAAGCCTTCAGTTTCGCGACGGCTCCTGGGGGCGGCCCGGGTTCGATCGTTCGCGACGATCCCTGTAGCGGATGCGCGACGCTGCAGTACGATTTTTCTGGTTCGGAACGCGCCGCGTATCTTCGAGGCAACGTGCGACTTCCGGACAATGCCCTGGGCCTGGCTTTCGACGTGCTCGGCGATGGTAACCGCGAACTGCTGCGCGTCGCGGTCACGAACGCGATCAACGAGCGTACCTTGCTCACCGCGGTGAAAGTGGATTTCACCGGCTGGAGGAAAATCGTCGTCGCGTTCCCCACTGTACTCGCGCAGCCGATCACGCTTAAATCAATCTACGTCATTAATGGTACGGGAGGAGAAACGGTCCACTCGTCTGGTGGCATCGCACTACGCGACGTTCGCGTACGCCTTGCAGGCGACGCTCGACGCCGTTGACAACACTGCGAGCATGAGTTTTGATGGGCCTGCCGCGCGCGTGCTGGACACGGCGTCGGCAAAAGGCGCGCAGTACGCAGACATTCGTTTTGAAATTGCGCGAACCGAACGGATAGAAGTGCGCAACGGCGCGCTCGCGACGCTTTCGGATGCGACCAGCATAGGCTACGGCATTCGCGCGCTGGTGGACGGTTCGTGGGGATTTGCCGCAAGCTCCGATCTCACCGACTCCGCTCTCGATGCCACAGCTGCCCTTGCGGTCGCCATCGCCAAAGCCGGCGCTTCCATCGGGACGCGCCGCCTCGGCGAGCCACCGCCCAAAGCGTATCGCGATACGTTCACAACCCCCATGCAACGCGACCCGGAAGGCGTTCCGCTCGGCGAACGGGTTGCGCTCCTGCTCCGAGCGGAAAAAGCGCTGCACGCCGACCCTTCGATTGCCGTCGGTCGCGCGTGGCTCGATCTCTGGCGCACGGACAAATACTTTTACAGCACGATCGGTTCGCGCATCGAGCAGCACGTGCGTCAAACCGGCAGCGGCATTGCCGCCATGGCCGTCGGCGGGGGCGACGTGCAGACGCGAACCTTTCCCGGGGACATCGGTCTCTATAAAGCCGGCGGCTGGGAAGTTGTCCAGGAAGCTTCCTTGGCGGAGAACGCTGCTCGCATCGGCGAAGAGGCCGCCGCGCTCTTAGAGGCACCGCAATGCCCGAGCGGTACGTTCGATATCGTTTTGGGCGGGTCGCAAATGTCGCTGCAGATGCACGAATCGTGCGGCCATCCAGCCGAGCTCGATCGCGTCATGGGTTGGGAAGCCAACTTCTCCGGTGTGAGCTTCCTTGAGTTAGATCAACTCGATCGCCTCGCGTATGGCTCCGGCATCGTCACCATCGTCGTCGACAATACGATCCCTGCGGGGCTGGCAACGCTCGGTTACGATGATGAAGGCACGAAGAGCACGGCGTCCGATATCGTTCGCGACGGAGTGTTGGTCGGGTACGAAATGAGCAACGACACGGCTCGGACCATCGGCCGCGCATCCAATTCGTGCGTGCGAGCGCAGAGTTGGGAGTTCGTCCCGATGATCCGCATGTGCAATCTCAACCTCATGCCCGGCGACGTTCCGTTCGAGCATCTCTTCGACGATATCCGCGACGGTATCTATATGGAAAGCAATCGTAGTTGGTCCATCGACGACCACCGCTTAAACTTTCAGTTCGGCTGCGAGATCGGTTGGGAGATCAAAAATGGCAAACGCGGACGCATGCTAAAAAACCCCACTTACGCGGGGGTGACGCCCACCTTCTGGAACGCGTGCGACGCGATCGCCGACGAGCGTTCGTGGATGGCGTGGGGAACGCCGAACTGCGGGAAGGGCGAGCCGATGCAGACGGGGCGTACGGCCCAGTGTGCCTCTCCGGCGCGTTTTCGCGGCGTTCGCGTCGGCGTTGGTTACGATGGATAAGGGGCAGCGCGAAGAACTGGCGGCGCGCGTGCTCGCGCTCTCCTCGGCGGATCATACCGAAGTCGCGATCGTTGACGAAAACGCCCAGCTGACGCGATTCACGCACAATGACGTACATCAAAACGTTGCGAGCGCCGACGTGTCGGTGCGCGTTCGTGCCATCGTGGGCGGTCGCACGGGAGCGGCAAGCAGCAACGAGCTCGCCGGCGATCGCTTGCGAGAAACGGTCGATCGTGCGCTTGCGATGGCGAAACTCGCGCCGGTCGATCCCGACTTGGCTCCCCTTCCTTCGGGTGGCCCGAGCACTGCGCTGGCGAATTCATACGTCGCGGCGACGGCAAAGGCCGGGCCCGCGGAGCGCGCTCGTTTGTGCGGGGAAATCTTCGCGGTTGCGAAGAGCGAAAACCTGTGGTCGGCAGGGTTCGCAGCCACCTCCTCGTCGGGCATTACGGTGTGCAATTCGAATGGAGCTCGCGCATCGTACGACGGCACCGATTGCGCCGTCAACGTGAAGATGAACGGGGACGACTCCACGGGATACGCAGAAGCCTATACCGCGGACGTCGATGCGGTCGACGCCCGGGAGATCGCGCAAACCGCCGCGCGCAAAACGCAGCAAAGCCGGCACCCACGCGCGGTTGAGGCCGGCCCTTGGACGGTCATTCTCGAACCGGCGGCCTTCGGCGAACTCCTCTCGTACGTTGCCGATCATTTCTCAGCCCAGGCGGTCGACGAGGGGTCTTCGTTTCTCAGCGACGGCATGGATAAATCCTACTTCGGCTCGAACGTTTCGATCGCCGACGATTTCGCACACCCACTCGCGCCCGGAATGCCTTTCGATTGGGAAGGTCAACCCACGCAACGCGTGACGCTCGTGGAAAACGGCGTAGCCCATGGCTTCGTCACCGATAGTGCCTACGCCAAAAAGTTGGAACGGCCGAATACGGGGCACGCGCTGCCCGCGCCCAACGCCTACGGCCCACAAGCCACCCATCTCGTCCTTGCCGCCGGCGAGAAGAGTATCGACGAGCTGATCGCGCAGACCGCGCGCGGACTACTCGTCACCCGTTTTTGGTACATCCGCACGGTCGATCAGCGCCGAGCCATCGTGACGGGCATGACCCGCGACGGAACGTTCCTCATCGAAAACGGCGTGGTCGCCGGCGGCGTTCGCAACATGCGTTTTAATCAGAGCATTCTTGAAGCATTGCGTCACTGCGAGTTTGGCAACACGTTGCGACGGACGGGAAGCTACGCGTACTCCATCGTCGTTCCCGCGGCGAAAATTGAGGGGTTTACATTCTCGAGCGGGACCGACTTCTAAGCGGCCCCAGCAGTCCCGCCAGGAACGCCGCGATGCCGACGCATAGCACCGGCAGATTCGGGATCGCAGCAAACTCAACCGCGGGGAACATCTCCTCGATTGCCTGCAATCTCAACGGCCCAACGACTTTGGAACCGCCGTCCGGCGCCAGCCCGAGGCCGTGCGCGAGCATTCGACCCGTTTCGTCGGAGACGGCGAAAAGCACGGCGGACTTTCCGCGAAAATTTCGTGCGGCGCGCATCTGGGCGGCTTGGCGCGGTGCAAACAAAATTGCTTTAACGACGAGGCCTTTCGCCGGCACGGCAAATGAATCGAAGGGTACGTCCATCCCCGCGATGGTTGTATGCGACTGAAGCAGCAGCACGGGGGAGAGAAAAGCGGCCCCGGTGGGTTGCGTGACCGTTACGTGATTTCCGAGTGTATCGCGAGCTTCGACGAAGAGCACGGTGCGATTCACCGGCCACATTTCGAACGACGCGAACAGCGCTCGGCCCGGCCCGATCTCCCGCTCGCTCGAACCGCGCGCCAACGCCGCGCGCAACGCGCCGTCACGCTCGGGAGCGAGCGGAAAATGTAAGGCGCCCCGCGCGTCGGGAACCTGTACCGTCGCGCCAGGAGCACCGACGATGATCTGCGGGTCGGGCGCGAGTAAACCGCATGCGAGACCGGCGACGATCGCGAGCGAGGCGCCCGCCGCTACGAGTACGTTCCCACGCGCGCGCATTTGCCGCAGGACCAGAGCGCCCAAAGCGACGAGCGCGAGATTGTACCATGCCGTGTGAAAGGCGAAGAATTGTGGAGCCGCCACCTGCGCGCATACGGCAACGATTGCCACTGCGGCAGCTCCATAAGCGGCTCGCATCAACGCGCCGGCAACAGCGGTTCCGCCGCTTGCCGAATCTGCTCGTAGGTTAGCGGCCCGTCGAAACCGCGCTCAACAATTCCGGCTCGATCGATGAGTATGGTCGTCGGCAGACCGAGAGCCGCATACACGCGCCCGTATTGTTGCCGATCGTCGACGAAAATAGGATACGCGATGCGCAGCGAGCGCGCGAACGCACCGGCGCGCTCGATCGACTCGCCCTGATCGATCCCGACCACGACAACCCCACGACTGCGATAAGTGGCGTAAAACCGCTGCAGATCGGGCATCTCAGCGCGGCATGGCGGACACCACGATGCCCACAGATTGAGGACGACGATCTTTCCGTGAAAGCGCGCAAGGCTCGCTGCCTTTCCGTCCATCGATACGACGTCGAAGTTCGGAGCCGGCTTGCCGACAAGCGACTCGGGCCCGGCGCCGGCAGACGACCCCGGACGGAAGTAGCTGGAAATGAGGACGACCGCCAGCGCGACACCGACCAGCCAGAGGACCCACTTCGGAACGAGCTTCACCAATCGCCCATGCGTCCTTCGTCAACCTCACCTTCGAACGCGATCATTCCGGGAGGCAACACGGAAGCGCATAGCGCGACGCCCTTGAAACGTATCTCCCGGCGCAACGCATCGTCGCTTTGCCGTTCGTACAACCGGCAGTAGCGAACCAGGACGTCGGGACTGCAGCAGACGCGCCGCGGCAGCACTTGAAACATCTGCTGAAAACTCGCGAACGCGCGTTCGAATTCCAGCGCAGAAAAATGCGTGCCGAGACGAACTTCGCGCCGAACGTGTTCCAGGTAAGCATCCTCCCACGGACGAAAGCGCGTTGCCGTGTCCGCAACCATACTCGATGGCCGTTCGCTCGCGCGCGACTTGCGCGCCGAACTTACTGCCGGCAGTAGTGCGCTGCGGGATGCCGGGACTCATCCTCGCCTGGTCGTGGTTTTGGTAGGCCGCGACGAATCGAGTATCGCCTACGTGCGCAACCTCGTGAGGACCGGCGAAAAGGTGGGCATTACGGTGGACGTCGAGGATCTACCGGAGAGCGCGAGCGCGGGCGACGTGCGCGCGCGCCTGGAACGGCTGGCCGGCGACCCGACGGTCCACGGTGCGATGCTGCAACAACCTCTGCCCGCCCATCTGTCCATCCGCGCCATTGCCGATGCCATTCCGGTAAACAAAGACGTGGACGGCACGCATCCGACCAACCAGGGCCATCTCGCATTCGGAAGCGGAACCACGTTCGTACCGGCAACCCCGGCCGCAGTTATGTTGTTGCTCGAGCGAAGCCCGCACTGGCCATTGAAGGGCCGCCGAGCCGTGATGATCGGCCGCTCCGTCGTCGTCGGCCTGCCGGTTGCCATGCTGCTGATGGCGCAGCACGCAACGGTGACGGTCTTGCATAAAGAGTCCGGCTCGTTGCAACCATTTGTTAAAATGGCCGACGTCGTCATCGTCGCTACCGGAGTGCCGGGCTTGATCGGGGGAAACGATATCGCACCCGGATCGACGATCATCGATGTGGGGACGACCGTCGTGGACGGGATATTGAAAGGCGACGTGGATTTTGAATCGGCGCGGCTGGTCGCCGGAGCAATTAGCCCGGTACCCGGAGGCGTGGGCCCAGCCACCAACGTCGCGTTGCTACGCAACGTTATCAAAAGCGCTTCGCGCCTTAGTTCAGGCTAAAGTATTTCCCGAAGTACTTTTCCTGTTTGGTGCGCTCGGTCGAGTGCTTCGGGTCGCGCGCTTGGCGCCGCTCGAGCAGTTTCTGTAACTGCGGAAGCAGCCGTTCCAGAAAACCGAGTTCGACCTTGAGCCGCACGTCCGCGCTGTCGATCTCCAACAGACGCTGTTTGAGCCCGTCGGCAACGTGCAGTGCGTCGCCGACGACGTACGAGACCCGCAGCGGATCCTCGGGTAAATCGACGTCTTTTTCTTCGCCGCTAAACGGCAGCGTCAGTTTCAGATATTCGATAAACGCCGAGCGAACGCGTTCGCATAATTCGAGGGCGGTGCCCCGTTCTTCCAAAACGTCGGCGAGCATTTCGGCTTCCACCGTTAGGAACGGCTCGCGGCTGAGTATTTTTACGATGCGAAAGCGGCGCCCCCCAATCGTTGAGACGAAAAATCGGCCGAACGGCAACTGCGTGACTTCCGTTATTTGAGCGACGGATCCAACCGAGCGCGGTTCCACGGCCGGATCTCCGGCCTCCCGGCCTTCATGGATGAGCACGACGCCGAAATCTTCGCCATTACGAACGCATTCGTCGATAAGCTGCTTGTAGCGCGGCTCGAACACGTGCAGGTTGAGCACCGTCCCTGGAAACAAAACGGCGTTGAGCGGAAAAAGCCGCAGCCGGCGAGACATGGACCTCGCGCCTTCGGGTTGCAGGGCCGCATCCCTTGGCGGATGCCGAGGAGCGGCACCGCAAGGACTCAATGGTTTCGGGAACCGAACCCGGCCGTATGGACGAGACCATACGCTATCTTGAAGCGACGCATCCGAATCCCAATCCACTTCTTCTCGAACTCGAGCAGCAGGCGCGGAGGGACGGCGTACCTTTGGTATCGCGGTCGCTCGGGCGACTACTCTCCGTTCTCGTCCATAGCATGCAGGCCAACCGCATTGTCGAGATCGGCACGGCCTACGGATACGCAACGCTCTGGATGGCGCTGGCACTTCCGCCGGCCGGCAAACTGTGGACGTTCGATCCCGACATCGAAAGGACGGAAGTCGCGCGTGCCTTCTTCGAGCGGGCCGAGCTGGAAGGCGAGCGCGTCGAGATCATCAATCAGCCCGCGAGCGACGTTATTCCGATTTTTCCGCAACGCAACCTCGACATCGTCTTCGTCGACGCAGACGTCGCTTCTTACGGCACGTATTTGGAACTGTGTTTGCCCATGCTTAAACTCTCGGGGCTCATCATCTTTCATAACGTCCTGCCACAAAACATTCAAAAGCGCGCGCTCCGTTCCAAAGATGCTGCATCTCTTAACGAGGCGCGGCATTTCAACGACCTCTTCCTCGGCAACACCGATCTCGATGCAACCATCCTCCCGATCGCAGGCGGCACGGCGATCGGGGCGCGCATCCGGTAAACGGTGGCCGACGAGGCAGCTTTCCGCGCCGCGATGCGGCATTTCCCGACGGGCGTGACGGTCGTCACGAGCCTGCGCGAGGGAGAGCCGCGAGGCGCCACGGTTAGCGCCTTTTGCAGCGTCTCGATCGAGCCGCCGACGGTATTAATCTGCATCAATCGCGAGGCGCGTAGTTACTTATTTATTGCTGCTTCGAAGCGCTTCTGCGTGAACGTTCTTGGCGCCGGTCAGCAAAAGCTTGCCGAACGGTTTTCCGGAAAACTGCGTGAGGGCCAGTTCGAGGGCGTCGCCTATCGGACGGGAATGACTGGAACGGCCATTCTCGATGGCACGATCGCCCATCTGGAATGCGAGGTCATCGAAGAGCACCACGTCCGTTCGCATTCTATTTTTATCGGCACCGTCTTGGATTGCGAGTCGCGGCCCGGCTCGCCGCTCGGTTACTATGGCGGCGCTTTTCACGATTTTCATCTCCAACTGCCCTAAGATCCAGTGCCGCAATTTTGGCGTCGGGGTAATCGCCCGCGCCGCACCGAACGACGAACGCCGAATCGGAGGCTTGTATTTTTATGAACGGCGCTCTTGTAGGATCGCTCGTTACCTTATGCCTGGCCGGAGCGCTCGTCGCGCCGGCGCTCGCTCAAACCTCACCACCGTCGCCAGGCGCGGCAACGGGTGCGCCCGGATCGGCCGCGCCCGCATCCGTAGCGCCTTACGACGTGTTCGTCCATGACGCAACCGTCCAGCCCGGGCTGATCCCCATCGTTCACAAGGGCGGCCTTGTGTACTTGGCACTAGCGAAATCGCAGCTCGGAGCCGACTTCATCCAGACGTCGGTTCCTTCGACGGGGCTCGGAGGCTTCGGACCGGCGCCGGGTGAGCCTTATGTTGCACCCGCGCGCATTTTGCATTTCGACCGGGTCGAAGATACCGTCGTCATGCGCTGGCCCAACACGTACGCGCGCGTCATTCCCAACTCTCCGGCGGCGCTTGGCATCGCGCAGAACCTTCCCGGCTCCGTCATCGCCGTCGTGAAGATTGTCGCGCAGGATGCAGAGCGGGTGGTTATCCCGGCCTCTCCACTCTTAGGCGACGTCGCCGACCTGCAAGCCGAATTTGATGCCGCCGTGCGCAACCCAGCGCAGTCGTATCATCTGGATCCCTCGCGCTCATTCTTTGCGAAAACAAAAGCCTTTCCGGAAAACGACGTCATTCGCGTGAGTCAAACCTGGCAGAGCGCCTCGCCGCGTCTCATCGATAACGTGCCGGATCCGCGCAGCGTGGAGGTTGCCATGACGTACAACATCATCGCAGCCCCGCACGATGGATACGTTCCACGTATCGCCGACCCACGGGTCGGATATTTCCAGCAGCCGTTAATCGACTTCAGCACCGATCGTAATGCATCGCGCAACCTCTATTACATCGTCCGATGGAATTTTATGCCGCAAACTCCGGGCACCCCGTCGGTCGCGCGCAACCCGTTGACCTTCTTTCTCAGCAACGACATTCCGACGCAATATCGACAGACGATTAAAAGCGCGCTTTTGCGCTGGAATGCGGCGTTTGATCGCATCGGCATTCGCAACGCCGTCGCCGTGCAGCAGCAGCCCGAAGATCCGAACTGGGATCCGGAGGATATTCATCATAATCTCGTGCGCTGGATCACCACGAGCTCGCCCCGCTACGGGGCGGAAGGACTGATCGTGACCGACCCGCGCACCGGCGAAGAGCTCAACGTCGGCATTAACATCGACGCGGTAGAGGGGCTTGCTGGTCGCAACTACCGGTTCATCGTCGCGCCCGCGCGCGGTCTATCGGACTCGGCCTCCTCCGAGCAAGCATTTTCGTTGCAAAACCTTTACGGCATCGTGCTTCATGAATCGGGGCACGATTTTGGATTGCAGCACAACTTTATCGGATCCATGGCCTACAGCGCGCGTCAAATGCAAAACCGCGCCTTTACTCAAAAATACGGCGTGTCCAATTCCGTCATGGAATATGCTCCGCTCAACATCTGGCCAAAAGGAACGCCAAACGGCGACTATTGGCAAACGGTTCTCGGACCTTACGACTATTATGCGATCCGTTACGGGTACGGATACATCCCGAACGCAACGACGGCACAGGCCGAACTTCCCGCACTTTCGCGCCTCGCGTCGGCCTGGCAAAATCCCCTGTATCGGTTTGCTTCCGATGAGGACAATGCGTTCGGCGCGGGCCATGCGATCGACCCACGCGTCGTTACCTTCGATTTAACGAACCATCCGATTTCGTGGTGCAAGTCGCAACTCTCGCTCATGCATACCCTGATGCAAAACGTCGCGGAGCGCTTTCCGCAGCGCGGCCAAACGTACGATGACGCGCGCCTAGCGTTTACGGCGCCGCTAAACAGCTACTTGCGGTGCGCGACATATCCGGCGCATACCATTGGAGGCGAGTATCTCTCGCGCTCGCGCGCCGGAGACCCGGGTGCCGGGCCGCCCCTCACGCCCGTATCCAAGCAAACCGAATGGGCGGCGTGGCAGCAGCTTGCGGCGGGACTCTTCGCCGACGCGCCGTGGCATTTCAACCACGACGTACTGAACCGCCTTACCTATTCGGAAGCGAGTACGCTGACGGGCGGTTCGTGGGCGTACTTGCCTCAGCCGCGTCACGATGTTCCAGTCGTCGAAATCGTTAACGGCGCCCAAAATTCCGCGCTCAACGAGCTCTACGCGCCGCTGCGATTGCAGCGCATCGACGACTTGGCCACTAAATACCGTCCCGGAACGACGATGACGCTCACCGATCTCTTCGATTGGACGGAAAATTCCATTCTCGGCGACATTGGCCGGGGCAATTCGAGTGCGGCATCCGTCGTGCGCAGAAACCTGCAAGTGGCTTACGTTAAACGCCTCGCGGAGATGTGGACCAATCCGCAGTCCGGGACGCCGGAAGACGCGCAGGCGCTCGCGCGTTTAGAATTGCAGCGCATCGCGACAGAAACCGCGTCGGCCGCAAGCGGGCGGACGGATGAATTAACCCGCGCACATATTGAAGAGATGGGTGCCCTCGCAAAGCAGGCGCTCGAAGCTCGCCCGGTCGTGGGCGGGGCGTCGACGAGCGGCCCGTAAGCAAACACCCGAGGCAGGCCGTTGATCGTTGAAACGTTCGCGGCCGGCGTCCTATGTTGCAATTGCACCATCGTCGCCGATGAAAGCACGGGCGAAGCGGTCGTCGTAGACGGCGGCGATGGCGTCGACGAAGTCGCGACGCGCCTCAAGGCGCGCGGGTGGCATGCGACGCATCTCTTGCACACGCACGCGCACATCGATCACATCGGCGACGCCGGCCGACTGCGTGAGGTAACCGGCGCGCGCTCCTTCTTGCATCCGGCAGACTTGCCGTTATATCGCACGCTCGCCGAACAGGCTCGCTGGATCGGCGCCGCCCGCACGCCGGAAGTCGTCCGCCTGGACGGCGACTTGCACGACGGAGAGACGTTTGCATGCGGCAATGCCGGGATCGCCGTTTTGCATACCCCGGGGCACACGCCGGGCAGCGTGTGCTTCGCGCTGGGCAGCGGGGCCGATACGATCATTCTCTCAGGGGACACGCTTTTTGCGGGATCCATCGGACGCTGGGACCTTGGCGGAACCTCGATGGAAGACATCGTCGCCTCCATCCATCGCAAACTGATGGACTTTCCCGACGCGACGCCGGTCGTTCCGGGACATGGTCCGTCAACGACGATTGGGATAGAGCGCGCGACGAATCCCTATCTCTAGAGACCGCGGGCGCATCGCTAGGTCTTCGATCTAATGTAGGCGGATGAGAACTTTGCCATCGTCGGCTTGCGCCACCGGAGGGGCTGCTTGTGCGACCGGTTCCGCGGAACGCGGGGCGGGCGCCATCGTCGAGAAATCCGGGACCGCACCCGAGGCCACTTTCGCGCGGTAATCGTCGATAGCGACGTGCAACGCCTCGAGCGCCCGCTGCGGGTAATCCTTTTTCTTTTCCGGATAGCCGCCTAGTTGTTCTTCGACTTGCGCCTCGGAAAGGTGGGCGGCTTCATCGACCGTCTTGCCCTTGGCTAGGTCGACGACCAGGCTGCAGGTGGCCGTTCCGAATCCGCACCCGGTGGTGAAATAAGAAATATCCTCGATTACGGCTCCCGGGCCGACCTTCAAGAAGAAATTGTACATGTCGCCGCACGAGTCGCTGAAATATTCACCGCTGGCGGTGGCATTTTCCATCGTCCGGAACCCGGCGCGTTGCTCGACTAAACGCTGAAATTTCGTAAAATCCATCGACTACTTTCCTGGTTTCAGTTCGAACCGGCAACGGTCGCCGCCGGTTGCAAGGGATTCGGTTTGAACGGCATGACCGCCGATCGTTTCGTCGAGCACGTGGTGGATCACGGAGCAAACCTCCGGATTATCTTTCACGACGTTGGAATACGGACAGGTATGTTCGTGCAGCGCAAACCCGCCCTCGATCACACTGTAGTCGGCCACCACGCCGGCTTCGCGCAGCAGGCCGGCCATTTGCGCGACGCGTGCCTCGGGTTCGGTCGCGGTAACGCGCTCTTTCGCCTTGTCCGCGGCGCGCGACGCAATGCCGTCGAAGACTTGGCGCACGCCTCCAGCTCCGAACGTCTCGCGCACTTCGTGCAGAACGGCCGAGAGCATTTTATCGTAGCGCTGCGGAAAAAGCCGCTCGCCCGCGGGCGTGAGGGAAAATTCGTACGTTGGCTTGGTCGGTCCGCGGCGTACAGATTTTTCCGCTACCAATCCGTCCCGCTCCAATACCATGAGCTGTTGCCGAATGGCGTTGGGCGAGAGGCAAAATTCATTGGCCAAATCGACCGCGGACGC
Source organism: Vulcanimicrobiota bacterium (assembly GCA_030853005.1). Classification (GTDB taxonomy): domain Bacteria; phylum Vulcanimicrobiota; class Vulcanimicrobiia; order Vulcanimicrobiales; family Vulcanimicrobiaceae; genus JALYVW01. Next base: position 23,674 of record JALYVW010000009.1, read on the forward strand.
AGAACGGCGCTTCCGCAACTGCGTCACGATCTTGCCGCGCGTGGACTGAAAAAACCGGTCACCCTGCATCTGGTGTGATGCTATCACGAACGCCACAGATAGTCCAGGTTTTCCTTGACTTTCTCGGGCGCCCTACGGTACCATGGAGAGCCAGTTACCGTAGCAGTAGGAGCAACAGCGTGTCCGATCAGGGCCTTCGCATCAGCGGCTTGCGCGCCAGCGTCGCCGGAAATCATATTCTCAAGGGCATCGACCTCGTCGTCGAACCCGGCAAGGTCCACGCCCTCATGGGGCCCAACGGGAGCGGGAAATCGACGCTTGCCTTTGCGCTGACCGGGCATCCAAACTACGTCATAACGGACGGCACCGTCTCCCTTGATGGGGCGGACGTTCTGGCCCTAGCGCCGGATCGCCGCGCCAAAGCCGGCCTCTTTTTGAGTTTTCAATATCCTTCGGCGATCCCGGGCGTCAAGGTGGCAAATTTTCTTCTGGCCGCACGCCAGTCGGTCAAGCCGGGCGACCTCGCTCCGGCCAAATTCCGCGCGATGCTGTTAGAAAAGATGGAGCTGTTGGACATGGATCCGTCCTTCATGAGCCGCTACCTCAACGACGGCTTTTCCGGCGGCGAGAAAAAGCGGCTCGAGATGCTGCAGATGGCCATGCTGGGACCCAAGTATGCCGTGCTCGACGAAACCGATTCCGGTCTCGATGTCGACGCACTTCGAGCGGTGGGTGAATCGATTAACGCGACGCGCGCCTCAGAGGACGGCCGCAACACCGGATTCTTGATCATCACGCACTACCCGCGCATTCTGCATCACGTGAAAGCGGACTCCGTACACATCATGATGGACGGCCGCATCGTAAAAGAGGGCGGCCCCGAGCTGGCGGAAGTCATCGAGCGCGACGGCTACGATAAGATTCGCGAAGAAATCGGTCAACTTGCCTAGCGCGACATCGGACGTTTCGCTCCTCGAGCCAACGGACGCCGGATTGATCTCGCAGGCGGTCCGAGAAGCGGCGTTGACGCGCTTCGCCGAGCTCGCATCGGGACGCGAACGTCCCAACCGCTACTGGAAAATCGACCTCGAAGCGTTCGCGCTTGGCGACATCGACGTCGCCCCCGCGGTGTTCTCGCCCACGATTACGAGCAAGCCGGCACGCGGTCTCATCGCGTGCGATCTTGCGAAGGCGCGCATCGACCACGCCGATCTCCTAGAACGAGCTTTTGGAGCGGCGGTCGCTCGCCATCCCGCTAAATTTGGCGCCCTTGCAACCGCATTCGCGAATGCTGGAGCTTTCATTTACGTGCCGCCCGGCGTCGTAGTCGACGAGCCGATCACGATCGCCTATCGGACGAACGAGCGATCAGCCTTTCCGTATACTCTGGTTTTTGCAGGGAGCGGAGCGCAATGTACCGTCGTCGAGCGGATAGAAACGGGCGAGGGCGGCTTCGTGTGCGGAGTCTCCGAAGTCGTTACGGAAGCCGGGGCGCACGTGACCTATGCGAGCGTGCAGACGCACGATCCGCAGACGCGATCCTTTATGACTCGCGCCGCACTGCCGGGCGCCGACGCGACCGTTACGCTCGCAGACGCTGAACTTGGTGGCTCGCTCGCGCTGTGCGACATCGATGTCACCATCGCGCAACGCGGCGTTCATGCGACCATCGCGGCGCTTTTTTTCCCCGCCGGCGACGAACACGTCGACGTAACCTCGACCGTGTCGCACGACATCGGCCAGTCGCGCTCCGAAACTGTCGTTAAGTCCGCAGGTACCGGCAGCGGTCAGGTTCGTTATCTCGGGAACATACGCATCGCCGCCAACGCACAGGGAAGTCAAGCCTTTCTTCGCGACGATGCCTTGCTGCTTTCGCGCGCGGCGCACGTCGACTCGGTTCCGGCACTCGAAATCGCCGCCAACGACGTGAAGGCTTTTCACGGCGCCACGGTCGGAGCGATCGACGAAGAGCAACTCTTTTACATGACCAGCCGCGGCCTGGACCGCTCGCAAGCCGAAAAGATGATCGCCCTGGGATTTTTCGAACCGGTCATCGCGCATTTCCCCACCGAAGCGTTACGCGAAGAAATCCGCCACGCACTTGAGGCGAAGGTGCGCTAGATGGCGCTTTTGACGGCCTCGTCTGACACGAAACTCGCCCGCATCGTCGCGGATTTTCCCATCCTGAACGAACGCAATTCGCACGGACGGCGGCTCGTCTACCTAGATTCAGCCGCAACGTCGCAAAAACCGCAAGCCGTCATCGACGCGCTGGTCGAGTACTACTCCACGTATAATGCGAACATCCATCGCGGCGTGTACGAGATCGCCGCACGCGCGACCGCCGCGTTTGAAGACGCGCGCGGAAAGGTCGCCGCATTCATCAATGCGACGCCAAAAGAGCTTATTTGGACCCGAAATACGACCGAGGCGATCAATCTCGTTTCGTACGCCTGGGGAGCCAACCGCCTCCGCCGCGGAGACGTCATCCTTACGACCCAGCTCGAACATCACTCCAACCTCGTACCCTGGCAATTGCTCGCAGAGAAAACGGGGGCAGTTCTGCGGTACATTCCCGTAGACGGCCGCGGCGTTCACGTCTTGGACGATCTCGACGCACTGCTCGACGGCGCAAAGCTCGTCGCCCTCTCGCACGTCAGCAACACACTGGGGACGATTGCACCACTTGAGATCATCGTGCCGAAGGCCCACGCAGCTGGCGCGGTCGTCCTCGTCGACGGCGCTCAGAGCGCTCCAAACATGCCCATCGACGTGGTCGCGCTCGACGTGGATTTTTTCGCCTTCTCGGCGCACAAGATGTGCGGTCCCACGGGCATCGGGGCGCTCTACGGCAAACGCGCGTTGCTTGAGTCGATGCCGCCGTTCTTAACCGGCGGCGATATGATTCGTACGGTGAGTTACGAGTCGGCGACGTTTAACGACTTGCCCTGGAAATTCGAAGCCGGAACCAGCAACATTGCCGACGCAATCGCCTTCGGCACCGCGGTCGACTACCTGCAAGGCGTCGGAATGGAATGGGTGCGCGACGGCGAGCGCGAGCTGATGCGCTATGCATTCGAGCGGCTCGGTGAGTTGGAAGATCGCGGCCTGGTCATCTACGGGCCGCGCGATGTGGACGCCGTGGCCGACGTCATCTCGTTCAATTTTGCGGATATCCATCCACACGATCTAGCGTCGATTCTTGACGAAGAGGGCATCTGCGTGCGCGCGGGGCACCATTGCACCATGCCGCTGATGGAGAAAATGGGCTGGCCCGCGACGACCCGCGCGTCCTTCTACCTCTATAATACGCGCGCCGATGTGGATGCGCTGGTAGCCGGGCTGCACCGCGCCGCTTCCATTTTTAAACTCTAATGGACGAGTTGTACCGGGATTACATCCTGGACCACTATCGCAATCCTCGCAACTTCGGACACATGGACGCCCCAGATGCCACGGCGGAGGATCTCAATCCACTCTGCGGCGACCGCATTCGCATGGAAGTTCGCGTGGACGCAGACGGTCGCGTGGCGGACGTTCGTTTCTCGGGCAAGGGCTGCGCGATCAGCCAAGCCTCGGCGTCGATGCTTACCGAATCGGTGAAAGGCGCGAAGCTCGTAGACGTCGCGCGCCTTTCGAAAGATGTCGTTCTAGAGAACGTCGGCATCGGGATCAGCCCGACGCGCATGAAATGCGCGATGCTTGGCCTCAAGGTCTTGAAAACCGCAGCGGTCGGCGAGATCGCCAGTTGGCCGCATGAAGAATGAGTGCGCGTGAGTGCGTTTTTTGAGATTTTCGCGCGGCTGGCGACCAGTATCGCGCTGTGGTCGTTTGCGCTGATCGTTTGGGATGTCACGCGCATCTCTTCCATAAGGCGCCGCGAGCGCAAGGGTCTGAAGTGGTTTGCGTTTTCGGGCCTGGCAGCGGTTGCCGGATCGATCCTCTTGTTTTCTACGCTGCCCGGAGCCGGCGCTCTGGAAGCGGTATTCTGTGCGGGCACGATTCTGAGCGCGCTCGCCGTCGACGCGCTCGTCGGGGATACCATGCGTAACGCGCTGGGATTAAACGCTTGATCTACGGAGCGGACGAAGAACAGTACCATCTCACCCGGGCCGATTGGGATGAAAAATTGCTCGCGATAGGGAGTTTATCCGGCTGGTTTCTTTGCGCCGCCGCTTCGCCGTTCCCGCGGTTATTTTTTTTGCATCGTACTACTTCTCGCTACGGCTCCTCGTAGGATACGCGCCGCGTTTTATGAGCAGAACGGTATTTGGACATCTGACGCTGGCCTACGTCTACGCGCTCTCAGAGTTCGCGATGGCGTGGTTCGTCCTGGCGCTCTACCTGGCCCGGGCGCGCGTCTTCGATTACCTCGAAGCGCGTTTCGTCCGCCGAATTCGCGCAAAGTACCGCACATGACCCAAACGCTCGTCATGTTTTTCGTCTTCGTCGCCGTTACGTTGATCATCACCTATTTCGCAGCCTCGGCGACCAAAACCAGCCGCGGCTTTTATACCGCGCACCGCAAACTCGGTGGGCTGCAGAATGGCTGGGCCATCGCAGGCGATTACATGTCCGCCGCATCGTTTCTCGGCATTACGGGGCTTATCGCGTTTTACGGTTTCGACGGCTTCATGTATTCCGTTGGATTCCTTGTCGCGTATCTCACGGTGCTTCTGCCCGTTGCCGAGCCGCTGCGCAATACGGGAAAATACACGATGGCCGACGTGATCTTATTCCGCAACCGAGGACGCGGCGTGCGCGCGGTCGCCGCCACCTCGACGCTGGTCATTACGTTTCTGTATATGATGGCACAGCTCATCGGTGCCGGATCGCTCGTCCAAGCTTTGATTCCGCAGTTCCACATCGATACGGCCATCATTGTGGTGGGCGTTTTAATGACGATTTACGTGGTCGTCGGCGCTTACGCAGGATCCCGAAGCGGAAGCCCTCTATACGCAGTTATCCGTTCGCGCGAACAGAGGGCTCGGAGCGGAAGTCTAAGCCGAAGCTAGTGCTTCACGCCCACGTGATCGATGATTTTACCGCCGCGTACCGTGAAGGTCATGGCGTAAGCACCGGTGCCTGTTTCGAGATTGCCCTGCACGCGATAACTTCCGTCGGCATTTCGGACGGTGCTGACGGCGGATAAGCGCGCGCTCGCGTCGATGTAGGAATCCTGATCGGGCGACCCGCTTGCAAGGTACGCTGACGCAGCACCGGGTTGCCCCTCGCTCAGCGCGTTGACGTACGCGCGCACGACCGCGGCGGCCGAACTTCCCCGATCCGGTACCGGCGTTGCCGAAACGGGCGCGTGCGTGACGATGGCCGGCTTCGGGGTGTGCGGGGGCGCCGTAAACACAACAGCCGCCGGCGAATGTGTCGGTCGTGGTGTCGGGGTTGCGGGCGGCGCGGTCGCATGCGCAGGCGCGCTTGTAGGGGCGGAGGTTGCGGCAGCGCGCGGCGAGGGTTTCGTCGATGCATTTGCACGCGGGCCCCTCGTCGATGCAGTTGCGGGCGTGTCCGTCGGAGCCGGGTTGTCCGTCGGAGCCGGCGTATCGGTGGAAAGAACGGTGGGCACCGGCGTCACGGTTACCGTCGCGTTGGTCGCAAACGTTCGCGTCTTTCCACCGCCTCCAAGAAAATGCGCGAGCGCGGCGCCGATAAACAGACCCACCAAAATAACGACGATGATTGCGAGCACGAGAGGGAATTCACCACCCCGCTTCGGGGGCGTCGCGCTGTAGATGGGACTCTCGCTCCGGCGGCGGCGCGGTGGTCGGTCGGCCATGGTCCACGAGGTTAGTCCCTTCGGCAGGCGGCTCCTCGAAGCGATGCCGAAAAGACACGTATCGTGATTCGCGTCCAGGTGCCCCTCGATCTCCACAGTGTCGCGTGCAGCGGCTCGGCGGCCTTCGCACTCGCGACGCCGCTTCGCGTTCGCGAACTCATCGCGCTTGCGGTCAGACAAGTGATCGGCGCGCGGGCGCCGCTCGACAAATTTCAACGCAGCGTCGGAACCACGCTGGCCGGAATCGCGGCCGGGCGTTTTGCGATTGCCGTCGATGGCCGGCTCTTTCATAACCTCGAAGAAGTGGTGGTCTGCGATCGCATAGCCGACGTCCGTTTTTATCTCTCATCGCCGGTACGACGCCCTGAGCTGGCCGCTCCCGACCGCTAAATCCTCGCGCCCGCCCAAATCGACGTGGTCGCTTTTTGCCGAAGCGATGCGCTTGTGTTTGCGCAGGTTACCGCTTTACGCGAGCGCCGCCGCCGTCGTTCTCGCACTCTCGATCGGCACGCATACATTTTTACACGTGAGAAATGCCGAGACACTGATCTCGGTGGCGTTTTCGCCGATCGTCATCGCCATCGTCATCGTGTTCGTCGCGGCGGACGCTCGCGGCGAGGAGACGACACCGGGCCAACGTTGGGAGCGCGTGCTGGAGCGCTTCTGGGCCGTGTTGATCCTCGATTTCGTGCAGTCCGTCATCTCCATTGCGACCAACGTCGGTATGGCGTATGCGTTTTCGATCGACGGGTCGTCAATTCAGGGTTTTCTCTTGTCCGCGCTATCGATCATCACGCTGGGATTGCTCGTCTATTCCGACGTCTATGCCGCGGTCGAACCGGCACCGTCCGTGCTTCTGCTCGTGCCCTTCGCCTGCGTACGCAGCATGGTGTTGGCGCTCGGCTTTCCCAACCGCGCCCTATCTCTGGTCTTTCTCGCGATCGGCATCTCGGGGGTCCTGAGCCTGATACCGGGGCCGCCGCACGCTCATTTTGCGATTCAGACCGCGCTGGCGCTCTTTATCCAAATTCCGCTCGCCGCGTTGATGACGCTCTTTTATCTCGACGCTCTCGCGCGCGAATCGGCACGGAACGCCTAATTCTAGTGGGTAAGAATTTCTAACGCCGCGGGGAGGCGACCCTGGCGTTGAAGCATCAACTCCGCGAAAAGGGCGTTGGGCCACGCGAAGTCGTCGCGCGTGTACGCTTCGGGCCAGTTGGCATTAAACGATTCGTGCAGGCGGTGGTCGCCCGTATCGCTTAAGGCGATGAAATGCAGCACGCGGTCTTCTTCATCCGGATCGCTCGTCGTGAGCGCCTGCATGACGAGCGAGAGCGGCCAGACGTATCCGTGCGGAGTGTGCGGACTCCCGATGCCTTCGGCATACTTTCCTTTGAAGAAATACGGGTTCCGCTGCGAGAGCACGAAAGCGCGCGTCGAGCGGTACATGCCATCGCGAACGCCGACGTAGCCGAAATACGGTATGGACAGCAGCGACGGAACGTTGGCGTCATCCATAAGATTGGCGTGACCTAACCCGTCGACCTCATAGGCGTAGATCCGGCCGAACGGCGGTAGATTGATAATGGCATACCGTTCGATCGCGCGCTGAATTTGCACGGAGAGGCCCCACGCATTTTGGGCGGTGTTTTTGTCGCGGTATACCTGGCGCTCGATTTGCGCGAGATCGCGGAGAACCGTCACGCCGAACATGTTGTCCGGGATGTTGTACTGGTAGCGTGCCGCATCGTCGGAGGGGCGAAAGCCGGTCCAGACGAGACCCGTATAGGCCACCGGGCTACCGACACCGCCGTTTGCCAATTCGGGATGTCGGTATTTCGAGCGCGTTTGATGTCGCTGTTCCGTGCGTAGCGTTTGCAGTACGCGTACGTAAGCACGCTGCATGTCGGGGGTGAATACCGACGCGTCGCTCGACGATTTCCAATATAAATACGCGAACCAGATGGGGTAGAGCAGCGAATCCATTTCGAACTTGCGTTCGCCCACCCGATAGTCGATTGTAAAGGCATTGGCGTAAGGGTCGAGCCGAATATAACGCCCTTGCCGAGCGATGGCGCCGCGCAACATCCGCCGCACGTAGGGGTCGGTTTTATAGAGCCCGATGTAGGGAATGAGCACGGCGCTCGAGTCGCGCAACCATTCCTGGTCGATGTCTCCGGTCGAAACGAAAACGGTGCCATCGTGCTGCTGCAGCGCGTGACGGCTGTAGGCTTCGTCGTAGGCCGTTTGATAGATCTGTCGGAGCGTAACCGCCACGGCGGTTTCGGCGGGCATTTTCGCTACCGCGGTTGTTGCCGATGCGGGAACATACGCCGTTGAAGCGGCGCAGCCTAAGGCAAGAACCACGGCGGCGAGCCGACGCGACATCATGTAGCCCATGTACCCACCCGGTAAACGGAAACTAATGTTTGAGAGATTCCGTTTTGTTGGATAATAGGTGTATCGG
>JALYVW010000122.1 GCA_030853005.1 Vulcanimicrobiota bacterium
GTCGTGACCAGTCCGGATTTGGTTCTTTACGACGAGCCCACGACGGGGCTCGATCCGATCGTCACGCATCTGCTGACCGACACGATAAAACGGCTCCGGCAGAAACTCAGCGCCACGGCGGTCGTCATTTCCCACGACTTGCAAAGCATTTTTATTATGGCGGATTATGTCGCGATGCTTTTCGAGGGGGCAATCATCGAATACGGCACGGTAGAAGAAGTCCAGGGCTCGGCTAACCCTATCGTCCAGCAATTTCTCCAGGGGTCCGAAGTGGGGCCGATTCCCCTATGAATATAGCCAACGCCGACAACAATGCCCGGCGCCCGTTTCTGGGGAATAAGGTACGCAGCGTATGACAAAACAAGCCAAAGTCGGCATCTTTGCGATCCTCGCCCTGCTCTTGCTCTTCGGCCTGTTTTTCGTCATCACCGACTTCGGGGCGCGTCACTCGGGATACAAACTCGGCGTGCATTTCAAATCGGCTGCAGGATTGCCCACGGGCGCTCTTGTCTTTTTCAGCGGCGTTACCGTGGGCTCGGTCGACTCCATTCAGCTTTTGCCCGACAATACGGTGGATGTGATTCTCGCCGTCAATAAGGACGTGGCAATCCCCAAGGCCTCAAAGTTTTTGATCCAAGCACCGCTTACCGGATCGCCCAGCATGGTCATCATCCCGCCGACGCCCCCGATCAACCCGCCTGGCAGCGGACCGACGCCGGTTCCGGCGCCATTGCCGACGCTCGCGCGTGAAGTGCTCCCCATCGCGGATCAGCCTCTGGGCGAAAACCCGGCCACGCTTGCAGATCTTTTAAGCGAAGGCCAAGGCGAAGTTAAGCGCCTGGATAGCATGTTAGCGGACCTGCAGCGGCGCGAGCCGCGATTGCTCTCGACGCTGCAATCGACCATGGACAACGCGCAGGCGTTAACGGCCAACGCCAATCAGACCGTTGCCGGCCTCTCGGCGCAGGCGCGCCAAATTGCGGACAGCCTGCAGTCGACGATCGCGACCTCGAGCCAAAACATCAATCAGTTAACCGGGACGTTGAACTCGACCGTTCAACGGAACTCCGGCCAAGTGGACCGGCTGCTGACTTCGCTCAACAAGACGTCGGTGTCGCTCAACCAATCGATGGATTCGCTCAAGGGCCTAGCGACGAATCCTAAACTGAAAAAGAACGTATTGGATACCACGCAAAACATCGCCGACTTGACCAAGACGGTGGGACAGCTCGCCGGCGACTTGCGCACCGTAACCGGCAATCCCCAAACGCAGGGCCAACTTCGCGACACCGTAGCAAACGTCGACGCCGCCTCGCAGAAGGCGAACTCGCTGCTGGGTACGCTCGGAGGAACGAGCCACGTTCCCGGCGTGGATCCCGGTGCGACGCCTTATCCCGTGCCGCCAAAGGGAGCCGGTACGCCCGTTCCAGCACCGTTTCCGGCGGGTTCGGCGCCCGGTCCCTTCGCGACATCGAACCCCGCGAGGGTAAAGCGCGGATTGGGCACTATCGCCAAAAATCTCTACGCGATCCAGTTTCGTATCGGTGAGTTGAGTCCTCAGCGAGTCGTGGGAACCAATCCCCTCCTCACGGCCGACCGCGGTCCGCAGACCGACGTCAATCTGTTACTGCTGCCTCTTGGCGCGACGTCGTTTATGGTCGGGGCGAACGATATTGGCGCGAGGACTACGTACAATTTCGCCGCGCTTAAAACGTTTCGTCCGGGGCTGCGCGTCGGCGGAGGCGTGCTCTACTCTCGGGCCGGTATTCTCGCGTCGTACGATGCCGGACGCTTCGGCGTCGAAGGCCGCGCATATGATTTGCGGCGCCCGACGTTCGATGCCTACGGAAACGTCAACCTCACGACCTGGATTAAGGCATTTCTCGGGGAGCGCGATCTCACGCGTCCGGAGCGCCGGACGGTGTTCGGACTGCAACTACAGTTCTAGATGGACCAACCCAAAGGCCGCGTCGGAATCATCGGTGCTGGAGCGATGGGAACGCTCTATGGATTTCACCTCGCACAGACGTGTGAGGTTACCATCCTGGATAGCAATCCCGCCGTGCTCGATGAGATCGAGCGGTCGGGGCTGTCCGTAAACGACGCTCCCGCGCGTCGCGTGCGCGTCGCCCGCGAGGCCCGCGAATTGTTCGGATCGACCATTCTCTTTTTATTTGTAAAAGCCGTCGACACCCTGCGCGCGCTGCGGCCGTTCGCCGGGCAGCTGAACCCTTCGACGCCGATCGTATCGCTGCAAAACGGCGTTGGCAACGAAGACGCGATTAAAACCGCACTCGGAGGGGCGGTGCCCGTCGTCCTCGGTATTACCACCGAATCGTCGCTGACCGTCGGCAACGGCCGCGCGCACAGTTCCGAGGAGGGTACCACCATCATCGGGTCGGGCGGCGCAGCGCCGGCCACCTCGCGAACCGTTGCGGATCTGTTGACCACGAGCGGCATGCGCGCGTCCGTCGTATACGACATCCGGCCGCATTTGTGGGGCAAACTTGTCGCAAACGCCGCCATCAACGCCGTTAGCGCGTTGCTCGATTGCACGGCCGGAGCCATTCAAAAAGACCCAAACGCAGCCCGCTTAGTCGACGCTCTGGCAGAAGAAGCGGCATCGGTTGCGGCCGCCTTGCGCATCAACCTGCCGTTTTCCAATCCGTTAGGCTACGTCTCCGAAGTGATCGCGGTGGGCGCCGACGCAAAAAGTTCGATGGCCTTCGATCTGGAATCGGGTCATCCTAGTGAGATCGACCACATCAACGGCGCCGTCGTGGCGGCAGGCCGGCGCTGCGGCGTAGTCACGCCCTACAACGATGCAATCGTGAGGCTTATCAAGGCCAAAGAGGCGATGCGCTAGATCTGTGGCTTGAGCTGGAGCACGCGAATCGACCCGTCGCGCACGCGCACGTCGATCGCTCGCGACGCTCCACCGTTGATCGGAGCGTCGATCGTCTCGCTCGTTCCGTGCGACGATCCGTGCAGCGGGAAATCCGTAAAAATGGTTCCGTGGTCCGTATGCAAGTGCAACCGCGCGGCGGCATTCTCGTTGACGTAAAGTTCCACGTCGCCCTTCCGCGTTGAAAAGTGCAGGGTGCCGCCCCACGTCGTGCTTCCAAAAATCACCGAAATGTTTCCTACGTCCGTTTTTGCGTTGGCATACTCCGGCACCAACATTTTAATGTCGCCGTTAACGTCCGTGGCGTTAACCATAGAGTCTACATCCTCGACGTGGAGGGCCCCGTCATGCGTCGATACATTGAGCGTCACGCCTTTCGGGGAACGCACCAGCTCGCGCACGTTTCCGCCCTGCGGAGTGTCGATGCGAACGACGTTCCCGCGCTGTACCACGCGCACGGTTCCCGGTCCGAAGGCCTGGAACGTCCACTGGGACTTCGGCTGGCCTACCGAAGGTGCGAACACGCTCACGTTGCCGCGCGAGTTAACCACGGTGAGCGCGCCGCCGGGAGCGATTTGTCCGGTACGCTCGAACGATGGCCGCTCCGAGGCGCATGCGGTCAGAACTACGGCCGAAAGAAGAAGAGCGGATGCTTTCACTGACGGGGCGTTCGGGATCAGCGTTCGCCGCTCCGGTCGCGCGGATGCGCTTCTTCGTAACTGCGGCGCATGTGCTCGAGCGATACGTTGGTATAAATTTGCGTCGTCGAAAGATTCTCGTGTCCGAGGAGCTCTTTGATGGTCATGATATCCGCGCCATTTTCCAACAGATGCGTGGCGAACGAGTGCCGCATGACATGCGGCGTGACGTGTTTTTGCAGTCCGCTGAGTTGCGCGAAGTCGCGGAATACGACCCACGCCTGGCGGTGCGATAAGCGGGTGTTGAGGCGGCTGAGAAACAGCGCTTCGTCGGTCGATCGCGGGCGGACGCCCAGATAGGTGCGGATGGCATCGGCGGCGGCCCGGTTGAGAAATACCGTACGTTGTTTGTTGCCCTTACCGATGACGCGCATCACCCGGCGGTCGAGATCGATGTCACTCAAATTCAGGCCCACGAGCTCCGCGCGGCGGATACCGCTGGCGTAGAGCAACTCCATGATCGCCCGGTCGCGCAGCCGCTGGAAGTCGGTCTTACCGGCCTTAGCC
>JALYVW010000052.1 GCA_030853005.1 Vulcanimicrobiota bacterium
CGCGTGGGTCTGATCTAGATTGGTTTTTTGGTTTTTACGCCGTGCTTGGCGAGATAGTCCGCGAGCTTGAGGCGATAGGCGCTCTGCGCTTGCGCGTCGCGAATCGTTAGTACGGCGTTCCATGCGCTTCCTTGTACGCTTTGCTGCGGATCGCGCGTCTCGATGCGCTTGAGCACCGGAATACTTGCGGGGTCGCCCAGAATTCCAAGTGCGTTCACCGCTGCCAGGCGCGCTCCGGTCAACGGATCGTGCGTAGCCAGGCCGATCATGAGCGGTTGAACTGCCGCGGTGCTTTTGTTTTTTAAAGCTAGTCGCGCAAGCGACAGAACCGCCGCGTTGCGCTCGCCCTCGGGCGTGCCGTATGCCGTGCGGGCCCGCAGGAGTGGTAGGGCTCGCGCGTCCCCGAGCGCTCCGAGTCCACGAACCGCCCCAGTGGCGATTTGCTCGCGCCAAGAATGTCGCGAAAGCGCCGCCGCAAGCGCATCATACGCGCCGGGGGCTTTCATGCTGCCGAGCGCGGCATAGGCTGCGCCGGCAACCGATGGATCGGGGTTTGCCGTATACCGCGTGACGCTCGTTATGACCGTTGCGCTGGGATGCTTCAGCGTGCCGGAGGCGCCGAGACTGGCGATGACGACCCGTTTGTTTGCATCCGCAAGGCCCGTGGCAAGGACCGGCGATTGGTCTTTGCGAGCGGCAAAGAAGATCGCTCGCGAGCGTACCCCGTAAAATGGATCCGCGGTTGCCATCTTTGCGATGGCAGCGAGAGCCGCCGGAGCATCTTTTCCCACGACGGCGGAGAGATTTTCTAGCGCCCACATTCGATCGCCGACGTGCGCCGCGTGTTCGCTCTGATAGACGAGCTCGTCGACGCTCTTCTTAAAGGTGAGTTGGCGCATGATGTTGTTGTTGGGATCGAAGAGCACCATGGCGGGCTTAACCGTTACGCCGTCCATGGTGACGACTTGATGGTTGCTCGCGATCGTCGGCCGAACGCGCCGAACGGTGCCGTTTACGTACGCTTCGATAACGACCGGCATCCGAAAAGGTTTGCCGTCGTGATTGTGCTGGGTTATATCGAGGGTGAGCGTCTGTTTTGCGGCATCGTAGGTTTGCGCGACGGTATAGTTCGGAAAGCCGGCGCGGTAAAACCACTCTTGTTGGAACCAATCAAGATTCGCACCGAGCGATTTTTGGATCGCGATAAAAAACTGATGGGTGTCGGCGTTTCGGTACTGGTACTCTCGCAAGTAATCGTGCAACGCACCGAAAAAGCGCGCGTCGCCGTACATGTACCGGAGCATGTGGAGCACTTGGCCCGGTCTGGGATAGCCGCTCGCATCGAACAGATCGAACGGGTCGTTATAGACATAGTCGACGATCGGCCGGAAATATTCCTGAGTCTCGCCGAAGAAGGCTTGCTGTGCATTATACCGCTCGAGTTCGAAGGCGGCCTCGCCGTCATGATGTTCCGTCCAAAGCTCCTGAAAATAGGTGGCGTAGCCTTCGTTAATCCAGGTGTTGGACCAATCCGAGAGCGAGACGTCGTCGCCCCACCATTGATGCGCCAGTTCGTGCGCGACGAGCCCGTCGCAGGGCGATTGGACGTCCTCGATCGGCGGGTGGATTGCGTTGTCGGTTTGGATCGTGACCGAAGCGTTTTCCATGCCGCCGTACGTGAATCGCTGCGCGACGACTTGGTCTTCCTTATCCCAGGGGAACGGGATCCCGATCAGCTTTTGAAATTGCGCGACGATGTCTTTCGTGCGCCCGAAACACAGCGCGTTGTATTTGGCGTACTGCGCCGGGACGTACGAGTCAACTGGGAGCTTTCCGAGCGACGTGTGATTTTCGGAGAACCGCCCTGCCGCAAAAGCGATCAGGTAGGTGGATTTCGGAGCCGGTGCGCGCCAGTCCCAGACGTCTTGGGTCCCGAGGTGCGTGTGGGAGCGCAAATAGCCATTGCCAACGGCCGTCCATCCGTGCGGAACGGTTAAGATGAGTTCGCTGGGGGTCTTTTGGTTGGGCTCATCCCACGTTGGAAACCAGCGGCGGTTGTCGACCGCCTCGCCCTGAGACCAAATCTCGGGCGTTAGGTTTGGATAGCCTTTATCGGGGCGGATAAAGTACACGCCGCGTTGCGGACGCGCCGAATAGGTAAAATCCACCGCTACGAGTTGGCCGGCGCGTAGCCGTTGCGCGGGGCGAATGGTGATGTATTCGCGTACGGGGTCGAGGGAAAAGGGGGCGGGGCGGCCGTTTACCGTCACCGAGCGAAACGTGAGACCGAGCTCGTGAAAAGGCAGTGCGGTTACTCCGGAGCGTTTTGGCACGATCGTTGCCGTCTCGTGGCCGTAGACGATCCCGCGCTGAAAATCAAAGCGCGCGCGAATGACGGTGTCTTTGAATCGATACGGCGCAACGAGCGTCGGGTGGTAGAATGTTTGCCCGCGACCGTATGGCCGCGCAAGCGGTTCCGGCGCTTTCGGCGCGCCGGACATATCCGGCGTAGCTTGTGTAGCCGGCGAAGCCGCGGGTGAAGGAGAGGACGAAGGCGTGGGAGCCGCTGCGGGCGCGGCTGCGGCGAAAGCCATAAGGAAGCTTGCCGCAAGCGCGGCGCGGGCGAATCGATTCATACGCGGAACTGCGCCGGGGCGACCGATCACCCCTGGCTCTGGCGCACGATGTCCCGGCAGATTTGTCGCGCTTGTTCCACGTCGACGGTCGCGCGTTCCACGAAGATTTTACGCCAATAGGCCTTCCCCGAAAGCTTTCCGATCAGGTCCGATGCCTGGCGGGCATCGAGGAGATTTCCGCTGCTCGTGCCGACCCACACCGTTTGACTGTCCGAATCTGCCGACAACGGCAGGCGATGGAGCAGCTGTTCTTGTGCGTCTGCCCAGACGGCATCGCCCCACCGCGCGCGCAGCGCCGTTTCGCAGGCTTCGTATGCGTGCAAATCTCTCTCGGCGTTAAATTCCGCGGCGACCGCGTAGACGCGAACGCGCTCGCGCAGGGCCTTGGCCGCGGGCGAGCTGGCGTCGCGCAAATCGTTTAAGACGCGGAAATCATCCCAGCGCAAGAATTCGCCGATCGGATCGAGCGTACGCGGATTTGGCCACAATTCGCGCAAGACGTCCTGTAATATCCGTTCGAACATCCGCGTCGTATGATGAAAGTACACCGACGCGAACATCATGTAGCGCGCCAAGACGAACGATTCCAGCGCCACGACGCCCCGACGGTCGATCCCCATCGCTAACTTGCCGTCAATGTCGAAAACGCGAAGCGAGCCAATAAGTTGGTCCGCGTCGTAACGGCCGTTCGCCACGCCGGTGAAGTAGGCGTCGCGCAAGAGATAATCCATGCGGTCGGCGTCGAGATTCGGACCGCTTACGATCTCGCCGAGAACCGGATACCGGACTTTCGCTCCTCCAAGAATGAGGTCGAGAACGTCGCCGCCATCCACGTCGAGATCGGCCACATGCGCCAGCATCTCGGGAAGGGCGAGCAGCGCACCCGTGCGCTCTTCGTGTCGCATGCCGAGCACGGCTTCGCACGCATGCGAAAACGGACCGTGCCCAATGTCGTGAAGCAAAAGCGCCGCACGCAGGAGGCGGCGTTGATAAGCGCGGGACGCTTCGTCGCCAAACGCCGGCGTTCGCCGAGCCAACTCATCGAAAACTCGCGTTCCCATTGCCAGCGCCCCCAAGGCGTGGCTGAAACGCGAGTGTTCGGCCGATGGGTATGCAAGATAGGCGAGCCCGAGCTGGCGCAATCTCCGGAGCCGCTGCAAGACCGGCGTGTCCAGCAGGCGCGCTTCCGCAGCCGAAAGTTCGATGAAGTGGTGGATAGGGTCAAATATCCGCTTCACCCAGGGCCTCTTCGCCGAGAGCACCGAATCAACTCCATCACTCGTATGCGTTTCGATTCCTCAGTTACCCGTGAGATTCACGCGCGCGTCGACATTGCGGCGCTCGTAGGGCAGTACGTGCCCTTGCGCAAGCGTGGCAAGGATCTCGTTGGTTTGTGCCCCTTTCACGCGGAAAAGACGCCGTCGTTTCACGTGCATGCGGACCGCGGCTTCTTCAAATGTTTCGGCTGCGGCACCGGCGGCGACGTCATTACCTTCGTCGAAAAACTCGAGAACATTCCGTTTCCCGAGGCCGTGCGGATGTTGGCGGCGCGCGCCGGAATCGAAGTGCAGAACGAAGACGGTCAGTCGCAAAGGCGCCGCAGCGAGCGTGAAGCGATTTACGATGCCAATCGTATTGCGACCGCGTTTTTCGAGCGGATGCTTGCCTCGGATGCGGGTACTCGCGCTCGCGCCTATTGCGAGCATCGGAACTTCACGCCTTCGACAATCGAGCGCTTTCATATCGGCTACGCCCCGGACGACTGGAGCGCTCTGACCGCCGAGCTGACGCGCGAAGGTGTCGACCTCGTCTTGGCTGCAAAGGCTGGGCTCGTGAAGACGCGCCAGAGCGGCGGCTACTACGATTTCTATCGCGACCGCTTGATGGTTCCGACATACGCAACGACCGGCGAGGTGATCGCGTTCGGCGGCCGCGCCATCGGCGAGGGCGAACCAAAATACCTCAATACGTCGATGACACCCGTCTACACGAAAGGCCGCTATCTTTTTGCGCTCAACGTTGCCAAGCGCGCGACCCAGGACAACCGCACGGCCATCGTCGTCGAGGGCTATCTCGACTGCATCGCCTTGCACCAAGCCGGGTTCGAAAACGCCGTCGCCGCGCTCGGTACGTCGTTTACGCAAGGGCAGGCCACGGAATTGCATAAGTACGCCGATAACGTCTTTTTGTGTTTTGATGGCGACACCGCTGGAGAAAACGCCGCCACGAAAGCCATTGACGTTGCGACCACCGCCATCGAGCACGTGGGCTCGAGCGTGCGCATCGTCATTCTCCCCAAGGGCGAAGATCCCGACAGTTTCGTGCGCAATCGCGGAGCCGCCGAATTTTCAAAGCTTTTGCAAGATGCAAAACCATCGATCGAATTTAAGCTGGACCCACAGATCGATGTGCTCAAATCCGGGTTCGCGAGCCCGTCTCTCGTGGCTCGGCGCGCCGAGTCGCTGATCCAGCAAATGACGCCGCGCGCTGAATGGGACAAGTGGCGCGTCTACGTTGCCGGACGCCTAAAGGTCAACATTGACGACCTCCGGAATAGCCGATTTCTCGCGAACGCCGGAAATTTCGGTCCGCGCCAGACTGCGGGTTCGCGCCACACGTCGGTTGCGGCCGCGCCGATGTCGTTCGAGCGAGAGGCCCTTGCGATCATGCTGGAAGATCCCACCCTCATCGAAGAGTACCGGGACCGCATCCCGCCCGACCGCTTTCGCAACGACCGCTACCGAGAAATTTACGGGCACCTTCGCGAGCATGCGGCCGCCCTGCACGCAACCGTGGATGTGTTCGCGCTCTTTGCCGATAACCCGGAAAGCGCGGGAGTGCTCGCGGCCCTGGGGCAAGGAGACCGCAGCTCGACCGTGCGCTATGCGGACTCGGACGCGCGCAAGGCGCATTTGGAGCGAGTAGTCGAAAGGCTGCAACTGGAGGACGAAAAAAAGCGTTATCAAGAGTTGTCCCACCAAATAGATGAACTCGTCATGGCAGGCCGGCCCGTGGAAGCGGGATTGCGCCTGGAATATGACGCACTTGTCGTGCGATTAAAAAAATAGGAAAGGGGGTGAAATAGGAAAGTATGGCGCGTAAAAAGAGCTCCGCGGGAGGCGCGGCAACCATCGAGCAGCCGGCGGTCACGCTGGATGAAGTAAAGAAAAAACTCATCGAACGTGGCAAAAAGCGCGGCTCTTTGACGTACGAAGAAATCAATACGGCCTTCGATGCAGTCGAAGAAGTCAGCCCCGAGCAGATCGACGAACTATTTGAAGAGATCTCGGGTCTCGGCATCGAGATCATGGACGAGCAAAAAGACGAAAAGCGCGAGACATCGGACGAGCGCGAAGAAGAAGTCATTCCCGCCGGCGTCGCGTTGGACGACCCCGTCCGCATGTATCTCAAGGAAATCGGACGCGTACCGCTGTTGTCCATGGATGATGAGAAACGCCTAGCAATGGCCATCGAAGCCGGCGAGCAAGAACTCTCAAAAAATGGCACCTCCGATCAGCTGATCGTGACCATGGGCTACGAGTCCAAACGCCAACTCACGGAAGCGAATTTACGCCTCGTCGTTTCGATAGCCAAAAAATACGTTGGCCGAGGCATGCTCTTTCTGGACCTCATTCAAGAGGGCAATCTGGGCCTGATTCGCGCCGTCGAGAAGTTCGATTACCGCAAAGGCTACAAGTTTTCCACGTACGCGACGTGGTGGATCCGCCAGGCGATCACGCGCGCGCTCGCCGACCAGGCGCGCACCATTCGCATTCCGGTCCACATGGTTGAAACGATCAACCGACTGATTAAAATTTCGCGCCAACTCTTGCAAGAGCTCGGCCGCGATCCATCGGTGGAAGAAATTGCCACCGAGATGGGCCTGACGCCCGAAAAGGTGCGCGAAGTCATCAAGATCAGCCAGGAGCCGATCTCTTTAGAGACGCCGATCGGCGAAGAGGAAGACTCGCATCTCGGGGACTTCATCGAGGACCAGGAGGCCGTCGCGCCCGCCGAAGCCGCTTCTGTGATGTTGCTCAAAGAAAAGATGCAGGACGTCTTGCAAAATCTCACCGAGCGCGAACGCAAGGTGCTGGTCTTACGATTTGGGTTGGAAGATGGACACCAGCGCACGCTGGAAGAGGTGGGCCAAGAGTTCGGCGTAACCCGCGAGCGCATTCGCCAGATTGAGGCGAAGGCGCTGCGCAAGTTACGACATCCCTCGCGCGGAAAAGCGCTAAAGGACTACTGGTCTAACGAGTAAGAGGCGAGATTACATCTCGCCTTTCGCATCTTTCGAGGGATGAACCAGCGGATTTTTCTCCGCAAATGCGCCCAGGGGATTGGGCACAACCCAGAGCTCTACGTCCCACATGTCCGGAAAAACGAACACGTGCGTGATGCTGGCCGCATCTTTGACAGGTGTAATCGTCGTTAGGGGTTGACCCTGCGGATCGGTAACGCTGCCGCCGGCGGCAACGTATTTGGACGTTTTCATGCCATGCCCGTAGACCATCGCACCGGCGGCGTCTTTGTACACGTAGTGGACGTGGCCCGGATACTTAAACCAGCGTTTGGCATCGAGGCCCCACATTTTGGGAATCGGCGCCTTGACCCCGTTCACCGAATAGGGTCGCGTGTAGTCGGCCCCCAAGAGGCGTCCGGCAACGTCGTACCACAGTTGGCTCGGATGGTCGAGGTCACTCGCCGTCCACTGGGTGTTCGCGTAGCTGATCGCTCCCGTTTTGTCTTCGTTGTTGTAACGAATGTAGCCGGCTTTCTCGGCGGCGTCGGCGGTCGGATAGAGTGCGCTCAACCGCTGCTGCGCGGAGACGACGAAGTTCGCCTCCGCACCGTGCGGACTGGCGGACAATGTGGTTGCGGCGGCGCTGGGAAGCGCGGTGAGCGCAAAAGCAAAAAGCAGCGCCGGAATACGAAGGCGTTCGATCACGATGTGAACTCCTTGAAGTTACGGAGGAGCGGTTGCGGCCGGTGAAGGCGTGGCCGGTTTGGGGTGCTTCGTCGGAATCGGCGGCACTCCCACGGGCTCGGCGAGCGCGTGCAAGGGAAAGTTTGGCGCCGGCTTATCGACATTGAGGTCGAAGGGCGGAGGCGTCGCAATCACCACGCGACCAGCTCGCGATCCCACGATCGCCGCGGTGCGGGCGCGCACGACCGTGCCGGGCCGGAGGTCCAGTTCGATACCCTTTCGCAGCATACGATAGGCCACGTGATAGGGGATAAAAATGTCGCCGATCGTGTCCGTGACACCCCGGGTATAGGCTCGCCCGGCGGCGAGATGCGCGTCGATGTGTTCGGTTGGCGTGCGCAGCGGAAGCTTTACCCCCGACGGCAGCACCAACGGTTCGAAATAAATGTCCACCGATCCATCGACGTTCCCCATCTTCGCGCGATCGGATTTGAGGATCTCGATCTGCACCGGGGTGCCTGCCGGGGCGATCGTTTCGCCCGCCACGATCATAGGGTCGCGCAGATGAGCTCGTGCGAAAGTTCCGCGGCTCGACGTCCGGGAGCTGATCGGGTCGTCAAGAACGAAAAAGAGACTCGAGTTCAACGGCAACGCGGATGCGTTGCCGAGGGTCGGTTCCGGTGCCGGGGTAACGGCGTGCCGGTCGGGTTCCGGGGTGGACGGAGGGGGAATGACGAGGGCCGCGCCGCGGCCCCCGGATAGTGCGACCGCAGCAGCCAGAGCCGCCGCGGTCAAACTGATCGCACGCACTTTAGCTCGCGCGCTTTTCCTTTTCGAGCTGGGCCGCCGCTGCCGCAGCAGCGCGCTTGCCTTCCTCGATGAGGGCTTTCACTTTCTGTCCGCCTTTTTGGCCGATCTTTTCGTAGAAATCCGGGCCATAGCGATCGCGGGTGGCCTCGCCGCCCTTCTTGCCGCCCTTTTTCCCGATCTCTTCATAGAACGCGTGGCCGTGCGCCAGCTTGGTCGCCTCGCCGCCCTTGCGTCCGATCTGCTCGTAAAATTCGGGCCCGTATTTTTTCTTGACGCTTTCGCCGCCTTTTTGGCCGGCTTCGCGTACGGTCATGCCGCCCGCTTTTTTGGGCTGCGGGGTGTTTGGGGTGCTCATAGTTTTCGCTATTCCTCGGTTCTTAGGGCCGCCCCAGAAGGACGGCAATCTCATGCTCCATATACTAGAACGCAAGTTCGCCCCGGAAAGTTGGTATTGTTTTGGTCAAGGCAACCATGGGCTTAGCGCTTGGCGCCCTCGCCCTGTTACTGGCTACATCGGCCATATCGCCGCCCGCAATGACCGTGGACGCGCGGATCGTTCAATTAGAAAGTAACCGCTCGCTTGGTGACGGTACCCTAGCCGACCTCTTGAACAGTCGCGACCCCCGCATCGCCGCGCGCGCGGCCTTGGCCATCGGGAGAACCGGACAGCGCGCTGGCGTCGCACCGCTGATGAAGCATCTTGCAGACGCACACCCAGCCGTGAGCGCGATGGTGATCTACGCGTTGGGCCTCTTGCATGATCCCTCGTCGGCCGAAGCCGTTATTCGCGCCGCGTTGGCCGGTGCCGGACGTGGCGAGGCGCGCCAGGCGGCGGCTCTAGATGCGATCGATCGTTACGAGTCTGCGGGCGCGTTTTCGGACGACCAGGAGCATCGAGCCTTAAGACCCATCGCGTCCACGTTGCTGGAGTCTCGCAGCCCGGTCCTCCGGGCTCGCGCGGCAGAAACGTACAACGCGTTCGCCAATTCGCATCGAACGTTCGTCATTTCGCAGATCTTGGAGAAAGCGTTCCGGCGCGAACGATCGGGCTTCGTGCGATGGCACATCATGTGGACGATAATGCGCGGGTATGCGTACCGCGTTCCACGATCGCTGTTGATCTCTGCAATCGGCGATCGGGACGAAACGGTGCGCATCGAGGGCATTCGCGCGCTCGGCCGTGTGAAAAATCCCGACGCTATTGCCACGTTACAGAACGCGGTCGCGCACGATTCGTCGTGGCGGGTAGCGGAACAGGCTCTCGAATCGATTCGGACCTTACGCAAGGAGCCGGCAACGGAACATCTCAAATCCATCCCCACCGTCATTCGCCTGCCCCAAGCGCGACCCGATCCGTACGAGCGTATTGCGGCACTCCCGCGTTCGCCGGTAACCGTGCAACCGGCCGCGCCGTCTGCGCAGCGCGCGCTGTATGCACCCATGCTCGACGCAAACTCGCTAGCTCGCTTCACCGAACCGCAGCCGGGCGCGCACCCGCGAGTTCGTATCGTGACGACCAAGGGCAACCTCTACCTGCGACTTTATCCAGAATGGGCACCGCTCACGGTTGAGAATTTTCTCAACCTCTCCGATGCAGGCTACTACGACAACAATCCGTGGTTTCGCATCGTGCCGGATTTTGTGGTCCAAACCGGCGGAGGCGTCGACGGAAACTCCGACGTGAAGTACACGATTCCGGCTGAAGAAAACCCGCTCGAACAGGGGAGCTTCGTCATTTCGATGGGCCTTAATTACACCGATCCGCCCAACGCCCACGCCATCCGCGATTCCGCCGGATCGGAATTTTATATTACGCTCTCGCCGCAGTTGCATCTCGATCGCGACTTTACGGTTTTCGGCGCAATGTACGCCGGATTCGACGTGCTCGCGAGGTTGGTCGAGAGCGATAAGATCGTGCGCATAGAGCGATTGCCCGACGCCTAGCGGCTAAAACGTCTTTTTCGTATCCAGCAGAATCGTCACGGGTCCATGGTTGACGAGTTCTACTTCCATATCCGCCCCGAAAACGCCGTATTCAACCGGAATTGTCTCGCGCTCCAAGAGTTCGCCAACGCGTTCGTAGAGCGGTTTTGCCACGTCCTCGCGCGCCGCGGCAATGAATGAAGGGCGTCGGCCTTTGCGAGCGTCTCCGAGCAGCGTGAACTGCGACACGAGCAACACGCCGCCGGCGACGTCGCGCAGGGAGAGGTTCATCAGGCCGCCGGCGTCCTCGAAGACGCGTAAGTTGGTAACTTTCTCGGCCATCACCCGTGCGTCTTCGGTCGTATCGTCCACGCTGACGCCCAACAAGATGACGAACCCTCGCTCCACGTGCCCCCGAATTTCGCCCGACACGCGCACATCTGCGCGCAGGCAACGTTGTATGACCGCCCTCATGATATTAGCGTGAGAACATGCTCGACAAGGCAAAGAGCGCGTTTTCTTTGCGTTCGGCGACGCGGCGGTAGAAATATCCGGCCCAATGCGTTCCGAACGGGATGTAGATACGCAGACGGTAGCCGTCGCGCACGAGACGACGTTGTACCTCCGGACGGACGCCGTAGAGCATTTGGAATTCAAAGCGGGTCGGGTCGATGCTGTTGGCCTTGGCAAAGTCTTCGACGGCGTGGATGAGGCGCACGTCGTGCGTGGCAATTCCGGGATAATTTCCTCGGATCAGCAAATCTTTGGCCAGCACCAGATAGTGGTCGCGAATGTCGGGCATGTCTTTGTACGCGATGTCTTGCGGCTCGTTGTACGCGCCCTTGCAGAGGCGGACTCTCGCGCCGATCTCGATCGCGTGTGCGACGTCCTGTGTGGTTCGGCGCAGATAGGCCTGAAGCACGAGGCCGACGTTTTGATGCGAACGAAAGGCCTGCTCGAACACGCGCAGAGTCGCATCGGTAACGGGGCTGCCCTCCATGTCGATGCGGACGAATGGGTCGGAGTTCGACTTCGCACGATCCAGGATCGACTTCAGATTGTCGAGCGCGAAGGCTTCGTCGACGAGTAAGCCCATGGCCGTGAGTTTGACCGAAACGTTACTGTCCACGCCGGCTGCCTTGATTGCCGAGAGCATCTCGAAGTACGCGTCGCGCGTTTTTAACGCCGCATCGCGCTCCAGCACGTCTTCGCCGAGAAAATCTAGCGTGGCCGACATTCCCTGGGCATTGAGCGCGCGCACGGCGGCGATTGCACTCTCGATCGTTTCTCCGGCGACGAAGCGTTTCGCCAGAAAGAAAAACCGTTTCTGAAAAGTGGAATCCGGAGCCAAGAGGCGATCGATAACGGTCATAGGGAGCGGCTATACGACACGCCGGCGGAGCGCCCATTGCAGGGCGACCACGATTGCCGCCAGGACGATGAACCCGTATGCAAGTGCGAGCGATGCGCGAACGCCTTGCGCGGACAGGGCGGTGTAGAGTGCGATCGGCAGCGAAGCTGGGCGATACGCAACGACCGACGTGGCGCCATATTCCCCAAGCGCGCGCATCCACGCGAGCAAGATGCCGGCCCCGATGTTTGGGGCGGCAAGCGGCAGCGCGATACGCAGGAAAATGCGCGCATCACCCGCGCCGAGCGTTCGCGCCGAGGCGTCATACACCGGATCGAGCGTGGCAAAGGCGGCCGTCGACGCGATCGCCACAAAAGAGCCTGCCACGAAAAATTCCGCGAGCGCGACACCCGCGAGCGTATCGACGAATCGCACGCCGTGGGTGGCGAGAAAGATCCCGGCCGGAGCATTGGCTCCTACGAGCTGCAGCAAAATAATTCCCGAAGCCACCGGCGGAAAAGCGAGCGGCAGCGCCAGGACGAACAAGGCGAAGGCCCGGCCAGCGCCTCGAGCTCGGGAAAGCGCATAGCCGCCCGGCACGCCGAGAAACGAGGCCACGGCTACCGCGAGCGCGGATGCCGCGAACGAAACGCGGGTCGCGTCACGCGCTTCCGGCGATAGAAACGCGTCCCGGACCGCCCCAGGGGGGATGGCGGCAAAGGTGGCGACGA
>JALYVW010000123.1 GCA_030853005.1 Vulcanimicrobiota bacterium
GTCTCCTAGTTACCTGGAGATAGGCATATGCCAAGCGCTCCCGCTTACGCGGGGAACCCGGTCGTGGAGTCTTAGAAACGCGCGTGAGAAAACCTTTGTCCGTTTTTTTGCAGGTCGCCTGAAAGTAACGCTAACTCTACAGAGTGGACCAAACGTCGAGTTTGCGCTGTACCCCCTCGATGACCGAGTCGGTGAATTCGGAGGTCGAGGCGCTCCCGCCGAGGTCGGCCGTCGCGACGCCCTCGTGAACGGCCTCGAGCGTCGACTCATAAATGGCTCGGGACGCGTTTTGCGCGCGCTTGTCGTCGACATACCCGAGGAGCGCTCCGGTGGCAAGGATCATGGCCATCGGGTTGGCCACGTTTTTCCCGAAGAGGCGAGGGGCCGTGCCGTGGGGTGCCTCGGCCATAACGACCGAAGGGCGAAGGTCGGCGTCGAAGGCAAGCAGCGTGGACTCGGCCCCCGCGATCGACCCGAAGAGCTGCATCACGAGGTCCGAGAGGCAGTCTCCGTCGCGGTTCAGCGAAGGAATAACGAGCGGGCGGTCGCCTGCATTGCTTAGTAGGAGAGCGTAGGTAGCGTCGATCAGCTGGGGCTCGTAGGGCACCTCGGGATGGCGGCCGGCAGCGGCGTCCATCTCTTCCTTTAACATCCCCTCGTAGACCGGGCTCACCGTGTATTTAGGCCCCCCGAAGACCTTGGCTCCCATCTTGGCCGCGTGGACGAAAGCGTACTCGGAAACTGCCCGGCAGACGCCGCGCGAGATCGCCTCGGTCCGGTACGCCATTTCGTCCGCTCCCTCGCCCTCGCGCCATTCCTTGGCTCCATAAGCGTCGCCGACGGCCATCCGGACCACCGAGATCGGGGCGTGAATCCCAGCAACGGGACGGACCCGCGGGAGTTTTCGCCCGGTCCGAACGATGACTTTGCCGCCGATTTCTTTACGGAGAATGGCGTTTGGCGAACCCACGTCCCCGCTCACTTCCGGCGTGATGGTCGCCGCCTTGAGGCCGTAGCCCGAGCGGCACATGGCTTGCGCGGCTTCGTACACCACGGCGTTGCCCGTTTCGCGCCGGCGCTCGAGCGAAAGATCGTAATTCTCGAAGTTCAGTTCGATGTCGATGACCGACTTGTCGAGAACGCGCAGCGATTCGGCGAGCAATTCTTGGCCGGTTTGATCTCCCTCGAGGACGACGATGGTTGGCGCGGTCAAATGAACTCCTGACGTGATGACGAAAAAACACTTTCATGGCACGCGTACGCCGTAAGGCGACTGCGAAGACGCGACTAAACTTTGAGATCGCCGGTATCACCGCGATCGGAGTTGCCGTCCTCTTCGGAATCGCGCTCGCCATATCGCCATCGCACGCGGGGATCGTCGGCTCGGCAACATCGCGCGCCCTGCACGCACTCTTTGGAGCCGCGGCGCCGCTTTTCCCGGTCCTCGTCGCCTTGTTCGGCGCAATTATCTTCTTGGAAATCAACGTGCCCCGCATGATGGCGACGCTCGGCCTCGCCTCCTTGGGGTATTTCATTATCGCCGACGCCGCGTTCGCGCGACGCGGCGGATGGCTTGGGTCTGGGGTCTGGCAAGCCTGCAGTGCGCTGCTGGGCGTCGTCGGCGCGCGAATCGTCTTGGTTCTGGCGTCCATCCTGCTCGCAATCTGGATCAGCAATGTCTCGGTGAAGAAGCTCATCGGCTTGCTCGTCGTGTTGGTCCGCAGCCTCCGCGTCCCCAAAATTCGGATGTCACTGCCGACCGGACACGGCTCGGTGCGCGAGGCGTTCGCCCTTCCCGAACCGCCGGTTCGGAGCGCGGTTCCGTCGCAAACCGTCTTTGACGAAACGCCAGCTGCGCGGATAGCGCCTTACGTACCGCCAGCTCCGATCATTGTCGAAGATCCGCGGGCCGAGGTTCTCGACGAAGAGCCACTCGAACGCAAGCACGCCCAAGGGCCTCCGATCGTCGGAGAATACGAAGCGCCGTTGGCCGGTGAACGCACGTACCGACTGCCGGATCTCTCGTTATTTGATCCGGCACAAGCACAGGTTCTCGACGACAACACGCGCTCGGGTTTCAGCTCGTACCGCGTAATCGAGGGGCCGCGTTCGATGTGTACGACTTTGCCGCCGACGCCAAACGAGGCCAGTGTATCTTCCAGTAGTCCCGAGCGCGGCGTCAAGATTTCGCGTATTGCGTCACTAGCGGACGATATCGCTCTCGCGCTCGCGGCCACGAGCGTTCGCATCGAGGCACCGATCCCCGGAAAATCCGCCGTCGGCATCGAGGTGCCGAACGCGACGATTTCGATCGTTGCGATACGCGAGATTTTTGAGGCGTTACCCAATCGCGGCCAGGTGCCGCCGCTCTGGATGGCGCTCGGCAAAGATATTACGGGGCGGCCCGTGTTCGGTGACCTCGGCAAGATGCCGCACTTACTCGTCGCCGGCGCGACGGGTTCTGGTAAATCGGTTTGCTTGAATACGATCATCGCATCGCTGCTCGTGAGCGCGACGCCCGATCAAGTGCAGATGTTGATGATCGACCCCAAGCGCGTCGAGCTGACCGTCTACAACGGTATTCCGCACCTCATCAAGGAGGTCATCATCGACGCGCGCATGGCGGCTGGCGCGCTTTTCGAGATGACCAAGGAGATGGATTCGCGCTACGAGCGCCTTGCCAAAGCCGGCGTTCGCAAAATCGAAGAATACAACGCGAAGTATCCGGAAGAGAAATTGCCCTACGTCGTCGTGATCATCGACGAACTCGCCGACCTCATGTTAGTTGCACCATCTAAAGTCGAAACGTCCATTATGCGAATCGCGCAGCTCGCGCGAGCGGTCGGAATTCACTTGATCGTCGCCACGCAACGGCCGTCTGTCGACGTGATCACCGGCCTCATTAAAGCGAACATTCCCTCGCGCATCGCGTTCGCAGTGAGTTCGCAAGTGGATTCGCGCACGATTCTGGATCAAGCCGGCGCGGAGCGGCTGCTGGGTCGGGGCGACATGTTGTATTTACCGATCGACGCGCCGAAGCCGGTACGCGCGCAGGGTGCATTGATTACCGGTTCCGAGGTAAACCGACTCGTCGACTTTTGGGCGAAGCAGGCGCGCCCCGATAACTTGCTCGACGTCGAGGTCACCCCGCTCGACGACGACGGCGGTGCGAAAAAGGATACGGACCCACTGTGTTTCGATGCTGCGAAGTTCATCATCGAGAGCAACTATGCGTCTACGGCCGCGCTACAGTCGCAGTTCTCTATCGGACATCCGCGTGCGGTACGACTAATGAAGCAGCTTGAGGAGTTTAAAGTTGTCGGGCCGCATGAAGGCACGAAACCCCGCCGCATCAACATCGGTCTTGGAGAGCTCGAACAGATCGCGAGCCGCTTGGGTAAGGATGGCGGCCAAGCCGACCTTTTCGCCACCGGAAGCTAAAAGGGGGCGCACGCCCGGGAGTGCGAAGCACGCAGCATCATGGAACCCGCACTGAAAATCATCGAACGCAAAATCGAAGAGGGCGTCCCGCTTTCGTTTGACGACGGCCTCGCGCTGTTTCGCACGCCCTATATTCATTCGCTCGGGCGTTTGGCGCGTGCACAAAAGGAGCGAAAAAGCGGCAAGAACGTGTACTACGTGCTCAACCGCTACATCAACTCCACCAATGTGTGTTACGCGAACTGCAAGTTCTGCGCGTTTGCCGTGGATGAATTTAAAGAGAAAGATCGCGTCGTGCGGATGCCTGCGGACGAGGTATTCGATAAAGCGTTTGAGACCGGGACCAACTTCAATCAGCTCCACATCGTCGGAGGCCACGATCCGCGACAGCTGTCGCTCGATTATTGGCTGCCGCTGATGCGGCGCTTTAAGGCGCGCGCACCGCATGTGCAACTCTCGTTGTTCACGGCTGCGGAAATCGAATACATGGCCAAACGCCATCGTATGTCGTTCGCGCAGATGATCACGACGCTCAAAGAAGCCGGCCTCGATAATGTCAACGGCGGCGGCGCGGAGATTTTTGCTCCGGAGACCCGCGCTAAGATTTGCCCAAACAAAGTCAGTGCTGATAATTGGCTAGCGATCCACGAGGAGCTCCACCGTC
>JALYVW010000124.1 GCA_030853005.1 Vulcanimicrobiota bacterium
GCACGGCGGTGGGCGCATC
The DNA here is from genome assembly GCA_030853005.1 of Vulcanimicrobiota bacterium. Taxonomy (GTDB): domain Bacteria; phylum Vulcanimicrobiota; class Vulcanimicrobiia; order Vulcanimicrobiales; family Vulcanimicrobiaceae; genus JALYVW01. The sequence continues at coordinate 20 of JALYVW010000124.1, forward strand.
TTGAACGACACGAACTTGCATGGTGAACCTTTCGATAGGGTGAACTACTGCTGCCGCTATGGCGGATGATATGGTTTGTCTTCAACATGAATCGCAACCTGCGTGAGCGACGCTTATACGCGCGCGGGGGTCGATATCGCTGCGGGCAACGAGGCTGTTGCTCGCTACAAAGATGTGACGCAGGGTTGGCGCCACCCCGACCAGCTGGATGCGCTCGGTGGATTCGGTGGATTATTCGCTCTTCCGGGCGATTCTTCGCGAGCGCTGGCTGCTTCGACCGATGGCGTGGGAACCAAAATTCTCATTGCCGCGCACTTGAAGCGGTACGGATCCGTGGGTGCAGATCTGGTCAATCATTGCGTGAACGACATTCTGGTCGTCAACGCTACGCCATTGTTTTTTCTGGATTATCTCGCTGTGGGCAAACTCGACCCGGAAGTCGCCGCGCAGATCGTGCGCGGATGCCATGCGGCGTGCCGGGAAAATATGTGTGCGCTGCTCGGCGGAGAAACAGCCGAGATGCCGGGACTCTACCGCCCGGGTCACTTCGACCTTGCCGGCACGATCGTTGGCGTGGTCGATCGGTCTGAGGTACCGAACGCGGAAACCGTCGAAGCGGGCGACGCGATCATCGGCTTACCGTCCGTTGGTTTGCACACCAATGGTTACACGCTCGCGAGAGCGCTTATCGACCAAGGAGAATTGTCGGCGGCCTTCGCGGATACCACCTTTGCGGATGCTCTTCTGGCGAAGCACCCGTCGTATTTGCTTGACGTTCGCGCCATTCAACGCGTCGCAACGGTCAAAACGATGTCGCATATCACGGGCGGCGGGTTGCTCGAAAACGTTCCACGCACGCTACCGCCCGCCGTGAAGGCGATCTTCGAACAAGCGCGCTGGCCGGTTCCACCGCTTTTTGCGGAGCTCTGTCGGCGAGGAAACCTCGATTCCATCGAACGATATCGCACCTTCAATATGGGGATCGGGTACACGCTCGTCGTCCCGTTCACGCAAGCGCAGGCCGCCTTAGACGCGGTGTCCGGCGCGCGCGTGGTGGGATGGATTGAGAATCGTGTCGGTGACGAGCCGGCCTCAGTCGTTCATGCGTAAGATCGCCGTTCGCTAACGTGGACGACATGGTCAACTTGCTCGTCGATCTGCAAGCCGAGCGCTTCGACGAGGATGCGCTCGCGTGCGCGTTACGCAACATCGAGTCGGCCGGATTTGAGATGGAAACGGTGCGATCGGCGCCGGACGCATTTTTGGCCTGGATCGATGAACGCTTCGGTGGGACGTGGAGCTCGGAAGCCTTTGCGGGAAACAATCTTATCGCGCGTCGCAAGAACGAGTTCGCGGCGTTCGCAGCCTTCGCGCCGCGGGGGCTGACATTTGCATGGTTGCGCGCGACCGGCGCGTCGGACGACGTAGGCATTTTCGGGCCGTTCGGCGTTGCGTCGGAATTTCGCGGCACGCCGGGTCTCGGGCCAAATATCTTGGTCGGCGCCCTAGCGTTACTTCGGCGCAAAGGCTACGCGCGCGCGCTGATTCCGGCGGTCGGGGAAGAAGCACTCGTGGCTTATTACATCGAGCACGCCGGATCATTCATCGCCGAGCGCTTTGCAAAGAGCACGTGGACGTCTCAAAAACGCCGGACGGTCGTCCTCGCTTCGGGAAATGGAACCAACGCGCAATCAGTCTTGGACGCGGCGACACAGGGACGATTGCCTTTGCACGTTCTCGCGCTGGTCTCAAACGTGGCCGAGGCGCGTGCGCTTGAGCGAGCGCACGCGGCGGGCGTCGAAGCGGTCTCGATTCCCTGGGTGCGTTCCGACGCATCGCGAGCTTTGTACGATCGTCGCTTACTGAAGGCTCTGAGCGCATTCGACCCCGAGCTCGTCGTACTCGCGGGCTGGATGCATGTACTCGATCCACACTTTGTCGCGCGGTTTCCCGACACGATCAACATCCATCCCGCCTTCTTGCCGCACGACCAGCTGCGCAACGACGTGGGATTTCCCGACGGCTCGGTTACTCCGGCATACCGAGGCGGGCACGCCATTCGTGATGCTCTGCGCGACGGCTCCGCATGGACCGGAGCGACAGCGCACATGCTCGCAGAGTCGTTCGATCGTGGCCGCGTGCTCGTCCGAAAACCCTTGGCGCTGCCCCCCGGCGAGAGCGAAGCCGCCGTTGCGGAAAGGCTGCATCCGATCGAGCACCGCGTACTTGCAGGCGGTATTATGCGGTGGGTATACGAGCGTTAGCCGTTGATCGCCTGAATTTTGAGGTCATTTTGAAGGCGTAACCGCGGAATTTCCAGCATAATCGGTGGAACGAGATCGGAGGGCGCTATCGAGCGCCCCTCTTCCTGTTATTTAAGGTGGAACAATGACACGTCTTTTCTTGGGCGCCATACTTGCGTTAGCGATGACCGGAGTCGCCCCAGCCGCAGAAAAAACCGCTCCTGCGCCGGCCGCAGCGCCGACTCCGGCGAGCACCGGCGTTCCGTATGAGAAATTTATCGACGGCGCGACGGCACAGCGCGGCCTCTTTACGATTTGGCGTAAGGACGGTCAAGTCGCACTCGAGTTGACCCCTCAACAGCTCGGAAAAGATTATGTCGAGCTGGGCGTACCCATCAATGGCATCGGCCAGGGCCTGTTCTCGGGATTGACCGATTTGCAGAACTGTCGCATCCTGCGTTTCGAGCGCCATGACAATCACGTGGCCGTGCTTATGCCGAGTACGGTGTTTTTAGCGAAACCCGGAACGCCCGACGCCCTTTCTGTGGCCGCAGGCACCACTTCCACCGTGGTCGGTATCGCCAAAGTCCTCAGCGAAGATTCGAAAACCGGCAATGTCGTCTTCGATGCTTCGCCATTTCTCCAGGACGTGACGGACGTAGCGGATCTGCTGACCGAGCTCAATGGCGGCCGTCAACTCAATCCGATGGGCGCCTACCGGCAAGATCAGCAGCAGTCGTAGCACGGCAAATCCGATGTTTATCGATACGGTGCCGGACGCCAGAAACATCGCTATTAAAATGCAGTACGACATCGCGACGCTTCCCGAAGACCAATCGTACATGCCCCGAATCGCCGACGAGCGCGTCGGGTATTTTGAAAACGGCCATCTCAATTTCAGCGGCGACAACACGTTCTCAAAGGACCTCAATTACATCGCTCGCTGGAACCTCAAACCCGGGCACCCGGTGACCTATTATTTAAGCAACACGATCCCGGCGCGCTATCGCCAGCCGGTCCGCGAAGCACTGCTCGCGTGGAACGGCCCTTTTTCAAGAATAGGCGTGCCGAATGCCGTCATCGTGAAGGACCAACCCACCGATCCGTCCTTCGACCCCGACGACATTCGCTATAACGTAGTGCGCTGGCTCTCGGAAAAACAAGGTGGGTTTGCCGAAGCGCAGCTCCTGTATAATCCGTACACGGGCGAAATGATCAAGAGCGGCATCGTGATCGATAGCGATTTAATGCGTTTTGGCAAGTTCGACTACCCCGTGCTCGTCCAGCCGCAGGTTGCGGATGCTGCAGCGGACGGCGCCCCCTCGCGGGCTAGGTTGTCCGCTCTGGGCGCAAACGAATACCTCTCGGGAGAGCGCTCCAATTACACTTTTGGGATATCCGCGCTCGCCATTGTGGGTGCCGCAAACGGCTACGCCGTTCCGGAGCGGTTCTCGAACGAGTTTCTCAAGTCCATTGTGTTGCATGAGTCGGGACATGACTTCGGCCTGCGCCACAACTTTATTGGCTCGGAGGCGTATACGGCCCGCCAACTCCAGGATCCGAATTTCGTGCGCGCACACGGCGTCGCGAACTCGGTAATGGAGTATTCGCCGATCAATCTGTGGCCTAAAGGCACTCGCCAAGGCGGCTACTTCCAAACGACCTTCGGTCCGTACGACTACTACGCCATCCAATACGGCTACGCGCCGATCGGCGGAGCGCGGACGCCGCAAGACGAGTTGCCGACACTGCGCCGCTGGGCGGCAGCCTGGACGCAGCCTCAGTTCCGCTATGCGTCGGACGAAGACGTCTCGTGGGGCAACGGCATGGGCGTCGAT
>JALYVW010000125.1 GCA_030853005.1 Vulcanimicrobiota bacterium
GGGCGCACCCCTTCAATCGCCAAAAGCGCAGCGATAACCGCCCTTTTTTTCAGAGGAGTCGCCGATGCGCGTATGGGCACACTCGTCTTTACTCGCGTCCGCCGGGCTTTTCGCCTTGACGCTGCCGATTGCGGGCTCCGCTCGCGGGCTTACGTTCGAAGATTTACGCAGGATTGTTTCGGTGTCGTCGCCGCAAATTTCACCCGACGGGTCGCGCATCGTTTTTGTTCGAGCGACCGGCGATTACGCGCACGACCGCACCGATACCACCTTGGTTCTCGTGAATACGGCGAGCCATGCGCAACGTGAACTTACGCACGAGCGAATCTCCGTACACGCACCTCGATGGTCGCCCGATGGCGCGCGCATCGCCTATCTGGCTTCTCCCGAGCGCGGCAAGCCGGCGCAACTTTACGTCTTGCCAATGGACGGCGGAGATTCGCTCAAAGTCACAAAAGCGGTTGCCGGTGTGCAAGATTTTGCTTGGCGGCCCGACTCCCACGTCATCGCCTATACGACCGCGGACAAAGATCCGGCCGAAAAATTCGTCAAACGGCACCTGGACGCCGTCGTCGTTACGGATCAGGACTATCTGACAACCGAAGGCGCGCAGCCGGTACACATCTGGAGCGTCGACGCCGACGGAGCGAACACCGTTCGCTTAAGTTCCGGCGCGTGGAGCGTCACAGGCACTCCGGTTTGGACTCCGGACGGGAGACGCATCGTGTATCAGCGCCAACCCGACGCGATTTTCGCGCACTTCGTGTCGCAGACAACCTACGTGCATGACATCGATGCAAAGACCGACGTGGCGCTCGGAACGGGTGTGGACGAGAATCCTATTTTGTCGCACGACGGGACGATGCTCGCGACCTCGTTGCCCCGCCACGGCACGCTGTATTTGCAGCGCGATCTCTCCGTTCGCCCCCTTTCCGGCGGTAGCGAACTTTTCAACTCGCAGACGATCGATCGCAACGCACACTGGTACGCGTGGCTGCCGCACGATTCGGAATTACTCTTCGGCGCCTCCGACGGCGTGCGCGACCGCGCGTGGCAGATCGATCGAAACGGGCACGCGTCGAGGCTCGATCTTGGAGACGTCGATTTTTCGTCCGCCGGTTCGATTGCGGAAAATGGTGCCGTCGCTTTTGTGGGGGCTTCACCTTCGCGCCCGGGCGAAATCTACGTGCTTCCTGCGGGAGCGCGCGTGCCCGTACGGTTAACTGACAACAACGCTTGGCTCAGTACGCTGCAAGTCGCACCGACGAAGCCGTTCCAGTGGCAAACCGATTTGAGCGTGGCCGCCACGGGTGCGCTGACGTACCCGGTCGACTACGTCGCCGGCAAACGCTACCCGCTCGTCCTGGATATTCATGGCGGGCCGGTGTCCACGTCGGTGTGGGATTTCGACGGCCTAGAACCAGGATTGGCGCAAGTTCTTGCCGGGCGTGGATACTTCGTTTTCCGTCCCAACTATCGCGGGAGCGATAACAGCGGAGACGCCTTTCTCCAGGCGATCGTCGGCGACGTAACGAGCGGCCCGGGGCGCGATAATCTGGCGGCCGTCGACGCACTGCAGAAAACCGGCATGATCGATCCGTCGCGCATTTTCGTATCGGGCTGGTCGGGCGGCGGACTTCAAACCTCCTGGCTTATCGGCCACGCGAGCTATTGGCGCGCGGCGGTAATGGGCGCGGCGGTCACCGACTGGTACGAACAAGCCCTCCTTGCCGACATCGGCGAGAATTTCGCGCTCACATTCTTTGACGGCACAGGTCCATTTACTCCCGAAAGTCGTGCGAAATACGATGCGGAGTCACCGCTGACGTTTGTCTCGAACGTGAAAACGCCGACGTTGATCTTAAGCGACACGCGCGACCAGCGCGTACCCGTCTCGCAAGCCTATCAGTTTTACCACGCCCTTCGCGATCGCGGCGTTCCGGTAGCGTTCACCGCCTTCCCACGATACGGGCATTTTGCGACCGATCCCGTGGGGCGGGAACAAACACTTCGGGCTTGGGCCGGTTGGTTCGACCGGTGGATGAAATAACATGATGTTGACACTCGCGGCCACGACCGCTCCAGTAAGGGCGCCCTCGCACACGGCAACCTTACGATTGGAAGATTTGCGAAAGTCGGTAAGCGTTGGTTCGCCAGCCATCGCCCGGGACGGATCCACATTGGTAACGCTCGTGCGCAGAAATGACTACGTCAAAGACCGAGCGATCGCCGACATGATCGTAATCGACACGCGCACCGGGCAGGCCCGAACGTTACTGCACGACACGAACGTGTCGAGCTTTGCATGGTCCCCCGCGAACGATTCGATCGCCTACATAGCATCGCCGGCCAGCGAAGAAGGCGCCGAGCGAAAACCCGCACAGCTGTTCGTTCTGCCGATGAACGGCGGTGCGCCGATGCAGATCACCAAAGGAAAGCTTGGCGTCACGTCCTTCGCCTGGCGGCCCGATGGACGTGCGCTCGCCTTTGGCATGGAGCGCAAATCGCCCGACGCGAAGCGCATCGCGGCGCATGCCGACGAGTTTTCCGTCACCGAGGACGCATGGACCGCGCAGTCCGCTCCGACGGCTACAGATCTCTACGAGGTACGCACCGACGGCACTCGTCAGGCGCGTATCGGCGACGATTCGTGGAATCTTGCGGGCGGATTCACCTACGCTTCCGACGGACGGTCCCTTTTTGTGACGCAGCGCCCCAAGGGCGTGCATCCGAACGACTACCTCAAACGCTCGATCGCGCGCGTCGCCGTACGTGGCGGTGCCTCTGCCGCCGTTGCGGTTTTAGGTCCGGCGCAAAGCGAGCCGCTACGATCGCCGGACGGCTCGACGCTGGCGTTCGCGTATGCGAATCCGGCTGCGACGATGCAGGACGAGTTGGGCGTTCTGGACCTCTCGACCGGACGCGCTCGCCGCATCACCACGAACGTCGACCGGAATGTAGGCGGCGCGGTTTTTCTTCCCGACGGCGAGCTCGTCGTTTCCGCTAACGATGCTACGACGCGTGCGCTCTTTCGCATCGCTCGCGATGGCACGGTGCGGCGCGTCGATGTGGCCGGGTTGGATCCGTCGCTTCCTAGCGTCGCCCACGATGGGACCCTCGCGTTCGTCGCGCGCACGATGGATCGGCCCGGCGAAATCTACGTTCTGCGTCCGGGATCCGCTAAGGCGCAGCGATTAACCAATTACAATGCCTGGCTTGGGCGGTATCGCTTGGGCGCAAGCAAGTCCATCGCGTGGAGCGACGGACGGGGATTTCGCCCGGACGGCGTGCTGACGTACCCACCGGGATACCGGCCGGGCCGCCGTTTGCCGCTCGCCGTCATGATTCACGGCGGCCCCACCGCAAGTTCCACAACCAGTTACTCCGGCTTCGCGCAACTTATGGCGGCTAACGGCTGGATCGTTTTCCAGCCGAATTATCGCGGTAGCGACAATCTCGGAAAAGCATTTGCCAAAGCGACTGTTCCGCACATCACGAGCGCCCCTGCTGAAGATATCGAGACGGGCGTCGACGCCGTGCTGGCACGCGGAGAAATCGATCCCAAGCGTATCGGCATATCGGGATGGTCCGAGGGCGGGCTGTTAACGTCGTGGTTGATTACGCACGACACACGCTGGCGCGCCGCCGTTTCCGGTGCGGCCGTCAACGATTGGGTTCAGTACGATTCCCTGACGGACTCCAAAGACTTTACGCCGCAATTTATCGGGTATTCGCCGTGGACGAGTCCGGCGCACTATAAAATGTTTGAGGATGAGTCCCCGCTTTCGTACGCTTCGCGCGTTCGTACGCCCACGCTTATTATGACCGACTCCGGCGATTATCGGGTGCCGACGCCACTCGCGTATGAGTTTTACCACGCCGTTCGCGCGACTGGAACTCCCGTGCAATTCGTGGTGTATCCGGTGATCGGCCACTTCCCATCGGACCCCGTACGCGCGGAGGACGTGTACCGCCGCTGGCTCGGCTGGCTCGCGAAATACTTGAATACGTAACCGGATACTGTAGAGGTGGACGAACACCGTTAAAGCGCGAAGGCGCTGTACTCGGC
>JALYVW010000053.1:0-10516 GCA_030853005.1 Vulcanimicrobiota bacterium
TTGCCGTTGCGCCCTTCGCGTGTGGTCTGGCCGCCGATGCTGATCGGCAGTTTTCTGCCTGAGAGATAGTTGACGCGCGCGACGGAGGCTGCCAGCAGCGTGCGCACCTGTGCCGGTGTCGTCGGCTTGCGGCGCATCATGCGCCAGTACGACATCGGCTGAAGCACATCGCTGTAGCGGGCGATTTCGCGGTACGGATATTTCTTCTCGGTAAGGTGTTCCATGTATGGGTCTTCAATCGTCGCGACCAGCAAATAATGCGGCCCCACGGCTTCGCGCAGGTACTGCATATACAGCCCGAGTGCCGGCAAGCCTTGAGGATCGGCTCCCATGAACTCATCGCCGCGTTCGACATCTACGGCAAGCCCGCCCAACGGCGTGCCTTTCGCGGTGCGGTAATACACGGTTTTCAAACTCGCTTGCAAATCTTCGAACGTCGTGTCGCGCGGAACCGTCCATCCCATGGTCGAGATGCCGTGCGCCGCAAGGTCGTCGATGATGGCGTCGATCGCGGGTTTAGCGCCCGCGTCCAGTTCCCAATAGGCTCCGTAAGCCGTCCGCAACTCGACGTAATGTAAACCCGCGCGCACCGCTTGATCGACGATCGTTTTGGGTTGCAGTTTCGCGTAATAGTTTGCGTCGGTGGGATTGGTCGAGAAGAACAGCCACATAGCTTTCCCCGACGCCATGCCGAGGTTGGTTGCGCACGGTTGCGGCAACGCCGCTACCACGGGCGTTTTCACCATCGGCGCGGCCGAACGATAGACGCGATAGCGGTAGTGCCGTCCCGGTTGCACGGTCTCGTCGCGAAATGTCGAGCTCGCTCCCGCGATGATTGCCAATGTATGCGTTTTACCGTCCGAGTCCGTGCGCTCGATGCGCGCGAGTTTCAATTCCCGCGGGAACCATCCCACCTGAATGAGATGCGGACCCAGCGCTTGCACCACCACCCGCGGCGAGGTCCACGTTCGCGTGTCGGTTCGCATGACGACCGTTCCCAGTTTCGGCAGGTTGCTCGTAACCCGAACGACGATCGGTCCGTCGGTGTTGACCTTGACGATGGCCGCCGGTTGGCCAAAACGCATGCGCGTCTGCCACTGCGTGTACCCACGATTCGCGTCCCAATTAACATCGCTATTTGCAAAAATCTTGGTGGTCGCGTTTTGCGCATCGAGATAATGTGCCACAAGAAGATATCGCGCATTGCCGTCCGGATCGAATCCAAGCGGGCGCGCGTCGACGGTAAAGTGAGTTGCCACATTGCCAACGTACGCGGGCGCCGTAGAGGTCGGCATCGGCGTCGGCGGAAGAGGTGATGCCGTCGGAGGCACCGCGAGCTGCGCGAGCAAGTGGGCCAGAACAATCGGAAGCATTGCCATCAGGTGAACGTTCGACAAAAAAAGGGGCGATGCTTTCGCATCGCCCCTTACCAGGTTGCCTAAACCAGACTTACGGCAGTTTCTTCGTGATGAAGAACTCGAACCGCCGCGGATCGGTCGTGACGTTTTGGTAAACGTAACTTCTCGGGGTTGCTCTAAAGCCCGATTGCGGTCCGTCAAACGGATAGCATCCGGTTCCCGAACCGGAGTTGAAGCACGGCGTGGTGCCGTGTTCCATATCGAACAGGTTCCGCACGGCTACACCGATGATCGTAGAGCCTGCGGGGTCCAGTTTGTACGTTTCCGAAACCTGGCCCGTGAAGTATCCCAGGGCCTTGGCCTCCGGAATGATCTGCGGGGGGCCAACCTTCGGCTGGAACGTTCCGATATTGTAAAACGTGCCGACCTGATAGTAGAACTTGGGATACAGGTCAAACCGGCCGCTGTGAATGTCGGCATAGAAGTTCGCTGCGAACAACGGATTGTCGCTGGAACGGAACTGAATCCCGTTTGCTGCAAAGTACGTCGGGAACGGCCGGACGAGTGGGGATACGGCCGTTACCGCACCCGGTGACGACGTCCAATAGTTATCGAGCGTCGCCGAGAGCCACCAAGAGACGCCGGTCGGGTGGTGATCGACGTGATTGACCGCGAGTTCCAATCCGAACGCATGGTGCGTGCCGGCATTCGTGAAGTAGGTTTGCTTGCTGTAGATCGGGTTTCCGGTCGCGGTGTAGCCCTTCAGGAAGTTATACTGTTCGTAATAATTATTCGCAGAGTTCAAGAACGGTCCGAACCGCAACGACGTGTCCGGTCCGAATTGATGTTCCCACATAAGATCTGCGCTGTGATTTTGCTCCGGATTGAAGCTCGCTCCGTTCGTCGACGGATTGTAGGAAGAATTAGGAACCGCACCGCCGGCGGCATGTGGGTAGGAGCGATAGACATACGCACTACCGATGAAGTCTTCCGAAACGCCGTAGGAGAAGCGGAACACGTCGTTCGGCCCGGCTTGATACGTACCGTTGAACGAAGGAATGAGCGCGCTTACAAAGCGCGATCCGCCGGCGCTTGCCGGAATTCCGTAGTACTCGCGTTGATACCGCAGGCCCGGCGTTAAGCTAAACTTACCGACCTTTGCCGTAAGGTTCGTGTACACGTACGGAAGATGGGTCGGAATGTCGGAGTAGGCATAAACGTTCGGGAACGTCCCATTGCCGCTGATCGAATCTTTAAGGTCATAGGCAAGGAGATTGTTGTCATACTCTTGTCCGAGGCCGAAGTTGAAGGTCAGCTTCGGACCGACGACGTTCGTATAATCGAGAGCGCCGAGGTACATGTGCGAGCTGCGGTCGCCGTAGAAGCTTTCAATATCCTGCGAACAGATATTCCCGGTGTTGCCTCCGTAGATTTGGACGGGCGTTCCGGCCGCATACGGGTACAGCGGGCACGAAGGATCGATGTTGTATGGCTTCCCCGGGTTTTGATAGGCTGGATTATTCGGATCTTCCATTGGCTGCGCGAAGATGTACTGGTTGTAGTTCTCCGCTACGCGCAGAGCGAAATACGAGTGGTCGTTGATGATATGGTTCCACTGAACTTTGCCGAGGCCCGAGTAGTGATGCCAAATGTTTCCGCCGTTGGCCAGGGCGCCGAAGTATACGCCGACCGGTCAGGTTTGCCCGTTCGGCGCCGTTCCACCGATCGCGCCGGTATATGAATTTCCGGTCGGATCGACCATGTAGCCGGGGCAGGGTTCCCAGGATAACTTCTGCTGCGGATTGGATTCGAGATAATTAAAAATGAAATCGCCGATGCCATTTTGCGCGAGAATTTGAATGTCATTCTTCTCGTTCGGCTTGAAGTGGAAGTTTCCGACGATGTCGCGTTCTTTCACAGGGCCAGCACCATTGTATCCACCGTAGAGGAGGTCTGGATAGGTGTTGGCACCGCCGTTGTAGTCGTTGGACGAATTGACTCCGCCAAACGCCATGTAGTAAGAAAATTTACGGTTGGCGGTCATACCGCCGTAGTCGATGTTTGGATATTGGTTGTGATCGGGGAAGGTCGTCACGTACGATACGTGGCCCGCTGCCGGATACGTTCCGCTGCGAACGACCGAGTTAATGATACCAGTACCGTTTGCGGAGTCGCTAGAAGGTAACCCGCCGGTGTACACTTCGATGTTGCCGATGCCGACGTTGGTAATGTTCGAAGTGAAAATACCGAAAAGGCGTTCGCGTAGCGGAATGCCGTCGAACTCGTACCCGATATCGTGCACGTCGCCGCCGCGTATACGCGGTGTGCCCGTACCCCCGTTAATGGTGACGCCGGGAACCGTCCCGAGGTACTCGTAGAGCGTCTGCGGGCGGTTATCTGCGCCGGTCGCAGCGGTAAGTTGAGTACCGCTGATATTGTAGACGTCGGACCCTTGGCCCGGACGCACCAGATTGCCAGCAGCCCGCGACGTCACCGTCGCGATGGTTCGAAGCGCTTTGGCGAGCTTCTGGTTGACCACGGTTGTCTGATCTTGCTGGACGGTCACGCCGACTTGCGTCGCCGTGGCATAGCCCTCTGCCTGAAACGAAACGACGAACGTGTCTGGTGACAGGGCGTTAATAACAAAGAAGCCGCGCGAATCCGTAGTTGTGGATCGCGTGCCCGTGGGCGCCGCGGCCGTCACAGCGGCGTTAGCGATGGGCGCACCCGAACCGGCGTCCGTCAATGTTCCGGAAATCGTTCCGACGGTGCCGGCCATTGCCGGTTTCGACGTCACGGCTCCGAAAAACACAATTGCCGCGGTCAGTAAGAGCGCGCCAAGATTCCGAAGAAGTAGTTTCATATCATCTCTCCACTGGGAGCCGGGCGGCCGCCGCATCTTTCGCGTCTCGGCAATACTACCCCCAGAACAATAGAAAGCGAATCGGCGTGATCACACGCGCGTTCGCTGTATCGTTAACGTACCAGTAAACCGGGGTGTTCCCCTCCTGATAAGATCAATAGTCTGGAGTGCTGAAAGGGGCGCTTTTCTTTAAGGAAAGAAAGAGAGGCAAGCATGGTTTTGCCGCCCACCACCCTCACCGCGCCAGCCCCGGTTCCCCTGCGCCGGTTGGTCTTTTCGGCGCAGATCGACGCAACGGCCGGTTTCTCGTCGCGCGTCCACGGCGTCGGAAACGGAGAAAACGGGGCGCCGATGGAGTCGACGGGATCGCACGATGTCGGCGACGTGATCATAACCGCAGACATCATGCAAGCGCTGCCGGACGGCAGCCTGGTCATCGTCATTGCGGAGACCGGGAAGCGCGTGGCCTCATCGGCTCGCTGCGGTGTTCTGAACGACGCCGTGGTCATGGTCCCATCGTCCTCTCCGGAGCCGACTCCCGAAGAGCGCGGACTCCTCATGCTGCTCGCCCGCGGGCTTGCCGCGGGACACGACCTGGCGACGGGTAACGCGTGGGCACTCGAAGATCGTACGGCGGCGCAGTCGACAATCGGGGTCCGCGTGGGCGCAGTCAATGCTCAAACGGCTTCCCTGGACTTGAGTGGCACGGTCACGGGCAAAACGGGCAACGATTCAAACGAACACTTTCGTGCCTCCGTCGAGTACGACCCCGATCGAACGGTTCCAGTCAGCGCTACGCTGGATAGCGACACACACATCGATGGCGGAGACCATTACAGCGAGATCGCGCTTCACGCCGTCTACAAACTCGTGAGTGACTCGCTTCCGCGCTCTTAGTGGCACGGCGTTACATCATGGTCGTGGTCAGACCCCTCGGTCGCGCGAAGAGTCTGTGTGAATTTCCATCCTCAACCGGGCTCCTCGCATGGCCTGCGTTCGTGTGTGCCCTAGCGGGCGCCAGAACTCCGGGAAAAAGAAAGGGAGCACCTTACCAGATTCGGCCCGCTGCCCAGGGCCAATTTATTTGAATGCAAACAGAGGGCGAGCGCATCGCCCTCTGTTGAGAAATCCGGCTAGAATGTTTACGAAACCCTCGACGCGCCGTGGGCCCTGCGTAACGGGTTGGTAAACGTATGTGTTAGGAGCGCTTGTGAAATTCGACGTCGGACCGTTGAACGGTTAGCAGCCGGTTCCGTCGGAAAAGCACGGGGTTGTACCGTGTTGGTTGTTCGAAACGTTCGGAGCGCGTACGCCGACGGCGGGCCGCTTGCTCAGGTCCTTAAGGCTCGTCGCTTGGCCGAACCAATAATCCGGCGCCTTGGCTTTCCGGGGCCAAGACCGGAGTCGCGCCGGTATCGTTCGCGGCCTATTGCAATCGGAAATAAATGGCGCACCGGCCGCCGGATCTATACAGGCTCCCGTGTTGTAGAAGTTGCCTATCGACTAATAGACGGTCGGGAGAAAATGCCAGCCGTTGGCGTGAACGTCAGCCCGCGAGCGTTGCGCTGAATAACGGCGTTTGGTAACCGCGCACCTAGATGTTTTGTTTGAGGAAATCGTCCGGCAGCGGGAAGTTGATAAAAGAAAATTTGGCCGCCGTTCACCGCAGAGACCTGCGTCCGGTAATTGTTGCACGAGCCCGAAAGCCAGTATGAATTGCCCGTGCTCCTATGATCTATGTGGCTGAGTCCAAGTTCGGCGCCGAGAGATGGATTTCCAGGCCGCCCTTGAGTTCCGTGTCACGAAATTTCGGAATTCCCCCAGGCTGGAACCCACGGATTCCGAAACTTCGCCTTATTAGGCCTCCTGTTGGAGACTAAAGATCACAGTTTGATCACGCTGGCCAATAGAAATGCTGGCGCGCGGGCTCGGTCGTATTTCCTGTTCGGTCGCTGGAAGGAGGGCCATGCGGCTCCGCGAAAAGCTAAATTAAGCGCCAAGGTGGGCTATTTAGCGGATAGAATGCCTGTGCAGCATTTTTTTTGCGGTAGTGTATTTGAGGGGTCGATTATGTTTAAGTGGTTAGTTCGCGCCATATTGTTCACAACGATTGGGGGATTAGTTGCATGTTCAGGCACGTCACAATCGATTCCGAATTCTCCCAACGTACTCGATTCAGCTGGCCGCGTCCAGAACGGCTGTGCCGGACCAGTGGTAACCGGCTATGCACAGTGCTACGTTTTGATTCGTACCGACATATCAGGCGGTGATCCCAAGGGGTATCACGGCCTGTTTCAAAATCGGGCGACAAAATCTCTAATGTCGGCCGCGCCCGCGCTCGCACCTCCCGGATATGGGCCCGCGGATTTGCAAACGGCGTACAATTTGGCGGCAGCGGCTGCCAGCAATGGCGGCGCTCAGACCATCGCATTGGTCGACGCCTACAATGACCCCAACGCCGAAGCCGATCTAGGCGTCTATCGCTCGCAATACAATTTGCCGGCGTGCACGACCGCAAATGGCTGCTTTAAAAAGATGGATCAGAGTGGCGGAACGTCATATCCGAGAGACGATGCAGGGTGGGCGGCGGAAGAGTCGCTTGACATGGACATGGCCTCGGCCATCTGTCCGAAATGCCATATATGGCTTGTAGAAGCTAACTCAGCTACCTTTGCTGATCTCGGCGCTTCAGTAAACACTTCAGCTGCACTGGGCGCGAACGTGATCAGCAATAGCTACGGGGGCTCCGAGGGCAGCCCGGCTGATCTCGATTACGATCATCCGGGCCACATCATTACTGCCAGCAGTGGGGATGGCGGCTACGGCGCGCAGCAACCGGCGTCCTTTGCGACGGTCGTCGCCGTGGGCGGGACCTCTCTTTCTCGGGCCTCGAATCCACGCGGCTGGAATGAGGCCGCTTGGAGCGGTGCCGGTAGCGGTTGCAGCATGTTTGTAGCTAAACCCACTTGGCAGCATGATACCGGGTGCAAGAAGCGCTCAGAAACTGATGTGTCAGCGGTTGCTGACCCAAAGACCGGCGTTGCAGTCTACGACAGTACGCCTTTGCACGGGAGTGTCGGTTGGCAAGTCTATGGCGGAACCAGCGCTTCGGCCCCGATTATCGCGGCTGTCTATGCATTGGCGGGCAGCGCCGGAACGCAGAATGCCGCGATGGGTATTTGGGACGACGGGGGAGCACATTTATATGATGTAACCACGGGGAGCAACGGTACCTGCTCTATCTTCTACATCTGTCATGCCCAGGCAGGCTACGACGGTCCCACGGGTTGGGGAACTCCCAACGGCACAACCGCATTTGGTGCAAGTGGGCCGCCGCCAACGGCCAGTCCGCCGCCAACGCCGCCGCCAACCCCGCCCCCGACGCCAGGGCCTGGACCAGGGCCTGGACCAGGGCCTGGACCTTCTCCGACACCAAGGCCGACACCGACCCCCTCACCAATACCGACGGGATCACCTTCTCCGACACCTAGGCCGACAGCGACCCCCTCGCCGGGACCGACGCCTACGCCGTGCATTAGTCCGGTTCCATGCTAGGTGATTGACTAGAAGAGGGCTACGGAGGCACTTCTAAATGTAGCATCGGTCGCGCGTGCGTGTGTGTTCGGTGCCACTTCCGCGCGACATCAAGATGCAGGCATACGATGAGCGCCGCGTTATGCCGTCAGGCCTCGTGGTAATCACCGAGAAGCCAGCGAAATCGAGCATCTCGTGATAGAACGACGAGCCCGCAGCCTCCGCACGCGGTTGACAAATACAGTCGGCCACTTCAAACAGCCGAGTGAGTCGCGTGTTTAGGTAGGACGGTAGTCTTCGCAACTTTCGGATTATGGGACGGGCCTATTCGATCGCTTAACTCCGGCAAGCGGGCGGTAGCGGCTACGCTAAGGCAGAATGCCGTCGACGTGCTCGGCTCGAAGCGTTGGACGCCGTTAGGGGAGTTCATTGCGGTCATTTTCAGTAGACGGTGGATCAAGGTGTATAAGGGGAGCGTTTTTTTCTGGCCCATGGACCGCCTTGAACCGGATGGATACGGTCAGCGGGCAGGGGCAGCTGAAGCGCTCGTTTGCATGGTGGGCGAACCGACATCCATGAGCGGCTGCGTGCGTGAAATTCTGTCAGTGCTTGAGGCTCACGCTAGAAGGCTTCTTTGTGATAATTTAACATACAGTTACCCGCAGCTCGCCGTGGCACCAAATGGTGATAACCTCCGTGACTGGGCCTTCCGTGTTTCGGCTCGATTACGGCTAGCTCCGCGCAACAATGCAGGCGTTTAAACACCGCCATATTCTGAAACGTCGAGGGCCTTGGAACACGATTCGATACGGAATGGGTCCATGGTCATATTCAGTAAAAACTATGTTTCAATAATTTCCGGCTCGGCCTTAGCTCTTTTACATACCGCCTGCGCAGGCGGCACTCAAGATCCTTCTTCGACAAACTCTGTTGCCGGGTGCCAATACCGCAGAATCTGTAAAGGCTGGAAAGGGCTACTCGGGCGGCTCCGTAGCGCTCGCCGCGTCACGGTTCGCACAGGTTCGTGCATTTCCTCGGAGAGCGGACTTCCGCCATTTCGCGGATTCGGTGGAATGTGGCGAACGCACCGGGTCGAAGAGCTTGCGTCGCCCCAAGGATTTGCCCGGGATCCCCATCTCGTTTGGACCTGGTACAACGAGCGCAAAGCCGCCCACAAGCGAGCGCAACCGAATGCCGGCCATCTCGCACTTGTCGAGCTCGAATCGCGGGTCTGCGATTTCACTCTTGCCACGCAAACCCTGATTCCTTACATCTGCGCGCTGGTCCGAAGAGTCTGCTTGAATTGCACTGACTTTTGCGCGAAGCGCGTTGCACGCATTGCAATTCACGCTGGCCGATGGAAGATGGATTGCCGCCCTCTAAGTCCAAGCAGGCCCATGCATAAGCATTTTAAATGCCGAACAACTAGGTGCGTGCCCCGCGGAGCTTTTACGGCCTAGGCTGAAGATCGAGGAGCCAAACTGTGACATTCCATCGCATTGTAGCAGCCGTTCTCTTCGCGGCATTCGTCTCTCTTAGCGTGGCCGCGTCTGCCGCTCAATCTCCAATTATACGGACTATCGGCGGGACAGGACGTGCGGGAACGACCGATGGTCGAAGCGCCAGTTTCTTAATGCCGACCGGAGTGGCGGTGGATTCACGCGGGGTGATCTATATCGCTGACGCCGCGGCACAGCGGATTCGCGTTATCGCACGCGACGGTCAGGTGTCCACTCTCGCGGGCGGCGGGCCACTCGAAGCAAATTCGACCTGGGTTGCGGGTGGTTTTAGCAACGGCCCAGGCACGTCGGCACGCTTTAATTCTCCAATGGGCATAGCAGTCTCGCCGGATGGTGGCAAAATTTTCGTCGCAGACTCCATGAACCATTGCATTCGCATCATTACCCGCGACGGTTCGGTCGCGACCTACGCCGGGCGGCCCGGCCAAGCCGGCAAAGCCGATGGCCCTGCACAAACTGCCGAGTTCGAGCGACCGATGGGACTTGCGTTGGACAAAAAGGGCACGCTTTATGTGGCCGATTATGGAGTCGGTGTGCGAAAGATTGATTCAGCAGGAGAAGTGGCCACAACTTCGATCTCGGCGACCGATACGACCGGAGTGACGGTTAGCCCCGGCAAGCGCGGGACGATCGTCGCCGCCGCGGACTCGGGAATTTACTTCACTCATCCAGAGTCGAAGATGTGGGATCGGATCGCTAATGATGAAAGCCGCGGGAAGGGCGAAACTCTCCGTCCCGCATCTTTTTACGACGTCGGCCATCCAGTGGCTGTTACGGCCCTTAGCGACGATGACATTGTCTATACTGATCTGCGGACGGGAGCACTTCGCTACCTAAATCTGTACCTTGGAACGCTGCGGGTTCTCACCGGAAACGCAGGCAGCGACGTCGCCAACGATCAAGCCGGATACCGAGACGGACCCCTTCCCGTTGCTCTTCTCAACGAACCGTTGGGAATTACCCTCGGCGCGCAGAACAGTATCGTAATTGCCGATACGGGCAACCGGAGAATACGCCGCCTTACCGGACTCAATTTACGTGGCCCAGTAATGCCGGAGACACAACTCTTGGCACCATCGGCGCCGCCAAAAACTTATCGTATTGCGTACGTCGGGAATTCATTCGTCTGGCATAACACTATGTGGGACGATTCGATTGAGGGCCGATTGCAAGAACGACTCAACGTAGATGGTGCGCTCGCCCGAAGCCACAGAACGACATACGTGACGCCGTATCGCATC
>JALYVW010000053.1:10526-12208 GCA_030853005.1 Vulcanimicrobiota bacterium
TTGGCGGCGCCGATGGTGCCAAGAGTTGTGTCTCCGGCATTACTGGGCCACGTAAATTGAGTCCGGTAAGGCGGCGTATTCTCCGGTTGCCCGTATCGCATCATCCACGGCACTGAGGGAGGGGCTGAATTTAGCTACATTGATAATGTTCTTGCGAACGGCATCGCCGATGCAGTCATCATGCAACTTAATTTTTACACGTTTTTTCGACCGGCACGTCCCGTAGATTGGAACGCATTCGCGCGTGGGCTGAAAAAAACGGCTGCCAGGTTGAAAGCTTCCAATATTCCGTTCATCGTCGTTATTCATCCCGTCGGTGCAGAAGAAACACCGAATGAATATATCCAGGCATTCATTGAGGGCTTTGGGCCGTTACCGCCGCGCTCACCGTTCTACGCACAACTGCTCTCGGTAATACAGGGCGCCGGCGTCGAGCGCGTTGATCTCTGGCCCACCTTCATCGCTGAGGAACAAAGCGCCAGTCACAGGCCAATCTTCGGCACGTTCGACGGTCACTTCACAGAATATGGGCGAGCGCTTGTAGCGGAAAGCGTAGCCAAAGCCCTGGAACGTTTGCGTCCTTGGGCGCAGTAGAGTCGACCTTAAAGCGAATTCGCCATCCGCTTTCTTAGCGCCGGAGTAGAATTGACCCACTGGAGTTGCCCCCAAATTTCCGGTCAGGTCGTCTGAGTTAACTTTGAACGTCTGAACTCTCTTGGCGATTGATATCGCAGCGCCTTGTGAGGATGCACCTCGTTGTAGTGCTCGAACCATTTCGGCAGACTGCGCAGCACGGTGACCGCATCAGGCGCGCCGTGGACAACGACGTAATCGCGTTTGAGCGTCTTTACGAACGACTCCGCCATGCCGTTGGATTGTGGACTGCGGACCGGTGTGCGGCACGGCCGTAAACCGATGAGTTTCGCGAATTCGCGTGTATCTTTGGCCGTGTACACTGAGCCGTTGTCGGAAAGCCACTGAATCGGTACATCGGGCGGCTCGCCGGCGAAGCGGCGTTCAATGCTCGAAAGCATCAGGTCTCGAATATGTTCGCCGGCGATCGCGCCCGATGTGGCAATCCAGTCGATAGCTTCGCGGTCGCAGCAGTCCAACGCGAATGCGACGTCGACCGCTTCGCCGTTATCGCACGCAATCGTCAGCCCGTCCGAGCACCAACGCAAATCGCTCTCGGCAACGGCGATCTTGCCATCGTGGCGACGTTCAGACGCGTTCCCGGTCGAGCGCTGCAACAGTAACTCATGCGCCTTCATCACGCGGTAGACGCGCTTATGGTTCGGCACCGGTAGGCCGCGTTTGCGGCGCTCGCGGCGCAGAATCGCCCACGTGCGCCGATAGCCGTACGAGCCTTGCTCCGCGATGATATGCTTGATTTCTTCTAGCAACGCGTCGTCGACGAGCGCCGGGCGCCCGCGATGGCCGTTCTTGGGCTTGGCCATCAGCGCCGATCGAGAAACGCGTAACGCGCGCGCGACGGTATTCACTTTTCTTCTGGGGCCGGCGCAAGAACGGCGCGCGCGAGATCCATTTTTTTCGTGCGCCACCTCAAGGGCTTCATGCAGAATCTCGTTTTCCATGTGGGGTAGGCCCTGAATCGGGAGCCAGGGATAACTGCGGATCGCCGCCCAATCGGGCAGTCAAGGAGATCCGTCAGTGCGCAAAAG
>JALYVW010000010.1 GCA_030853005.1 Vulcanimicrobiota bacterium
CCGCAGCTCCATGCTTACCGGCGTCGCGATCAAAGGCTCTGCGCCGTACAAACACGTTGTCAAAAATGGCTGGGTAAACGACGAGCAGGGCCGCGCGATGTCCAAATCGCTCGGCACGGGCATCGATGCGCGCGATGCGATTCAGAAATGGGGCGCTGACGTGTTGCGACTGTCGGCCGCGTCGGTCGAGTTTACCGACGACGTGCGCTTCGGTCCCGCGATGGTCGATCAGGTGTCGCGCGTTTACCGCAACATCCGCAACCGCGTTCGCTTTATGCTCTCGAACTTGGACGATCTCCCCGTGGAAGCGATCGTTTCTACCGAATCCATGGCGCCGTTCGACCGGCTCGCTTGCTCCATCGGCGATGCCTTTGTAAAAGCCGTGCGGGCCGACTACGCGGCGTTTAGCCTGCACGATGCCTACCTGCGCATCGTCGAGTTCGAAGGCGCCGTTTCCAGTTTGTATTTTGACGCGCTCAAAGACCCGCTCTACTCGGGCGCTCGCGATTCGGTGCGCCGGCGGAGCGCGCAATCTGCGCTGTTGTATTTGCTCGAATGTTTTGCCGTCGCTCTCGCGCCAGTGCTCTCTTTCACCGCCGAGGAGGCGTGGCAGTCGCTACCGCCCCCGCTGCGCGTCGAGCGCGAGAGCGTCTTCGATCTGTCCATGGGAATCGGCGAACACGTGCCGGCCGACCCGCAATCTGCGCCGCTGTGGAAGGTGTTGCACGATCTGCGGGCGCGCGTTGCGGCGAACCCGGACCTCCGCGATTTTGAAGCGCGGGTGACGGTTTTTGCGGGCGGCGGCACCTTCGCGGCACTGTCAGCCTTGGGTGACAACCTTCGGGAAGCGCTTGTGGTGTCGCACGTTGACCTCGTACAAAACGACTCGGAAGAACCCACGGTCGAGCTGGCTGCGGCCCAGGGCCAGAAGTGTGCGCGGTGTTGGAAATATTTGCCGCTGGGGAACGATCCGGCACATCCCGCGCTGTGCGCACCCTGCGTGCAAGTCGTGAACGCCCTCTAGCGCCTCCGGGAGCGCTGCGGGCGGTCTTCGGCTCGCACGACGGTGAGCGGTTTGCCGTCGATTTCGAATCCATGAAATGTATCCATCGCGCGCCGTGCCGCATCGACGTCGGCCACGTTGAGATATGCATACCCCTTCTTGCGCCGCGTCCGCCGGTCGCGGGGGAACGTAACGTCGTCCTCGGTCGCACCGAATTGACGGAAGAGTGCGAGCAAATCTTACTTGGCGGCCTTGCGGGGATAGCCGGCGACAAATAAATGAATCATGAGGCGTCCTGTTGCAGAAGACTGTCGCGCAAGCGCGTCCAGGTCCCTGCTTCAATCGCCGCTCGCGCGTCGCGCATAAGCGCGTTCAAGACGTACACGTTGTGGTAGGAGAGCAGCCGCGGCCCGAGCATTTCGTTCGAGCGAAACAAATGCGCCAGGTAACTGCGCGAATGGGTCGCGCACACCGTGCAGTCGCACTCCGGGTCGATGGGACTTTGATCCCGCACGAAGACTGCATTGCGAATGGCAAACTCGCCGTGGTTGCGCGTCATGGCCCGTCCGTTACGCCCGCATCGCGTGGGATAGACGCAGTCGAACATGTCGATCCCGCAATCCACGGCGGAGATTGTATCGCGTACGGTGCCGACGCCCATCAAATACCGTGGCTTCCCGACGGGCAAAAGCTCGGCGGAATACCGCGCCAAGCGATAGAGGTCCTCGCGCGTCTCGCCGACCGACAAACCGCCGATGGCGTACCCGGGAAAGTCGAGCGCAACCAAATCGCGCGCGCTGCGTTCGCGAGCGCGCTCGTCGAGACCGCCTTGCATGATGGCGAAGTGCGACGTCTGAGTGGAGATGCGCGTAGCGTGCGCTCGTTGCGCCCATAGTGTCGTGCGGCGAACGGCCTCGTCAATGGCGCCGGGCGGAGCGGGCAGCTTCACACACACGTCCAGCAGCATCGCGATATCCACGCCGAGCGCTTCTTGAAATGCGATCACGTTCTCTGGTGTGAACCGATGCGTGCTCCCGTCGAGATGTGATTGGAACGTAACGCCGTCGTCGTCCACCGCGCGGCGGCTTTCCAGACTAAAGATTTGGAAGCCGCCGGAGTCGGTCAGTATGGGCCCGTTCCAAGCCATGAATCGGTGCAAGCCGCCCGCGGCGGCGATCGTTTCTTTTCCGGGGCGAAGCCATAAATGATAGGTGTTCGCGAGGATGATCTGCGAATCAGCGGCGCGCAACTCTTCCGGGGTTAAGCCTTTGACGGTCGCCGCCGTTCCGACGGGCATGAATGTCGGCGTTTCAACGATTCCGTGCTCGAGCCGTAATGTGGCGCGACGTGCGCTCCCATCCCGAGCGCGCAGCGCAAAGAAGGGTGCGCTCACGGAAGTTTGCGCGCCAGCATCGCTTTTGCGTCGGTATATTCGGGCGGCGGGTCGCACTGAAATTCCACGATGCGTCCGTCGGCGGGGTGATTAAACGTCAACCGCCAAGCGTGCAGTGCTTGGCCCGGGAGCGGCAGCCGCGAATCCGAGCGGCCGTAAATAGGATCGTTGACGAGCGGATGTCCAAACGCAGCCATGTGCACGCGGATTTGATGCGTTCGCCCGGTTTCCAAACGAAAGAGCAACTCCGCTGCGCCGACCAATTTTTCGCGAACCTCGTAATGCGTCACCGCGGGCTTGCCATCGGCCGTTATCGCGTATTTCAAACGATTTTGGGGATCGCGTCCGATTGCCCCCTCGACCGTTCCGCGCGGCTGCTGTACGATGCCGGTGACGAGTCCGAGGTATTCGCGCGTAATGCGGCGAGCCTTCATCGCTTTCCCTAGGCTGCTCAGTGCACCTTGGGTTTTGGCAACGACCAAAAGACCCGACGTATCGCGATCCAGGCGATGCACCAAGCCGGGCCGTTCGCTCGCTCCCGGGAGATTTCGCACGTGTCCGAGCAGTGCGTTGACCAGCGTTCCGCTTGTAGCGCCATGCGCGGGATGCGTGACCATGCCGGCCGCTTTGTCGACAACGAGGATGTCGTCGTCTTCGTAGACGATCGAAAGATCGATCTCTTCGGCTTCCACCGGGATCGGCACGCGATCGCGCACGTGAAATTCAAGCGTTTCGCCTTCCTCGAGCACGTGGCTGCCCTTCACGGGCGTCCCGTCGATTCGCACCGCTCCGGCCTTGACCGCTTGAGCGACGAGAGAGCGTGAAAAGCCGGTCAGCTGCGCGACGATGACGTCGACACGTTTCCCCGATTCGTCAGGCGTGACGGCGTGTTGCAAGGCTCGACAAAATCAAAAGGACGACGCCGATGGTGATGCACGAATCGGCGACGTTAAAGATATTCCCCCAGATGCGATAGACGTCGATGAAGTCGACCACGTAATGAAAGTGCAGCCGGTCGATGATGTTGCCGATGGCACCGCCCAGAATCAAGCCGAATGCCAGCCGAACCATGCGCGATTGGCGGGCGGCATCGCGAAACGAAAGCCAAAATATCCCGAGCACGACGATCGCCATGCCGATCAGCAGGACCGGCGAGCTGCCGAAAAGACCGAATGCTCCGTGCGTGTTTGGTTCGTACGTCCAGCGCAGAACGTCGTGTACGACGAGCTTGCTCTCGCCGGGAAGAAAGTGAGCGAGAATCAAGCGCTTCGTGATTTGGTCGAGGGCGATGACGAGAGCGGCAACGGCCAAGAACTGGGTCGCGTCAGAGCGACGGCGTGAAGCCAAAATTTAACCTGCCTTGAACCCTAAGGAATGAATCCGTCGCAAAAACGATGCCGACGATGATGAGCAGAACGCCCGCCGCGATTTCGACCGCGCCCAAATAGCGCTTGATTCGGTTAAGGGCGGGAAGCACCGCGCCGATTGCTAGCGCGGTAACGAAGAACGGCAAGCCCAGGCCGAGAGAATAGACGAAGAGCAATCCGACGCCTTGCGAAATGCTGCGCGTGTTTGATGCCAGCACCAGGATACCGCTCAAAATCGGACCAATGCACGGCGACCATCCGGCAGCGAATGCCACACCGATGATTCCCGAGGCCCACAACGAGCGATTGGCCGAGCGGAACTGTAGGCGCTTGTCCATCGCCAAAAACTTGAGCTTCAGCAGCCCGGTCATCTGCAGCCCAAGCACGATAATGACGATCCCGCCTATGCGCGCGAGCAGGTGCTGATGCTCGCGCAAAACCGAACCTAGCGCGCTGGCCGTGGCGCCCAAGGCGACGAAGATGAGCGTAAAACCCGCGATGAAGGCGAGGCTGTGCAGCAGCACGCGCGTCCGGGCTTGGGCGCTCAGCTCGGTTTGCAATTCCTCGACGGTGGAACCCGTGAGGAACGAGAGGTAGGCAGGCACGAGCGGCAACACGCAGGGCGAGACAAACGAAACGAGTCCGGCGAGAAACGCGATCCCCGCATTGAGCGACGTTGACGGCACGGATCCTGGTTTTGACGGCCGAACGCGAGGGACCCGTTTCTCCAAGCGGAAAGGGTCGCGTCGTGCAGCATTGGTTTTCGTACCCGACTATCGATCCCATCGCCCTCCATCTCGGGCCCCTTCAAGTGCACTGGTACGGCATTTCCTATTTGCTCGGCTTCATTGCCGTCTACATCTGGATGAGCCGTCCCGAGGGCCGGCGCCGTCTCGGCCTGACCAAGGACCAAATTCAAGATTTTTTGATGTACGCGCTGGTGGGCGTGCTCGTCGGCGGGCGCACGTTTTTCGTGATCAACGACATCATCAGCAAGCATACGGGGGCG
The DNA here is from genome assembly GCA_030853005.1 of Vulcanimicrobiota bacterium. Lineage (GTDB taxonomy): Bacteria > Vulcanimicrobiota > Vulcanimicrobiia > Vulcanimicrobiales > Vulcanimicrobiaceae > JALYVW01. Next base: position 4,773 of record JALYVW010000010.1, read on the forward strand.
GAGTATGTCGCACACCCGCTCAACCTCATCGCGGTGTGGAACGGCGGAATGGCCTTTCACGGCGGGTTAATCGGCGTCATCGTCGCGGTTTTACTTTTTCTGCGGAAACATCCCGGGCTCACGTTTAATCTCCTCGGTGACGAGGTGGTGATGCTGCTCCCGCTCGGCATTTTTTTAACGCGTATGGTAAACTTCATTAATGACGAGCTGTGGGGCAACGTCTGCGTTCCGGATCATCCGTGGTGCCTGGTGTTTCCCAGCGCACCCGCGCCGGTCGCCTACCGGCACCCGTCGCAAATCTACGAAGGCATACTGGATCTCCTGACGCTGCCGGTGCTCTACTATTTGTACCGGCGTCGCGTGCCGGACGGCGTGATCGCTTGGAGTTGGTTTACGATGTACGGTATCACGCGCAGTATCGCGGAAATCTGGCGCCAACCCGATTTTGCGATGTACGGTATTACCGGTGGCCAAATATACGCCATCCCGATGATCGCCGTGGGTGCGGTGTTGGTGGCGCGCGCTGCGCGTTCGGGATTGCGCACCGACTCGCGAATCGAGGCGGGAGCGGCTGCGAAATAGCCGGAAGAACGTTCTCCATGGATCTCGGTTTGCGCGAGCGCTACGAACGCTTCACGCGCACGGTGGCGGACGCCGCGCGAGAACTCGGCCGCGATCCCGCGGCCATTACGATCGTCGCGGTCACGAAGACGCAACCCGCCGCAGCGCTGCGCGCCGGCCGGGACGCTGGCCTCTCCGACATCGGTGAAAACTACGTCCAGGAAGCTCGGGCAAAGTTCGAGGAGGCACAAGTCGCGGGGCTGCGCCGGCATTTCATCGGCCACATCCAGACCAACAAGGCCCGGGCCATCGTCGAACTCTTCGATTTCGTGCAGAGCATCGACCGGCTCGATGCGGCGCGGGCGCTCTCGCGTGCCGCGGCGTCAGCCGGAAAACGGCTTCCGGTGCTTCTCCAGGTGAACGTTTCGCCGACCGACCGCTTTGGCTGCCCGCCGGGCGACGCTGGTTCTTTGGCCGAGGCCGTCCGCGCAGAAGCGGGCTTGGACTTACAGGGGGTTATGGCCATCGGCCCGGCGGCGGACGATCGCGCAGAAGTGGCACGCAGCTTCGACCTCGCGCGCTCGGTCTGCGAGCAGATCGGCGGAACGGTGCTCTCCATCGGCATGTCCGGGGACTGGCGCGAGGCGCTCGCCGCGGGCTCGACCATGCTCCGCGTCGGGACGGGTCTTTTTGGCCCACGGCCGCGCAAAGCAGAACTGGCAGCGACGTCGAAAACGTAGGCACAAGAAGCGAGGTAGGCGATGAGCGTGTTTAACAAGATTCATTCGTTCTTCTCCATGGGAGAAGACGAAGGGCAAGACTACGAGGACGGCCCGGCACAGTCGTCGCGCGTCGTACCGCTTGCCAACGCGGGACGCCGCGGCGGTACGGAAGTCGGCGTCTATTCACCGCGTGCCTTCAGCGACGTCACGGAGATTGCCGACGCGCTGCGTTCCCGTCAAGTGGTGATCGTCAATTTGCAAAATGCCGACCGGACGCTGCTCCAACGCGTCGTCGATTTTACATCGGGCGTCGCCTACACGATCGACGGAAAAATTCAAAAACTCGCCGAGGCAATTTATTTGGTCGTGCCGGCGGGCGTTACGGTGAGCGCACAGGGCCTGCGCGACTCCATGATGGCCGATGGAACTCTCGACTTCATGTCCCATCGCGGATAACCACTGAGGACAAGCATGCAAAAAATTACGCCCATCGACATTCAGCACAAAACGTTCAAGAAAGCGCTGCAAGGCTATGACCGCGCTGAAGTCGATCAATTCTTGGACGAGGTGATCGAAACGCTCGAAGACGACGCGCAAAAATGCGCGGCGCTCGAGGTGGAAATCGCCGATTTGAAGGAGCGCATCAGCCACTTTAAGGCGATGGAAGAATCTCTTCACAACACGCTCGTGCTCGCGCAGCGAACCGCCGACGAAGTCAAGGCCTCGGCGCACAAGGAAGCCGATCTCATTAAAGAACAGGCGCGTTTGGCATCCGAACGGGAGATCTCCACGTTTACCGATGCGGCCGCCGAAGCGCGGCGCGAAAGCCAACGGGCCACCGAATCGGCCGAGAAAGCCAAAAACGAGCTGCGCGGGCTGCTGATGACGCACCTCTCTATGCTCGAGAAGACGCCTCCGAATTTCGCGCCGGCTGCGCCCCAAAACGGAACCTCGGCCGCCAGCGGATCGTCCGCGCCCACTGGCGACACCGAAGCCGTCGAAGTCCCGCCGCAACCCGAACGCATAACCGTTTACTAGACGTCGGGTGAAAGTTGCCGTTCTGCCCGGTGACGGCATCGGGCCTGAAGTCACGCGCGCCGCCGCGCGCGTGCTTTCAACGGTGCGTCCGGATATCGAATGCATCGAAGCAACGGTGGGCGCCGCGGCGTTACGAGCGGGTCAAAGCGCGCTGCCAGATGAAGCGCGCGCGCTGTGCGACGAGAGTGCGGCCATCTTGTTCGGAGCGGTCGGGCTGCCCGAGTACGACGGAAAACCGCTAGAGGAACGCCCGGAATACGCCCTCTTTGTCCTGCGCCGTGATTACGAACTCTATGCCAACGTGCGTCCGGTTCGCGTCTTCGAAGGGCTCGAGGAAGCGTCGAGTTTATTACCGCATCTCGTGCGCGGCTTGGATCTCGTCGTCATTCGCGAATTGACCGGTGGTATTTATTTCGGAAAGCCCAAAGAAACACGCACCGGCGCCGACGGCATCGAAGAAGCGGTCGATACCATGATCTACCGTGCGCCGGAGGTGGAACGCATCGCGCACGTCGCTTTCGCAACCGCGCGCGGGCGGCGCAAGCACGTGACCTCGGTAGACAAACAAAACATTTTGGAAACCTCGCGCTTGTGGCGACGCGTTGTCGAGCGCGTCGCAAGGGAGTACTCGGACGTGACGCTCGTACACTTGCTCGTCGACAACGCGGCGATGCAACTGGTCCGGCGCCCTGGCGAATTCGACGTTCTTCTCACCGAGAACATGTTTGGCGATATTCTGTCGGACGAGGCCGCCATTCTTACGGGGTCCATCGGCACGTTGCCCAGCGCTAGCCTCGGAACGCGTAGAACTGCTGACGGACAGTTCGGACTCTACGAGCCGATCAGCGGAAGCGCACCCGACATAGCCGGCAAAGGCATCGCCAACCCGACGGCCGCCATATTGTCTGCGGCGATGCTGTTGCGCTATAGCGCGGGCGACGAAATTAATGCGCGGCGCATCGAGCGCGCCGTCGAATCAAGCTACGCGAACGGTGCGCGCACGGCCGAGCTCGCTCGCGACGGCGAAACGGCCTTATCGACGCAAGAATTTGCCGACCGCGTGTTGGCTGTGCTTTAAACTTTTCCGTAGACCGTAGCGACTTCGGCGCCCGTAAAATCGCGAAAGGCGACGGAAAGTTTTTTGTGCGCACCGCGATGATTGCGCTTCCACACGTTTTCAAACTGCTTGAGCGCGATGGCTTTGAAGTTCGCCTCGCTGGTTTCGTCGAGCTGGTGCAGTTGGTTGACATCGACGTAGACCATCGCGGTGGTACCGCGCACGTCCACTCCGGACACGACGGCGGCGTACGATTTTTTCAAACCCAGTAAGGACTGGGTTTCGCGGTCGTCGGCCGCCTGGCCGCTGGATCGCGGAGCGCTTGGCGCGCACGCCGCAAGCAGCACGAACGCGACAGCGCAAACCATTCGGAAGGGTATCGTCATGATAGCGTCATCGTTCGTCGAACCAGGGTCGGACTACTCGAAATCGATTCGGTACGTGAGGAGATCCGTGAGTTCGGCGACCTTTCATAGAGGCCCCGCGCCCGGCGGTTGTGCTCGGTAGCCACCCACCGCACGTGTGTCCATCCGCGGGCGCGTGAGATTTCAACCACCCGCTGGATGAACTGCTCTGCAAGGCCCGAGCCGCGCTCGGAGCCGGCCAACGTATATGTCGTCGAGGAAGCACGCCTCGTTGGCGTCAAGGGTTCTCGGAAACGGGCGATAGTGCGTGAATCCCACCAGCCTACCGTTGCGCTCTGCGACAAGCGCCTCAAGGCTGTGTTTCGGATCGACTATCCACTTCCAAACGCCTTCGCCGATCTCACGGGTGACGGGCGATTCGACGATCCGAGAATACGGCTCGTACAGCGTAAACCACTCTTCGAAATCGCCGTCACGAGCGGGGCGAATGTTGTATGCTTGCGCGTCCGTCATGATCGCGTCACCGTTCGTTCATACGGCGAGCCTATCATGCGGCCATTCATGGAATCGCTTGGGCGGCAAGCGCCATGTCTGCGGCGCACGCCCGATTAGAAATAGCTACGCACAATCTCGCCAACGGATCGCCGGTCGGATTTCGCCGCATACGTGCCCGCGGTTCGCTCGGTCCTTCGGGCGTCCGCATCGAGTCTCAAAGCGATGCCGCTCAAGGTGCGCTCGGGCGCACCGGGCGGCCGTTTGACTTAAGCCTAATCGGAGCCGGTTCGTTTCGGGTTCGCGATGCGGCGGTCACGTTCGCATCACCCGCAACGGGGCGTTCGCACGCGCGGCGGAACGCTACGGGACGACGGCGGCCGCAGGCTGCTCGGCAGTCTGCGCATACCGGCTGATGCGCTGTTTACCGTCAGCGCCGTAAAGGCGCGGCTTCACGCCGCGAATATAAGGCATTAGGCGTGTAGCGCACCATAATCGACGAAGCGAAATGCCACTACGTATGGCACAGTGCGTGTGCTATCATGTCATTGTTCCTTTGGAACCTACGGCTGGACCGGCCGGAAGTAACGCTTGTCAGATACGAGCATGTGAGACCTGTGGGAGTTCGCCGCTACGGTGCAAGCCGCGTAAGACTCCCTCTCTGGGAGTCGTTGCGCGAGAACCAAGTTGCGCGAATCCCACGGGCGGGCTCGGGACAAGAAGCGCTTCGCACCGAAAAATGCGTTGCAGAATCCTTGCCATTCATTGCGGGGAGCATGTCAATTCGCTCAGGTTTCGTTGCACGATATCGGCAAACGCCTCGTGGTTTCGCCGCAGCGGGCTTCGCAGCTCGTTCTCGCCGCGTTGGATCGTTTGCGAAAGGCCATGCATACTGCAGCCGCGAGTCGATAACGATCGGTCAAACCCGGCCCTTGCCACCGGCGCAATGGCGCAAAGCGTGGCCGAACGTATTTCCCCGTCGCTTTAGATGAGCTGGAAACGCCGCCGCTGCCGCGCGATCATCCCCGGTGGGTGAAGGATGCGCTCTCGCTTTCGCAACGCGCCCGGCGGGTCATGGCAAAACTGCAGCCGATCGTACTTCGGGCGCTCACGTATTGGGATCATCGCGTGCGCTCGCTCTTCGTATCCGGCCGCCGACTCACCGTCGACCCAAGCGGCAGTTACAAAATCGAGTAGCCGACCTTATTGCCGACCGGCGATCCCGCGGACCGAATCGAGCAGTTTTTTTGCGTCGTAGCCGATGCCATCTTTAAAGACGATCTCGACACGTTCGATGTCGCCGATGTCTTTTGACGGGTCACCTTTGATGAGAACGAGGTCGGCGTTTTTCCCCGTCGCGATTGAACCGATGGACGCGGCTCGCCCAAGCGATTTCGCGCCGTTCAGCGTGGCGACTTCGATGGCCTCAACCGGCGTAAGGCCCGCTTGCACGAGCAGCTCCATGTTGCGTTGATCTCCGAACCCCGGGAACGACGCGCCGTACCCGGTCGGATCGGGTCCTTCGGTAAGCAATCCACCGGCGCGAAAGAATTGCACTTCAAACGCTTGCTCCTTGGCGAACAAGGTCTTCCAGAGATCTTGCGCGGCTTGCGGACGGGCGAGCACTTGCGTGCGCACGCGCATGACGTCGGCCTTCGACACGGCGTCTTCCAGATCGAAAATGCGCTGCTCGGTCTCCATCGGTGGAGGATTGGCTCCTTCGAAAACCGCCAGCGTCGAACTCAATGCGACGTGATGGCGCAACATTGCCGACACGAGCGCGTGCACCTTGGGGCCGTGCAGATCGGCTGCGGCGAGCGATTTGCGAACTGCGACGCTGTCACTCGGACATTCATCCTCGGTTTTCCCCGGAGTGAACTCGGTGTCGATCAGGAGGCCGTGTTCCAAACTATCCACGCCCATGTTTGCCGCGTCAGTGAGTCCGATGGAACATAGATGGGCGATCACTTTAAGATGCCGGGCGTGCGCCGACGCGATGACGGCGCGGGCGATCGAGCGAAGCAAACTCGTGTAGAGCTTAAACGATGTCACGCCACGGTCGGCCCAAAACTTCACAGTTTCGCGCGCATCCTGCGGACTGCGCAGCGTGCCCATTTGGATGAAAAAGGGTTCGTAGCCGGTCAAGTACGGGCTCGTGACGTCCATGTGCGGCCCCACCAGTGCGCCGCGTTCGATGGCATCTTTCACGCGCAGGTCCGTCTGCGGTTCGACGCTTCCCGCCGTGCGGATGGTCGTAACGCCGGCCCCTAAATACAGCCGGGGAAAGCTGTATGGCATCTCGCGCATAATAAAGAGCGGACCGCCCGAAACGTAGTACAAGTGGTTATGCGTGCCCACGAAACCGGGCGTAACGCTGTAGCCGGTCGCATCGATCGTTTGCGTTCCGGCCGGAATGCTGACCGCAGAGCCCGCCGCAACAATCTTCCCACCGCGAATCCACACGGTCTGATCGTCTCGCGCGGTGCTCCGGTACCGTCGATGATCCGCACGTGCGTTATCGCGATGGAGGGTGCGTTGTAGCGGATGACCGCCGCAGGCAACGGCGCCGAAATCTGCTTGGGCACTTGCGCGGCGCTCGCGCCCGCAATGACGCTAGCGGATAATGCGGAGAGTGTGAGATACGAGGCGAGCCGGGTCGAGGGTGTGCGATTCATGAGTGCTCCTACAGCGCGGCGATGACGCCGTCGAGAATGTCGGCTATGCGGGCGGCAGCTCCGCGCGCGACGCGCGTCACATCGTCGTGGCTGGTCTGCGAGCCGCCCGGGACGTTGGTGATCGAGCTGAGGCCAAGGACCCGCATCCCGTGCCGCCGCGCGAGCAATGTTTCCAGAACGGTCGACATGCCCACGGCGTCGGCGCCGATCCCTCGAAGATAGCGGGCTTCGGCGGGCGTTTCATAGGTGGGACCCGCGAGGCCCGCGTAGACGCCCTCGTGCATGACTTTCCCGCCCCAGTCGCTCGCGCGAGCGATCGCGCGCAACTGCGGGTCGTAGGCATCCAGCATGTCGACAAACGGATTTTCATCGCCCGCACCAATAAGCGGATTTGCGCCCGTGAGATTGAGGTGATCGCCGATGAGCATAAGGTCGCCCGCGGAGAAGTCGGGGTGCAGGCCGCCGGCGGCATTGGTGAGCAGCATGGCTTTCGCGCCGCACGCGGCTGCAATGCGAACGTTGAAGGTTACCTGCGCAGCGGAAAAGCCCTGATACAAATGGACGCGCCCTGCGAACGCCACCACGCGTTTACCATGCCACGTGCCTAGCAGCGCTTCGCCTGCGTGTCCCGCGAGCTGCGCGGCCGGGACATCCGGCAAGTCTGCGTAGGGAATGCGCTCGAAATCCGCTTTTCCCGCGAGTGCTGCGGAAAGGCCGCTTCCAAGCACGATAGCGGCGTCGATTGGGCCGATGCGATCGTTCATTGAATTGCCCCCGTAAGCAGGTTTCGCCCGTTCATTGCGGCCGGGACCGGAAGGTCGAGCAACGTTAACAGGGTCGGCGCGACGTCGCCCAACTTGCCCCCGCCCGCGAGTGTGCCGTGCACGTTGTCGGCGACGAGAATGAACGGCACCGGGTTCGTCGTATGCGCGGTGAGCGGGTTGCCCTCGGCATCCGTTTTTTCTTCGGCATTGCCGTGATCGGCGGTTATGGCTAGCAGTCCGCCGGCTTTTAATACAGCATCGGCTAGGAGCCCGAGGCATTCATCCAGGATCACAACGCTCGCGACCGTCGGGCCCCATTTCCCGGTGTGCCCCACCATATCCGCATTCGCGTAATTCATGATAATCGCATCGTAGGTTCCGGCACGAATCTGTACGACAGCGAAGTCGGTGAGTTCGCGCGCGCGCATTGCGGGCGCCAAATCGTAGGTTGCCACGCTGCGGTCAGAGGCGATCAGCTTGCGATCTTCGCTTTCGAATGCTTCCTCGCGCCCGCCGTTAAAAAAATACGTGACGTGCGCGTATTTTTCGGTTTCCGCGAGGCGCAGCTGGCGCATGCCGCGCTGCGCGAGTACTTCGCCAAACGTATCGAATTGCGGCCGCCGTCCGAAGAGAACCGGATTGGAATACGTTTCGTCGTATTGGGTCATCGTTGCAAAGAGCAACTTGGTGAAGCCGCCGTCGTTGAACGCGCGCGTGAGCTGCCGTGCGCGATCGGGGCGAAAGTTAAAAAAGATACACGCGTCGCCTTCGGAAACCGGCGCGGGTCCTCCGATGGTCGTGGGTTTGACGAACTCGTCGTTTTCATCGCGAGCATAAGCCGCGAGGATGGCCTCGGCAGCGGTTTCCGCATGATAGGGTGCCTCTTGAGCGACGAGGGCGCCGTAGGCCGCGTGCGTGCGCTCTTTTCGGCCATCGCGGTCCATCGCATAAAATCGTCCGCACACCAAAGCAATCCGGCCGGTTTTTGCGGTGCGCAATTTGGCTTCGAGCTGCTCGATGTAGGTGCGGGCCGAACGCGGCGGCGTATCGCGCCCGTCGAGAAACGCCTCGACGAAAACGGGTACTTGTGCGGCAGCCGCAGCGTCGATCAGTGCGAAAAGGTGAGTCATGGAACTGTGCACTTGCCCGTCGGAGAGCAGACCCATGAGATGCAACGATCCACCCGTGTGACGCAGATGATCGATGCACGCTGCAAGCGTCACATTCTCGGCGAAGTGGCCGCACAAAATATCTTCGTCAATCACAACGACGCCTTGGGGCACGACGCGGCCGCTTCCCAAATTCATATGTCCGACCTCGCTGTTGCCCATGATGCCTTTCGGCAATCCGACGGCTTCACCGCTGGCTTCGAGCATCGTCCACGGATAGCGCTCTAAAAGCGAGTCCCAATGCGGCGTGTTGGCCGCGGCAATAGCGTTTCCGTGCGTTTGCGCTCGGCAGCCCCACCCGTCGAGCACGCACAAGACGAGCGGCCGCGCGTTCACGCGCACCCACCGATCAAGGCTGCGAAAGCAGCCGCGTCGAGCGACGCTCTCCCCACGAGGGCTCCGTCGATGCCGTCTTGCGCAACGTAGCGCGCGACGTTGTCCGGCTTCACGCTCCCACCGTAAAGGATGCGCACGTCATCGAGTCCGTCGACACTCGCGCGAATGGCCGCAATCGTTTCGGAGGCCTGCACCGGATCGCAGTGGCGTCCGGTGCCGATCGCCCACACTGGCTCGTACGCCATCACGACGCGTGCGGCGTCGGCGCGCGAGAGAGCGCCGATCGCGCCGCGCGTTTGCGTGGCTACGATCGCATGCGCGTCGCCGGCATCGCGCTGCTCGAGCGATTCGCCGACGGCAACGATAGGCGTCAAGCCACATGCAAGCGCTGCGGCAGTTTTTAAACCCACCGTTGCGTCGATCTCGCCGAAATACTGCCGCCGCTCCGAATGGCCCACGATCACATAGCGTACGCCAAGATCGAGCAGCATCGGGCCACTGATCTCGCCGGTGTACGCGCCTTGCGGTTCCCAGAAAAGGTCTTGGGCGCCGAGGGCGATCGACGTATGTGCCAGGTGTGAGCCTAATGCCGCAAGCGCCGTGAACGGCGCGCATACCGCTACGTCGACGTTGGGTGGAAGCGCACGCCGCAGCAAGTCCATGGCGAATGCGACGGCTTCGGCAGACGTTTTATGCATCTTCCAGTTGCCCGCGACGAGTGGCCGCCTAGCCATCATCGCTCATCAATGCGGCCACACCTGGCAACGTTTTCCCCTCCAGAAACTCAAGCGTCGCGCCGCCTCCGGTCGATACGTGCGTCATTTTTTCAGCAAATCCAAGTTCGTGCGCGGCGGCAGCCGCATCGCCGCCGCCGACGACGCTTACCGCTCCCTTTGCGGTCGCTCGTGCGATCGCTTCGCCCACGACCTTCGTGCCGTTTTGGTACGGCGGCTTTTCGTAGACGCCCATCGGCCCATTAAACACGATCGTGCGCGCCGTTTCTATAACCACGGCGTACCCTTGCGCGCTCGCGGGGCCGATATCCAAAATCATCATATCGCCGACGTTCGCCAGATCTACGATGTGAGCTCCGGCATCGTTATCGAAGCTCGTGGACACGACCGCATCGGTCGGAAGCAGCATCGACACGTCGCGCTCCTTCGCGAGGGCGAGGATGCGCTTGGCAGGTTCCAAATCGGCATCGCGCAAACTCGCTCCGACGTTCACGCCGTTGGCGGCCAGAAACGTGTTGGCCATTCCGCCACCGATGCAAAAGGCGTCGACGCGCTCGATAAGGTTGCTAAAGACGCCGATCTTATCTTTGACCTTGGCGCCGCCGATCACACAGACGTACGGCTTCTCAGGATTGTGCAAGAGGCCGGAGAGCGCGTGAATCTCCGCCTGCATGAGCAGGCCCGCGGCGTTGGGCAACAGATGCGCGATGCCTTCCGTCGATGCGTGCGCGCGATGTGCGGTTCCAAATGCGTCGTTCACGTAGCAGTCGCCGAGTTTGGCGAGTTCCGCCGCAAAAGCAGGATCGTTCTGTTCTTCGGCCGCGTGAAAGCGAACATTTTCAAGCAGTAGCACGTCGCCGTCCGCCAGAGCATCGACCGCCGTGCGGGCCGCCTCGCCGATGCAATCTTCCGCAAAGTGGACCGGCCGCCCGAGGTGTTGTGCGAGCGCATCCGCAACGGGCCGCAGCGAATATTGTGCGACCGGCTTTCCGCCTGGACGGCCGAGGTGGGAAAGAACGATGGTTCGCGCTCCGTGGGCGGTTAGCCAGCGCAACGTCGGTAACGCGGCGTCGATGCGCGTAAAGTCGGCAACGGTGCCGTCTTTCATAGGAACGTTGAGGTCCTCGCGAACCAAAACCCGTTTTCCCGCAACGTCCGTGCGTTCGAGCGTGTGAAACTGCATGACGGTCCGCGTTAGGCGATCGCGGGAATGCGCTCCAGGACCATCGCCGTCAGATCGCCCAGGCGGCACGAATAGCCCCACTCGTTGTCATACCATGCGCAGACTTGTACCAGATCCCCGTTAACGTTCGTCAAACGAGAGTCGATGATCGAACTGTACGTTGACCGCTTAAAGTCGCTCGAGACGAGTTCTTCATCTGTGTACTGCACGTACTCTTTCATGTTGCCTTCCGCGGCGCGCCGCAAAATGGCGTTCACGGCATCTTTCGTGGTTTCTTTCTTCACTTGTGCGACTAAATACACGAGCGACACCGTCGGCGTCGGAACGCGCAAGGCGAATCCGTCGAATGAACCTTTAACTTCCGGAATGGTGAGATAAAGTGCTTTCGCCGCGCCGCTGGACGTTGGAATGATGTTGGTGCCCGCATTGCGCGAGCGCCGCTTGTCTTTGTGCGGAGCGTCGAGAATATTTTGGTCGTTGGTGTAAGAGTGGATGGTGGACATGAACCCCTTCACCCAGCCGAGCTCGTCCACCAGCGGCTTGATGGCGGTTGCGAGGCAGTTCGTCGTGCACGAAGCGTTGCTGATCACGTGGTGTTTGGCGGGGTCGTACATGGCGTCGTTGACGCCGAGAACGAGCGTGACGTCTTCGCCCGAAGCGGGCGCCGAAATGATGACTTTTTTCGCGCCCCCGCCGTCGATGTGCGCGCGCGCCTTTGCCGCATCGGTAAAAAATCCCGTCGACTCGATCACGACGTCGCAGCCCAAGTCCTTCCACGGAAGCTTGCCCGGGTCGCGCTCGGCGAGAACCCGGATGCGGTTACCGTCGATCGTCAGCGTATCGGCATCGGAGGTTACGGTCCCGGCGAAGGTGCCGTAGTTTGAATCATACTTAAAGAGATGGGCGCACTCGCCCGCACTCGTAAGGTCGTTGACGGCGGCGATTTGCACCTGCGGATGACGCTCCATGAGCGCTTTTGCAAAGTTGCGGCCGATGCGTCCAAATCCGTTGATGCCGATGCGCATGAAGTACCCCGTGCGAGTTGCGAGTAGGACCTAATGTCTACGCGCCGCGGATGGCCTTTCCCCGCGCGAGCCACGTGCGAGGCGCGCAATCGCCCCGAAACGGCTGTTCACCGTGGCCTTTCCGATGGGCGGAGTGCAGCGGCGCCCGAGTTCGGTCAGGCTTTCATCCGCGTGCGCCAGGCGCAAATCGGCAATTTCCCGCAGCGCAGGGGTGAGGCGATGCAGCCCGTGTGCGGCGGCCACATATTCGATCAACCGCCGTTGGGCGGCGGCTGCCGATGCGCTCCGATCGAGATTCGCCGCCTCCGTATTGACCAGCCGATGAATGCGATTTTTCGTATCCTTGATCGCGCGCACGTCTTGAATGTGCAGGACCGCGCCGTGCGCGCCGATGATGGTGAGCACGTCGACGATGGTTTCGGCATCCTTATAATAGAGGACGGATCGGCCTTTCCGCTCCATCGTTTTCGGCGCTAGGCCCAGTGCGCGCAAAGTCCACCCCAAACGCGCGTGCAGCCCCGCGTTCGCAACGACAAATTCCAAGTGATAGCCGTTCGCGGCGGCCGAAAGCGAGCCGCATGCAAGGAACGCCGCACGCGCTTCCGCGACGCGATCGCATTTGCGCGTGGGCTTTGCCGGTGCATCGGCAAACTCGATGGGCAGCGTCAGACGGTACGTCGGCGTCCGCGCTAAGTGCGCTCCCGCCACTTTGCGAATCGAGGGAGCATCGTTCCACACGCGTACCGCGAGGGTGTGAAAAAGCCGAGCGACGGCATTACGCTGCGTGGCGAACGTTCCCGAACGACGGTCGCCGCCGTACAACGCTAAGCCCGTGAGCAAGGCCAAGGCGCAATGCGCCGGAGCCGGTATGTCGCGCGCGAGTGCGTCCTTGGTATCGGCGGAAAGGGTGTCTACAGCCATTCCGAGGGTTCGTCTCGCCGCTGATCCAGGACCTCGTACAAAGCCGCTGGTTTGACCGACGGCGTAACGCGCATAGGCACGTCGAGAATACGCACCGTCACGAAGCGCGTCGCGTAATGGACGATCAAGACGTCCCCCGCGCGCACTTGGTAGCCCGGCTTGAGCGCCCTTCCATCTTTGGTGATCCGACCGTGTTCGAGCGCTTCATGCGCTTCGCTGCGCCGCTTCGAAAGACGCGAGACTTTCATGAACTTATCGAGGCGCACGCAAACGGTTTACGCGGCGGGGTGCCGTGCCCCTGGCACAAAGATATCTCGACCCGCATTGCCAATCGGGCGGTATGGCCGCGCGCAGCCCCGGGTTGAACATTTTCGACGAGAGCAAGCCCATGTGGCGGCTGTTCTTCGTGTTTTTGATTCCGCTGATGTTGAGCAACGTGCTGCAATCCGCATCGCAAACCTTCAACAGCATTTTCATGGGCCGCATGATCGGCGTGCACGCGCTTGCGGCCGTATCGGCGATTTTCCCGGTTATCTTTTTGTTGATTTCTTTTTTGATCGGGATCGCGAGCGGCAGCACGGTGCTGATCGGACAAGCCTTCGGCGCACGCGACGCCCGCACCATGAAACGAATCGCCGGGACCACGCTTTCGGTCAGCCTCGTTTTGGGTTTCGCCGCCGGCATCATCGGATTGGTCTGGGCGCGTCCGATGCTTGCGTTGGTGGGCACGCCGGCAGACATTCTGAACGATTCGACCGCATACGCCCGCGTTATTTTCGGCTACCTGCCAATGTTTTTTCCGTACCTGGTCTACACGACGTTCCTGCGTGGAACCGGTGACGCCAAGACCCCGTTGTACTTCCTACTGCTGAGTACAGTGTTGGGACTGTTCTTTACGCCGGCGTTTATTCGCGGATGGTTCGGGCTGCCGCAAACGGGCGTCGAATCGGCAGCGTGGGCGAGCTTTATCGCCAATGGAGCGGCGTTTGCCGGAATGCTGCTCTATCTCCATGTCAGCAAACATCCACTGCGTTTCGATCGCGAGATGATGCGCGACCTCGCTCCCGATTGGGGCCTGCTCCGGAAGATTGTCAGGATCGGCATTCCAGCCGGACTCCAAATGATTATGGTTGCGCTCGCTGAGATCGCCGTGCTTTCGTTCGTGAACAGCTTCGGTTCGAACGCTACAGCCGCGTACGGCGCGGTCAACCAAATCATCGGCTACGTGCAGTTTCCCGCCATGAGCATCGGCATCACGGCCTCGATTTTTGGCGCGCAATGTATCGGGGCGCGCCGCGAGGACAAACTCGGCGGGGTGATCCATTCGGGAATTGTGCTGAACTACGTGATCGGCATCATGCTTATTACGATCTGTTACGTTTTTTCATATCCGCTGCTGCGTTGGTTTATTACGGATTCGCACACGCTCGAGATCGCACACACGCTGCTGATGCTCACGCTCTGGAGCTTCGTCCTCTTCGGTAACACCGCGGTGTTAAGCGGCGTCATGCGCTCCAGCGGCACCGTCGTCTGGCCGACCGCGATCAGCATTTTCTCCATTTGGGGGGTCGAGGTGCCGGCGGCTTACCTTTTGATGCACCACTACGGCCTCAACGGCGTGTGGCTGGGCTACCCGATCGCGTTCTGCGTCGGGTTAGGCCTCCAGACGCTCTATTACAAACTCGTCTGGAAAAAACTCACCCACGAACGCCTGATTTGAGCCTGACGCTGATCGGGCCCGCGGATTAGTCTTTCGTGTAGAAGCAGGTGCCGCACATAGGGATGTAACTGACGGTTCCTTCGATCGCGATTTGTGAGCCGGTGCGCAAACGGCGGCCTTGTTTGTCGAAGCGCACGTTCATCGTGGCTTTTTTGCCGCACGGGCACACGGTCTTTAGTTCCTCGATGCTGTCCGCGAGCGTCATGAGATACGATGCCCCCGGAAATGGTTCGCCGACGAAATCGCTGCGCAGCCCGTAACAAATCACCGGGATATTTTGCACGTGCGCAATGCGGTGAAGATCGAACACCTGCGTCGGCGACAAAAACTGCGATTCATCAATCAACACGCACACAAGCACCGCACCGTCGCTGCGCTCGCCCGCAGCGTCGCTCCTCTGGTTTGCGACATTGCTCCAGTCGTTCGAACCCGTCAGTTCCTGTGCAAAGTCGGTGCTTGCATTGAAGGTTCGCGTTTGGCGGCTGATGCCTAATCGCGACGTCACGACGCCAATCCCAAAGCGACTGTCCAACTCGGCGGTGTAGATCGCAACGGCGCGCCCCTGCGATTCGTAGTTATGGGCGACTTGCAAGAGTGCAGTGGATTTACCGGCGTTCATTGCGGAATAGCGAAAATAGAGTTTGGCCATGAATCAGCGGCGCTTCTTGTTCTTCGGGGTAACGCAGGTACCCGATGCGCGGCACACGACGATCGGAGTAGCCAAAACGTCGGCGGCCGACGCGCCGATGTCCGCTCGCGCCGCGACCACTTTGCGCGCCTCGAACTGCATCTCGCGCGACGTGTTGCCGACCGACACGATGCGGCCCTCGGCTTCGATGTAGTCGCCCGCATACACCGGGGCGAGAAATTCAACCGAATCGTAGGCCACGAAGAGCCCCTCGTCGCCGTCCAATCGAATCAGCAACTCGGTCGCGGCATCTCCAAACAGCGTCAGCATTCGGGCGCCGTCGACAAGACCGCCGCCGTAGTGCGCGTCGTGCGCGCTCATGCGCAGCCGAATTATGCTGCTTGCGTTTTCGCCTGTTGCCACAAGTCCTCGAGTTCGTTGAGTGAGAGATCTGCGAGCGCCCGTCCGTGCTCTGCGGCTTGGCGCTCCATGAATCTGAAGCGCTTATAGAATTTCTCGTTGGCCTCGCGCATCGCCGCCTCCGCATCGATCCCGAGCGTGCGCCCGAGGTTTACAACAGTGAAGAAGACGTCGCCCAATTCTTCGCGCACGTGAGGATCGTCGTGTTTTTCCCGTCGCGCCTCGGCAAGTTCGGCCAATTCCTCGGAAAGTTTGTCGATAACATCGGCCGCCGAGGGCCAGTCGAAGCCCACCCGTGCGGCCTTCTCTTGCATGCGCTGGCCGCGCTGCAAGGCGCCCATGTACTTCGGAATACCGTCCAAGCGGCTCTTGCGTTTGCGACCGGTGGCTTCTTGCGCTTTGAGTTGCTCCCAGTTGCGCCATTGCGCGTCGGTATCTTCGATCACCGCATCGCCGAAGACATGCGGATGGCGACGAATCATTTTGTTGGAGAGCGCGTCAATGACATCGGCGACGGTAAACTTCCCCGTTTCGCTTCCCAGTTGCGCGTGAAAGACGATTTGCAAGAGCAAGTCGCCCAGCTCTTCGCACAGCGCATTTGCATCGGCTTCCTCTATGGCTTCGACCACTTCATAGGTTTCTTCGATGAGATACGGTACGAGCGTCCGATGCGTCTGTTCACGGTCCCACGGACACGAGCGGCGCAGACGCGCCATGATTTCCACAAGATCGTCCCACGAATGGTGTGCCGAGGCCGGCGGAAGCGGAATGAGCGGCATGTTGATCGCGGCGGACAGCGTGGCGCGCGGCATCCCCGGAACGATCTCCGTGCGCACGCCTCGCGATTCCAGCGCGCGCAACAACAGCGGCAGACCGGCAAAATCGGAGAGCGGGTTTCCCAAAACCCCAACGCCGATGTCGCGATCATCCGCAACGATTCGGCGCACGAAACGATCCAGTTCGTCCACGCTGCCGCGCTCGAGCAATGCTGGATGCTCCACGTAGTCGCGCATCACTTCGATGCCGTTGCGGCTGAGGTAACTCGCCAGATCCGCGGGTGCGAGCAACGTCACCGCCCGGCCCACTTCGCGCAATGCGTCGAGCGCGCCGAGCGTAAGCAGCTCAGCGTCTCCGGGTCCAAGCCCCACGATGCGCACCCTCATTGCGTGCGGGGTTCAACCCGCAAAAGAAAGGGCCCCGCCTGCGCGGAGCCCTTCGGAGTCCAGGAGTTCCCGAGGGTTATTTCTTTGTTGCCGCGGGAGCCGGCGCGGAGGGCGCCGGGGCGGCGGCCGGTGCGGTCGGCGGCGGCGATGGGAAGAGGCCGTCGAAGCGCGGATCGTTGATTTTTATGTTGGCTTTGGCTTGCAGATTTTGCAAGAACGGCCCGATCAGCGGCGATTCTTGCTGCTGGCGAAGCAACTGTGCGATCTGATCGTGCACGCTGGCAACGGTCGCTTTCTGACCTTGCTTGCGCTCTTCAACCTGAATCACGTGATAACCGAAAGGTGATTTCACCGGAGCGCTGATCTTGCCAATCGGCGCGGTAAACGCGTATTTTTCGAAGGCCGGAACCATACTGCCGCGGCGGAAGAAACCCAACTCGCCGCCCTTATCGCGACTGCCGGGATCGACCGAGTGCGCTTTCGCTT
Organism: Vulcanimicrobiota bacterium; assembly: GCA_030853005.1. Lineage (GTDB taxonomy): Bacteria > Vulcanimicrobiota > Vulcanimicrobiia > Vulcanimicrobiales > Vulcanimicrobiaceae > JALYVW01. The sequence goes on from JALYVW010000010.1 coordinate 22,232, forward strand.
CGGCTGCGAAATCTTTGCCGGCTTTCAAATCGGACTCAACCAACTGTGCCGTCTTCAAGTCCGGCACGAGAATGTGCCGTGCGCGCGCCTGATCCGCGGTGTCGAATTGCGCGTGGTTTTTATCGAAATAGGCTTTAATTTGGGCGTCGGTAATGGTGATGTTCGCGCCGACGGCTTTGTCGAGAACGATTTGTTCCCGCAGCGCATTCTTCACATCGTCGAGCGAGAGTCCGCGCGCCTTGAGTAGTTGATCGAACTGCCCGTTGGGATACTGGGCTTCCAACTGATTGACGCGCTTGTTGACTTCGTCATCGGTTACCGTGACTTTATTGTCCTTGGCGTACTGGTCGATCAGCGTCTGCTGCACGATTTGTTGAAGCGTCTGGCGCGCCGTCGGCGCCGCCTCCAGCTTGCTGTCCAGCGTACTCTTGGGAATGGCTTGGCCGTTGACGGTAACGACGGCGCTGCCGCTTCCACTCGAACAAGCGGAAAGGGCGACGGTGAGCAACGCAGTTGCGACGCCCGCGGCAATGCGGTGAGCTTTCAACATATCGACTCCAGTGGGGGAAGGGCAAAAAACGTAAGACGCGGAGGTAAGCCCTCCGCAACGTGACGAGTTTCGGGGCCGGTACCTGCCCTCCTTGTACGCTTGGCTAGGGAGGGGCCGAAGGTAGGCTCGAAAATACAGGTGGTATGATCGTACACCTTTCGGGCGATTTGGATATTGCCGCTAAGGACGAGCTGCGTTCGCAACTGGAGGCAGCCTCGGAGAAGAGCGATAAGGTCGGCCTGAATCTCTCGCAGGTGCAGTACGCCGATTCTACAGCACTTGGGCTCTTCATCGCGCTGCGCAACCGCCTCATGGAGCGGGGCGGCGGGGTGGAACTGATCGATCCGTCGCCCCAGATGCGCAAGCTGCTCGGCTATGCCGGCCTGGACAAGACCTTCGTCATCGTGGAGAACGCCTAGCTACATCGCTTCGAGTAGCCGGCGCAAGAGCGGCATCCACAGCTCTTCGGGCCGCTGCCCGCTGCCCAGAGGCGGCAAATCTACCAGAATCTTCCCATCGCCGAATCGGAAACGATTTTTCGTCAGCGATTGAAATTTACCGATCGCACTGGGATTGAGCGCGAAGGACGATCCGACCCCGAGCGTGAGTCGCTTCTCATCCACGATGACACGGGTGACATGTTTTTCCAAGGCGATCGTACGCAGTCTCGTGATCTCAACGAGATTTTCAAGCGCTCGCGGCATGGGTCCGAATCGGTCGCGCACGCCAGCGGCAATCTCCGTCACCTGCGCTTCGCTACGTGATTTTGCAAGCTGTTGGTAGACGGCAATTTTTTGTGAGACTTGCGGGATGTAGTCGTTGGGCACGAACGCGTCGATCTTCACGTCGATGACGGCTTCGCGCCGTTCTTCCAGCGCGGCTTGCTGACCGCGCCGCTGCGAAATTGCCTCGGCCAGCAATTGGCAGTACGTGTCGAAGCCGACGGAAGCGATAAATCCGGATTGCGCGGCGCCGAGCAAATTGCCGGCTCCGCGAATCTCTAAGTCGCGCATGGCAATTTGCAACCCGGAGCCGAGGTGGGTGAACTCGCGGATCGCTTCGAGTCGCGCCTTGGCCTCTTCGCTTAAAGCTTTATGCCCTTGATAGAGCAAGTACGCATAGGCTTGATGGTTCGAACGCCCGACGCGACCGCGCAGCTGGTAGAGTTGCGCGAGCCCGAACTTATCGGCGTCGTGGACGATCAGCGTGTTGACGTTGGGAATGTCGATGCCGTTTTCGATGATCGTCGTGGCGACTAGAATATCTGTCTCGCCGTCGATAAACGACGACATGATCGGCTCGAGCTCGTGTTCGCGCATCTGTCCGTGTCCGACGGCAACGCGCGCGCGCGGCACCAATTTTTCGAGGACGTTCTTGACCGCATAGATCGACTCGACGCGATTGTGCAGGTAGTAAACTTGACCGCCGCGGTCGAGTTCGGCGATGATGGCCTTTTGTACGACCGCGTCGGATGCCGGAACCACAACCGTTTTGATGGACATGCGATTCTTCGGCGGGGTTTGAATGAGTGAAAGATCGCGCACGCCCATAAGCGACATGTGCAGCGTCCGCGGAATCGGCGTCGCCGAGAGCGTCAACACGTCGACCGACGTGCGCATTTCTTTCAAGCGCTCCTTGTGCATGACGCCGAAGCGTTGCTCTTCGTCCACGACGATCAGCCCAAGGTCCGCGAAAGCGACGTCTTTCTGAAGCAGCCGGTGGGTGCCGACCACGATGTCCACTTTGCCCTCGGCCACATCGCGTAAGACATCGCGTTGCTCTTTCTTGCTCTTAAAGCGCGAGAGCTCTTCGATGCGCAATGGAAAGCCGGCGAAACGCGAGGAGAACGTGCGGTGATGCTGCGACGCGAGCAAGGTCGTGGGGACCAGCACGGCAACTTGCTTCTTGTCCGCTACCGCTTTAAACGCGGCGCGAATGGCCACTTCGGTTTTGCCGTAGCCCACGTCCCCGCAGACGAGCCGGTCCATGGGCCGTGCGCGTTCCATGTCCGCTTTCGTCTCCGTAATGGCTTTCAGCTGGTCCGGCGTTTCGTCGTACGGAAAAGCTTCCTCCAGTTCGTCCTGCCAGGTCGTATCGGCGCCAAAGGCGTGGCCGTGCGCGGTTTCGCGTTCCGCGTACAACTGCACGAGACCGTCGGCAATTTTCGCAAGCGATTCCGAAACGCGCGTTTTGGTGCGCGCCCAATCGGCGCCGCCCATTTTTGAAAGGCGTGGCGTCGCGCCCTCGGCAGCGCCGTACTTCGCGACCTGATGCATCTGCGTGACCGGCACGAGCATGCGGTCCGTTCCGGCATACCGCAAATCGAGATAATCTTGCGTCGCACCCAAAATCTTTTCGTTGCGCAGTCCGAGGTACTGACCGATGCCGTGAACCGCATGCACCACGTAGTCGCCGACCTTCAGATCGGCCAACGTCACCGGCACGCCTTCTTTCACCGCGCGGATCTTCACGCGCTTCGCCGGTTGCCCGTAGAGCTCGCGATCGCCCAGGATGCGCAAGCGAAGCGACGGCATGGTGACGCCGCTTTCGATGGAGCCGTGATCCACGAAGATGCGGCCGGTGCTCTGGCTACCTAAATGCAACAGCGCCGGCGCAGCGCTTTGCGCGGTCAGCCCGGCGGCCCGCACGATATCGGACGTGCGGCCCACGCCGCTCGTCACGATCACGACGGTTTCGCCGGCGTCGGTCCACTCGCGCAAAGACTGTGTGAACAGCTCGATCTGCCGGTTGAAATGATTGGACGGCGCGTTTTCAAAAACGAACGCTTCCGCAATCGGTGGAACGAAGTCGATCGTCTGCGCGCTTTCGATCGCTCCGGGAAAGACCAGCGCCGGCCGCGCTAGCAGTGCGTCGCGGTAGTCGTTCAGTCGCGGGAAGGGAGCTTGCACGTCGGCGAGCAGTGCTTCATCAACGTCGGAGTTGCGGATATCCAGCTGGCCCGAATCGATGCCGGCTAGCAACACCTGCGACTCGCGCGAGCGTTCGTCATCGAGCGCGCGTTCGACGGTGGCGAGCATCCCGGGTTCGTCGAGAATCACCGTGGCCTGCGGTGAAAGATAATCGAGCAGCGTCTCGCGCTCGTCGAAGGCGAAGGGAAGCCAGGGTTCGGGGACGTCATTTCCTGCCGCGAGGTAAGCGCGCACGGCCGTGACGACATTCGCCGGACCCTCGACACGCGCCGCAACGCGACCCGCCAAATCGGGCGCGCGCGGGATCTCGGTCCACGGAACGATGTCGACGGAATCAAGATCGGCGATACTGCGTTGCGATTCCAATTCGAACGCACGTATGCTTTCGATGGTGTCGCCAAAAAATTCGACGCGCACCGGGTGGTCGGACGTCGCTGGAAATACATCGAGGATACCGCCGCGCACGGCGTAATCGCCCGCGGCGCTCACAACGTCGGTTCGTCGGAATCCGAGGCGGTAGAGGCGCGATTGGGTGGCTTCCCAGCCCGGTTCGGCGTTGCGTCGCAGCGTCGCGCGAAGCGCGCCGAACTCCGCCTTTGGGAGCACATACTGGCGCAAAGCCACTAGCGGCGCGATGAGGAGGCGGGGTTTGCCGTCCACGAGGTCGGCCATCAGCGCCATGCGCGCGCTGCGCTCCGAGGGGCTCTCGATGGCGCCGATCACCTCGTCACGCGGTCGGACGAGCGCAATCTGCTCGGCGCGCGACTCGCCGGCGTAATACAGCAGATCCGCGAAGAGCCGCTCGCCCGCGTCGGCCGTAGCCGTTACGACGAAGAGCTGGCCGCCTAGGGCCCGGTGGAGGGCCGCGAGCAGCACGGGCCGTCCGGCCGGAGTGGTTTCGTGCAGGGCATAGGCACCGTGGCCCGTGCGCAGGCGATCGATCGCCGTCGCCAGGGCGCGGTTGGAAGAAGGCAGGGCGCGCACGAGGGCGTCAGCCAGTCCGCGTTCGATCCGAGGGGGAGGCTCGATGGTGGTCGTCATGGTCGGGGAGGCTGATTATAGCAGACCACCCGCACGAACGCCGCCGCTTTCGTGGATTCGGGGGCTGGTCTTGTATAATCATGGCTAATGATCGTCGCTTTACTACTCGCGGCCTCGCTTGGGTGTGGCTCGCACCCGGAATATCGCCTCGACCCAGTCTTCGGCGTGGCCGCCACCCGCGCGACGCGAGGCTCCATCCAAGCCAGCAGACACATCGCGTTTCGCTTAGAAGTCCCGCGCGGCGGAAGCGACGCGCACGCGCAGGGCGCGTATAAGTTGGCTCACGACGCGGCGCGAAATTTTTCAGGAACTATCAGCGCGGCCGGCGTTTCTCGCGCGGCCGCTTCTGCAGCACTGCGGCTCGCCGCTGCGCGCTTCGTCCAAAATGCGAACGCTCAGTTGCAGTTGGAGCTGCGCACGTACGACCGCGTCACGGAATTCGGACATGCCCAAGATCAGGGACCGGCGTTCGGCTTTCCCGGAGGTCTGAACTGTTAAGTTTTGCTTTCCGATACGGGGCGTAGCGCCGGCGCGCGAACGATCGCAATCGCGAGCGGTAAGACGATGGCGCACATCGTGACGAGGATGCCGAGCTGCGTTCCGCTCGAGACCGATGCCTCGGGAAGATAGCGCACGACGATCGCTAGGGAGGCAAGGACGATGGCATATGCCGAGCGCGAATTCACACCGGAGAACGCAACCGGCAAAATCCACAGTGCGTACCATGGATAGGGATTCGGAATGGCGAGCCACACGGCGAGCGCCATCCACAAAAAACCCTCGCGCGAGCCGGTGAGCGCAATGCGCGCGCCGTAGAGAAGCAGAGCGCCGCACCCGAGCAATGTCACCGCCATACCGAACGTCAGCGCGCCGGATCCAAGCGCCGGCGCGAACACGTCCGCGAACAAGGCTTGGGCGGAAAACTGCGGCGTGTAGTGGCCATGCGGCACGAGCACGTTGCGCAGCCCCCATTCAAATGGCAACGCAACCGCTGCGGTGACGGCTATCCCGCCGACCGTTCCAATAACAATGCGCGCGAAACGCGCCCGATCGCGGAATGCGTACAAAGCGAAGGCTAGGGCCGCTCCGATACCCGGAGCTTTTATTAAGGCGGATGCTGCGATCACGAACGCGCCCAGCACCACGTTCGATCGGCGCGCGATAAAAAACCCGGCGAGAACGACGGCGAGCATCAGCGCATCGTTGTGCCCTTCGGCGGCGCACCAAATGGCGACGGGATTGAGCGCGATACCGGCTGCAGCTGTCAATCGTTGCGAGGTGGGACGCCCGGCGGTTGCGAGATAAGCGAGAGGAGCGCAAGCGATCAGTGCCAGCGAAGCAGCCACGCGCAAAGCGAGCAACTGCGCTGCGACACCGCCGTGCGCGAACGCGGTGACGAGCCACTGAGCGAGCCAAACAAATGCTGGGCCATACACGCACACGGGCGGCGGATTGCCCCACTGCCAAATAGCGGCCGAAAAAACCGGGTCGAAACCGGTGAGCGGTGCGTGCGCGTAGGGGTCGATCCCATGCCCCTGCATCGCACCGTATGCGGCGTAGGCGTACACGTCGCTCGAAAAGATGACCGGGAACAACAACGCGGCGAGCGCGCCGAGCGCGGAAGCGGCGCAAATCGCGACGAGCGCGCGCGTTGCCGAGGGCGGTTTGTGCCCCAGAAAATAGCGCAGCGTCAGCGCGTACGCAATGCTGGCGAGGGCGATGCCGACGAAGAGCGCGAGCCACATGGACACGCCGAAGCCGTGCCAATGGGTGACCACGGCAATCGGCTGTGCCAAATCCGTAGCCACGATTTGCGGCGCCCGAGATAGCCATAGGCGGCACAGCACTGCGCCTGCCGCAATGCCAAGTGGGATGCCCGCCATCACACGCATGGACGGCTCTTACCCCAATGTGCGGGACCCGTCCCCCCGGGCCTACAACCTGCGCTCAATGGACGGAGCGGCGATGCGAGGCGCGATCGAGCGCAAGCGTGAGGGGCTCGAACTCCCCGGGGACGCATGGCGCGATATCGTGGCGTCTTTTATGGACGGGTCGGTCGACGACGCGCAACTTGCGGCGCTGTGCATGGCCTGCGTGTGGCGCGGAATGACCCTCGACGAAACCTTCGCGCTCACCGATGCCATGGTGCAGAGCGGAGAAACCCTGCATTTCGAGGGTCCCGTCGTCGACAAGCATTCGACGGGAGGCGTCAGCGATATCGTGTCGCTGGTCGCGGTGCCCCTCGCCGCAGCGTGCGGAGCCCGCGTCGCAAAACTCTCCGGACGCGCGCTCGGCCACACCGGCGGTACGATCGACAAGCTCGAAACGATTCCGGGCTTCAATGTGAATCTGTCGCCGAAACACTTCGTGGAGCAGGTGCAGCGCATCGGCTGCGCCATCGCCGCGCAGAGTGCGACTCTCGTGCCGGCCGACAAACGCATCTACGAACTTCGCGATCGCACGGCGACCGTGCCCGCCATGGGACTCATCGCGGCATCGATCGTTTCGAAGAAAGTTGCGGGCGGGGCGACGGCTTTTGTGTTCGACGTGAAAACCGGGGGCGCCGCATTCATGCGCGAGGTGGAGCAGGCCCACGCACTCGCGCGTCTCCTGGTCGATCTAGCGAAGCGCTTTGGCCGCACGGCGACTGCGTTAATCACCGACATGAATCAGCCGCTAGGGCGATCAATTGGGACGGGTCTTGAAGTGATCGAAGCCCGCGATTTCTTGCGGAACGTGGGTGTGGACGAACGCGCGCGGGCGCTCATTCTGCGCGTCGTCGGTACGATGTTGCGCTCGGTCGGAATAGATGATGGTGATCGACGCGCGGGCGAAGCGCTGACCAATGGCACGGGCTATGCCAAGTTCGTCGAGCTGATCGAAGTGCAAGGCTCGACACGCGCAGCGTTGGAGGCGATGGCCCCAGGCGAGCCCGTTACTCCTTTACGCGCAGCGGGCGATGGAACGATTGCTGCCATGGACACGGTGGGCCTAGGCAATAGAGCACGCGTGCTATCGAGCAAAAACGCGTTTGCGGGAATTACGGTACTGACGCGAATTGGAGACGCAGTGAAGCGCGGCGACGTCCTGGCAAACGTGATCGGCGCCCCTTCCGCAGAGACCGGCGAGTTTTTTACACTCACCCGCAACCGGGAAGAAGCGCCGATGCAGATTTACGACGAGATCTAGAAAAAGCGTTAAGGGGCGGAACTGCGCTCGATTTCCGAGACGAGATAGAGCGGGCGCGCTTTGACCTCATCGTAGATTCTACCGATATATTCGCCGAGAATTCCGATCCCGATCAGCTGCACGCCGCCCAGAAAAAGAATAGCTGCCAAAGTAGACGTGTATCCAGGTTCATTGCGATGCAGGACCTTGAGAATGACCACGATGATGCCATAAAGAAACGCGAACGTGCTGGTGGTAAAGCCCAGGTATGTCGCAAACCGCAGAGGCACGTCCGAGAACGACGTAACCCCGTCGATTGCAAACGTAAGCATTTTTGAAACCGGGTATTTAGATTGACCCGAAAGTCGCTCGCTACGGTCGTATTCGACACCGGTTTGTTTGAATCCAACCCAACTAACCATGCCGCGAAGAAAGCGGTGCCGTTCGCGAAGCGGCGAAAGTCGGTTTAAGGTTCAAACGGCGCGCCTCTTTTATCGTACGATCAAACGGCTAACGAATGTGTCCATTCCCGTCGATAC
>JALYVW010000126.1 GCA_030853005.1 Vulcanimicrobiota bacterium
TCGTCCGTTGCCATGGGCAACGGCCTCGAGAACGCCGGAAAAGGCCTTCGGCCCGCGAAGTTCCCAGCGATGGCGTCTGAATGGATTGCGGCCGTTGGTACGGCCGGGACGTTTTTTGTTATTCTCGCCTCGGCGATCGCCGCCCTAAAGCAGCTGGGCCACATGCGCGGCAGCAACCAGATCGTCGCGTTGACGGAGTGCCGAGAGACCCTCGAATCGCCCGACTTTCGGCGCGCGCAGCGTTTTGTCTCGTACGAGCTGCCGCAGCGCCTGCAAAACATCGAGGAGGCGCGCAAGATTGCTACGTTGCCTTTTCCGGCGGAATTCGACGCCATTTCGACGGTTGCGGATTTTTTTGAAAGTATGGGCCTGTTCGTGAAGGCTGGCATCACCGACGAGCAGATCGCGTGTGACTTCTGGGGATTCGTGGTACTGCGTAATTGGAATGCATTGCTGCCGGTGACGACTTTGGTGCGGCGGATGGTCAGCCCCACCATCTGGGAAAACTTCGAGTATATGGCCCTGCTTTCTCAAAAGTTTGCAAATCGTTACCCGGATGGAGCATATCCGGAACGGGTCAGCCGTATGCCCGAAGATGCATCGCTCTGCGACTTCCTGGCCCAGCAAGCTTAGGAAATAACCTAGAAGCGCGTAATGCCCGTAACCCCAGCAACCACGAGCACGGTGCCAACGACACGCATGAGCGACAGCGGTCGAACGTCCAGGCCGAAAAGCCCGAATCGGTCGATGGCAAGCGCGCCCAGCATCATGCCGAGAACTGCGAGCGAAAGCATTTGCGCTGCGCCCAAGCGCGGAACGACCACGATGGTGGCGGCCACGTAAACCGCGCCGAGCAATCCTCCGGTCCACACGTACCAGGGTGCGCGAAATCCGTTGGCATAGAACAGCAGCGGCGCGCGCAGCGCTACCGTAGAAGAAGGGCAACGGTGCCAACGATAAAGCTCGTGACCGCAGCCCCAAAGGGGTCGCCAATCGCTGGGAGCGTGTGAAAGACGTGCGAGCGCCTCGCGATTCAGATGCTCGGAGCGCGATCGTCCCGCATCAAGAAGTCCTGCATGCGCGTCGTTAAATAAAGTCCGAGAACAAAGCCGAAGATTACGTGGGCAACGAAAGCGTTCCAGAACGGATTTACCATGCCGAATTGCGGAAACAACGCCGGTGCGATCGCATAGAAGTCGACAACCCAAATCACGAGTCCGCCCAACACGCCAAGAATGAGAAAGGTCCACCCGCGCCCGAGCGCCGCACGCCGCCCGAGCAGTACGGCGATCGACGTCGTGATGATGCCGAACAGGATCGAAAGCAGATAATGGATCACGAATCCGACGACCAGGGATGAGGGAATCGCCTGGTACCCGGGCATGGCCGCGGGTCGCCCCAAGACAATCGTCGAGATCAGGCGCAGCGGGGAAAGAAAAGGCTTGCCGAGCATGTGCGAAAAGAACATCTCCGCCAGGATGAACGCAGTTCCGGCGACGACGCCGCCCGTGATGCCATCCCGAATGGTCAGTCTACCGCGCTTGGGTGTTTGAACCGGATCTGCTGCCACTGCAAGATCTCCTTTGTAGCGAAGAGGGCGCCACAATCAATGGGTCGGACCCGCTTGGCTGCAGCACCTACGGCGCTGGGATGAAATTACCCGGCGCGGTGCGGCCTAATCTGCCGTTTTGGCGCGTGCAGGTCGCGGCGCACCGGGCTCCCGTGCGATGCTGCATGATCGTCTCCTCGATGCAGTCGATCTCAGGCGAATTGTGAAAAGATAACATGCGTTCTCGTTATCTGCCGCGGCGACTATCGTCGTGTGTCGCAAAGACTGTCGGAGCCGATATTTCACAAGAAAATGACAGCGGGCGACCCCACGATTGAAGAACTTACCTGATTCGTCGGGACAAAATACGGGAACGTTATCAAGTAGTGTCAACGCCGGCGAAAACGGGTCTCAAGCAGGTCGTCATCCTCGGTGGCGGTTTTACGGGAGTTTCGGCAGCTCGCGAATTCGAGCGCATTGCTCGTAAAGATATCGCGGTTACACTCATCAGTCCTGAAAACTTCCAACTCTTCACTCCGATGCTGCCCGAAGTAGCCAGCGGATCGCTCGATATGCGTTCGATCGCGCATCCGTTGCGCGTCGCATTAAAGCGCTCGCGATTTATTCTCGGCGAAGCGACCGATGCGGATTTCGACGCGAAGACCGTTACGATTCGCCATCCCGTGCTCGCAACGGAATCGCCGATTCCATTCGACCACCTGATCATTGCTTTAGGGGCGGAAACGTCAACGCTTGGCGTCAGCGGGGTCGCTAAATACGCATATCCGTTAAAGTCGCTCCCTGATGCCGCGCGAATTCGGGCGCGAGTCGGCTCCGCTTTTGAAGCCGCCGCCGCCGCCACGGATCGTGTAATAGTCGATCGGCTTCTGCGTTTCATCATCGTGGGCGGTGGTTTTACGGGCGTTGAGGGCGCCGGCGAACTCGCTGCCTTCGTCAAGCGACTAGTCGCGCTCTATCCGCGCTTCAAAGGTGTTACTCCGGAAATCATCCTCATCGACAGCGGGCCGCATCTGCTCGCCAAACTTCCCGATAAATTTGGGAAAAGAGCCGCGAGTTCGCTGCATGCTCGCGGCGTAGTGATCAAACTTCACGAAAAGGCGCAGTCCATCGATGCTGATGGGCTGACTTTGAAAAGCGGCAAGCGCTTTGAAAGTGGAACGATTATTTGGACGGCCGGCGTCGAGCCGGCGCCCTTCGTCAAAAAGCTCGGATTGCAGACGACGGACGAAGGCGCGCTGATCGTCAAAAGCGATCTTTCCATACCCGGTCGGCCGGGGATTTGGGCAGCTGGCGACTGCGCACACGTTCTCAAAAAGGGCGGCGGTTCTTACCCGCCGCTAGCGCAGGTCGCCGTACGCGAGGGACCGGTCCTCGCAAGAAACATCGTCGCTTCGATCGCCGGTAGGCCGACGAAGTCATTCAGATACCAGGTTGCCGGCATGATGGCGTCACTCGGCGCCGGAGACGCCATTGCCGAATTGCCGGCGGCATAATGATCGCGGGCCGACCGGCGTGGTTACTCTGGCGCGCGTATTATCTCAATCGCTTACCGGGCCTCTCGCGAAAGATTCGCGTCGCGTCGGATTGGGCCGTTAGCGGCCTCTTCGCCCGAGGCGTTGCTCGACTACCCTGGATTTCGGACCGCTTGACTGCGGCGGAGGATCATGAAGCTGAAGGATAAGGTCGCGATAGTGACCGGCGGCGACACCGGCATCGGACGAGCAATTTCGATGGCGCTTGCCCGAGAGGGAGCCTCGATTGTCGTTGACTATCATGGCGACATCGAGCCGGCAAACTCGCTTGTTGCGGAGGTCGAAAGTCTTGGTTGCAAAGCGATTGCCGTCGCGGCCGACGTCTCCGATCCGGACGCCGTCGAGGCTCTCGTGGCGGCGGCCGTCAACGCGTTTGGCGGACTCGATATTCTCGTAAATAACGCCGGAATCGAAGAGAAGCACCCGTTCCTTGAGACGCCGCACGCGCTCTTTCAAAAGATCATCGCGATCAATCTCGGGGGAGCGTGGACTTGTAGCCAAGCAGCCGCGAAGCAGATGGTGAAACAAAAACGCGGCGGCCGCATCATCAACATTTCCTCCGTTCACGAAGATCTCGCGATGCCCACGAACGCCCCGTATTGCGCTGCGAAAGGGGGGCTGCGAATGTTAATGCGCACGATCGCCATCGAGCTTGCAGAACACGACATTACGGTAAATAACGTCGCCCCGGGTGCCGTCGACACGCCCATGGACGCCGCCCTCAAATCAAATCCGGCAGAAATGGAAACCTTGCTCGCGGAAATTCCACTACGGCGCATGGCAAAGCCGGAGGAGATCGCGGGAGTCGTCACGTTCCTCGCATCGGATTCCGGTGCGTACATCACCGGGTCGACGTACATCATCGACGGCGGAATG
>JALYVW010000127.1 GCA_030853005.1 Vulcanimicrobiota bacterium
CTGTTGGTCTTGTACACGGACGGCCTGATCGAGTTCAGTCACGACGCGGAAGAAGGCGAGGCACGGCTGCTCGCAGCATCGCGCGACGCCCTCACGACGAAGGCTCAAAACCCGGCAAGGTTTATCGTCGAGCATGTGCTTCAAGGAGAGACTCAAATCCCCGACGATGTCGCGGTATTGACGATCTTCTTCGAATAGCTCCGGCATCTGCGCCCGATTACGACATCAATGGTCACCTTCATCGCGGAGTCAATCTCGGATCTGGACGCGAATGTTGAGACTTTGCTTGCCGTCCGTAGGAGAGGTTTTGATTTCACATTCGCGGCGCGACTTGCGATTCTTAAATGATGACGTAAAATGCTATCTGCTGTGATTCTTTGCCGTCGCTTTTTGCTTTTCTCTTTACGTTGATTCCGCCGATTCTGCGCTGGTGGGCAGCCGCTTTGCGATTAGCTTGACGGGGCCCAAGGCGACCGTACTTTGGCCTTCGCCGCCGTTGGGGAAGAAGTCGGATAGCTAAGTAAAGCAGGCAAGCCTTATCTCGCAGATTGCTCCGAGCGGGCAATTCGTTAGTTTTTTCGGTTGGATTAACGAACGATTAGGGCACCGTCTAACGTTAGTCTTTTCGGAGCTGAGGCACCTTCGGCCCAAGATTTTCAGGGAGCAATCATTATGAAGAAACTCTTCACCGCGGCCCTCGCCGCAACGTTCCTGGCGGGAAGCGTTATCGGCGCTGCCATTGCGGATCCCGGTCAGGGCAAAGGCCATGACAACGCCAAAACGCACGCATCCGGCGCAGTTCGCGCCCATGCCGAGGTTCGCCCCAACCAGACGCTGCGCCGTGCGCCGGTCCGCATGTATCACAACTCAATGGCACGCCCCTATACGCGCACGTACGGCAATACCTCAGCCGGCAACAGCGCAACCGCGCACAATTGCGCGAACCCGTCCGGTCACACGCGCGGCTGGTGCAAAGGCAACGGCGTCTACCGCGGTCGTTCTGGGAGCAATCAAACCATCACCGGTACGATTCTCTCCGTCGGCAACGGCACCGTAACGCTGATCGGCTTACCGCCGAGGACGATCAACGTTCAACGGGCCATCAATAATGGCGCGACCAACGGATCGCTTTCCATCGGCCGTAGCATTACCGCATACGGCTACTACAGCGGCGGTACGTTCTACGCCACAGCGATTCGATAAGAACCGCGGGCATTAAAAAAGAAGAGCGTCGAGATTCGGCGCTCTTTTTCTATGCCGACGGACTGCGCTGCTCCGTTATTTTCGTCGTGGTATTCTTTGGCCAATTTCGTGATTTTAGTCGGCAGTTGTGGGCACGTTTTCCTTAGCGTTCTGAGATCGAGCACGAAAAAAAGAAGATCTTGCATTCCTGCGTTCCACAGACTATGCAGTGAAGATCGCCTTACGGGCAGCCCTTCGTCGGCAACGGATCGGCATGGGGGCTGATGCGTCTATGGTTATCGCGTAACTGCTAACGAAAGAGCCGCATGAGCATGAACCGTAACGCTGATATTCCCGCGGTCATCAACCCACCGCAGTATCCAGCGGCGCAGGTACGCGCGATCAGCGCTACTGCGGTCGATCAGGGCCTGTCTGACGCGTTGAAACTCGGCGGAAGTGTAACCGCTACTCACGGTATCGCTATCCGTTCTTTGCGCGGAAGCGTTTTACTCGCGCTCGGGCGCTACAGTTATCGCTGCAAAAGCGCGGCGTTGTCGCCCTTGTTTGGGCGTTCAGAACACGCTCTTTTGGAATGCGTTGCCAGCATTCTTCGCATTTATAAATTGGCACTTGACCCCCTTGACGACCGTTACGGCATAGGCGTATCATCCACCTTGTAAACGCCTACCGCGTAACACGCCCACGGGAGCAACACAATTGTATGAGCGTCGATAACGTCGTCAACTTGCAGGCGTGGAAAAGCCAGAATCTCGACCCGATCACGTCACTCCGCATTCGGGGCGCCCGCGACTCAGCCGAGGCACGAACCGCCGTCCAGGATCACGACCCACTAGCGCGCTGCGCCGTGCTTTCTTCGGAAGTGTGGGCTTTGATTGAGCAGTACGCCTGATGAGGTGCCGGTATCAAAACGCGCATTGGTGAAAGCGGAGGATTCATAGTGAGAGGTCAGATCAAGCAGCGTAGTAAGGGCTCTTACACAATTGGGATTGAGTTACCAGCGAGCCATCCGATAACTTTCGTATCGAGAGTCGTTAGTTTGAAAATCTCTTTTTCTGAAGACCGGCGCCAAATATTTCAATCGGTGTCAAATCCTGGTCTTGCGGCGTGCCTAAACTTTCGCGGGTGACCGCCTCTTGAAGCACTTTTTCAAATGCTGGGCGCAGACGGGTTTCCGCAAATTGATCGTAGTCTGCCTCACTTTCCCACACATCGACGATGCGCATTCCGCCGGGGATCTCAAATGCGAGATGCACGATGAGCCCTTTGGGACTTTCATCCCCGATCAAGTCCGACAGCTTGGTGTACATATCTTTGCCGGTGGGCATGTCTTGGGTAAATGCGTATGCCATTGTTTAGGGCCTTTCGTGGAAAGAATTAAGGCGGCCGAACGCTCCGAATGGCGTTACCCTCTACCCTAGGCATCTTGCGTCCAAGGAGCGTCCAAATCCCTCAGACTTTTTCGGAATCGCCCTTACCGCCATCAATCCGCCATCAAAGGTCACCTATAAATACGAAAACCCTCGATTTTACAAGAGTTTTAATGGTAGCCCCAACGGGATTCGAAGTCTCAACTACGGTTCTGGCCGATCCCGTCCGCTGCTGAAAAGCCCGTAACGTAAGGGGTTCCGCGACATGTCATTCCTAACCCAGACGACCCAAACCGGCCCTTTTCGGATCGCTCGGTTACATCGCCGTGACACGAGAACAACTGCGACGGGTTTCTATGCCCGAACTGTTGGCGTTCAACGCCGGCCGCCTGGCCGGTGCGGAAAACTCTGGTGGAGAGTGTGCTCTTCTGATTGCTGCCGCGGTCGTAGATGAAGCGGCTGCGTGCGCCACGCTTTCGCGTTGCCAATTGTATAGCCGGTGGGATGCAAACGGACAGATTCCAAATGGAATGCGTCGATGCCGCTCTCCGCATACATATGCGAAACGCGGGCGATTAAATGCCTGACCAGGTGCTCGAAGCTAACGTTTTTACCTGCTGCACCTGTGAGGAGCGCATCAACCATTGCTCGCACCTCGCCTTCCGAGACCGGACAAGTACGAAGAACTTGGTGCTTGTCACGCGTTAGCTCAATGACCTTGTGACCCGCTTCGTCGACGCGCCCCACAATTGTGACAAGCACGCCACCCTCTGTATCGTCACTGACCGGTTTGATTCCGTAGTGTGCTAAGAGTTCGCGAGTTTCGGATGACGTCGTAAGCACGGGCATAACATGTTCATTTCCCGACTTTGCGGATTGGTAAGGCAAAGTCTAGCGAGCGCGAAGGTTGTACAGACGCGTCAAGTCGGGCGTCGCACGCGGCCTTAACGGCGGTCCTTTTTTTGCGTGCGTTTGGAATTGGCGCGCTTGCTGTTCGACGTTAACTCGGCGGTTTCCGGAGTCAATGTATGCACCACATCGGTTGATGTCTGGACCGTATAACCAGGCTGGCGCGTTTGCGCGGTAGCGCTCTTTGGGATACCCGCCTCGTGTCCTCCAGGCTCGCGTTGCGAATGGCTGCATCGTTCACAAATCCACAAAGAGTCTTTGGCCGCGATTTCCTGTTGGTATCCGCAGGACTGACATGTTACCTTGCGTCGATCATGTGAAGCCATTACTGTTCTCCATACCCAATGTGACACCGCGGGCCTCTGAAAGGTGGCATCGGGCGAAGTTCGCCCAAGGTCTCGAGTCGGCGGGTTTTCAGGAAAATGTCCAGGCGCTTGAGCTGGGATTCCCCCAACGATTCGACCGGGAAATTGGCGTTTTCCACCCTTGCCTGCCC
>JALYVW010000011.1:0-13459 GCA_030853005.1 Vulcanimicrobiota bacterium
CGACCCCGGGGAAGCGAACCCGGGTTAGCGCACCCCGGTTCGAAAATGCGGGCCAATCATCGCAAGTGCATTGGCGCGTGCCGTGGCGTGATCGACAATCGGCGCCGGATAGTCTTTGCCGATCGTGCAACGCGCTTGCGCTTGCACCAACGGCGGCATCGTCCACGGCTCGTGTACGTACGCATCTGGAACGTCGCGCAGCTCGGCCACTATGGCCCGGATAAACTCACCGGACGGATCGAAGGTTTTGCTTTGCCGCGCCGGGTTGAAGATGCGGAAATACGGCGCGGCGTCGGTTCCAGTCGAAGCGGCCCACTGCCATCCACCGTTGTTCGCTGCGAGGTCGGCGTCGGCGAGGTGCTGCTCGAAGTAGCGCTCGCCACGCCGCCAGTCAATCAGCAGGTCCTTCGTTAAAAAGGAAGCGACGATCATGCGCAGTCGATTGTGCATCCACCCGGTCGTATTGAGTTGCCGCATGGCCGCGTCGACGATTGGGTAGCCGGTTCTCCCGTCGCACCACGCACGAAAGTCGTTTTCGCTCGTGCGCCACGCAACGCGATTGCCGGCTTCGAGAAACGCTCCCGTCTCCACGTGCGGAAACCGGCGAAGCACCATCTGATAGAAGTCTCGCCAAACGAGCTCGCTTACCCACGTTTCGATATTCGTTCGCACGGCGGCGTCCTCGCTCGTTACGCGCGCGAATGCTCGCTCTACACATTCGCGAATACCGATGGTTCCGGCGCGCAAATGCGGAGAGAGTGTCGACGTCCCAGCAATCGAGGGAATGTTCCGATGCTCCTTGTACCGCTCGATCGCGCCGCCGGGTTCGAGAAATGACACGAGCAACGCACGCGCTTGCGACTCATTCACAAGCGGATACGCACGTGACGACGTATGACCGTAGTCCTCCGCCTTCGAAACCTCTCGCGATGTGCCGATACGCTCGGCAGGTATTGCCTTTCCCTCAAGCGCTTGCGCCGACGGCACCGGTGCCCGCGGCCCGAGATGCCGCTGATCGAGCCAGCGCTTTCGGTAGGGTGTAAAAACCTTGTATGGCGCTCCGCTGTGTTGCTCGATCTCGCGGGCGCCAAAATACACGTGGTCCTGCGAAGCGTCCGTGACGATCCCCTGCGCGCGTAACGCTTGGCTCACGAATTCGTCCCTGCGGATCGCGTTCGGCTCGTAATCCTCGTTATAGTACAGAGCGGTCGCGCCAATCCGCCGCGCGAGCCCGAGAAGCTCTTCTGAAAAGTCGCCCTCGAGAAGGGCGAGATCGCTCCCGCGCCGTTTGAGACTCGCTCTTACGCCGGCGAGCGCGCCGAAGAACGCTTGAACGATCGGCGCGCCGACCTGATCCCCGCGCAACAGCGGCGGATCGAGGACGAACGCAAGGCAGACGCTTTCGTGCTCGCGACAGGCTTCGTAAAGCGCGACGTTGTCGTGCAAACGCAGATCGCGCCGCAGCCAAACAACCGCCGTGCTCACGCAGCGAAATGCGCCGCGATCGCCTCACGTCGGTAGGTAAAGATCCGCTCGACGTCTTTTCGGACGAACGCGGCAGCCAGGTTGCCGAACGGCGCGAAGGGCAGCGCGTATTGCACGCGATCGTCCAGTCGTACGCCGCCCGGCACCTCCGTGAAGCGGTGCTCGTGGCGCCAGAGCGCGTATGGGCCGTGCAGTTGAAAGTCCACGAAGCTGTGCGGCGGGTCCCAGCGAGCAATCAGCGCGTCCCAGCTAATCGGTACGCCGTGCAGTTGCAGGCGATACGAAATTCGCGAGCCTCTTTCAACCGTGTCTGGGAGCAAACGAAAGGCAAAGCGCAACGTGCTCGGCGTCAGCCTCTCTAAATTCTGCGGATCGGAGAAAAATGCGAACACATCGTTCAGCGACGCATGCACGGTCTGCGACGATTCAAAAACCGAAATACCATGCGACCCGGACGCGCTGCCGCCTTCGGCGCTCGCCATCGCTTCTTCCAGCAGCAGATGCTGCCACGCAAATCCCGCTTCCTCGGCTCGCGCCGGAATGACCACCTGGCTAGCGAGCAACGTTTGCGCGAACTCCCCAAGGACGGCGCGCAAGGCAAAAGCGGGCGCCGGCACGAGCGAGGGACGACGTAACGCCGCACCGAGTGCCTGCGCGAACCGCGCGGATGTCGCGTAATCGGGCGTTACGGCGTTGATCGCTCCCCGCAGCTCGCTATCGAGCACGAAAAGATACAAGGCAACGAGGTCGTCGAGATGAATCCACGGGACGAACTGACGACCGCCGCCGAACGGGCCGCCAAATCCAAAGGTAAACGGCGGCGACATCGCTTTCAACGCGCCCCCATCGCCGAGCACGATGCCGGTGCGCAGCCACGCGGCGCGGATGCCGAGCGCTTCTGCATCGCGCGCGGCGAGTTCCCAACCCACGCCGACGCGTGCCAGAAAATCGGTTCCCGGCAGGTCCCCTTCGAAAAGCGGCACATCGCCGCGCGCGCCATAGTAGCCGACGCCGGACGCGGAGAGTAAAACCGCAGGACGCGTCTCGCACGCTGCCAGCGACTTGACCACGTTTTGCGTTCCCAGCACGCGCGACTCGAGAATCTGGCGCTTCTTTGCGGCGGTCCATCGGCCGGATACGGGCTCGCCGGCCAGATGTATGACGGCATCGATGTCGCGAAAAGCTTCCGGCTGTGCCAGCGCATCGTTGGGATCGAATCGCCGACGCTCGATACGTTCCGCAAAGTGCATAGCCTCCGGCGCACGCCCCAGCGCAACCACGTGCTCCCCCCGCGCCACAAGCGCCGCGACGAGTGCCCGTCCAATAAAGCCCGTAGCTCCGGTGATCGCAACGTTCATACCACCGTCCCTACCCAAGATTTCGCGAGTGGCGTAAGCCTATTGTCGCAAAGGCCGATGCCCACCATATGGCACGCCGATCCGGTAATGTGATTTGAACGATGCCTTTCGACCCACGCGACCCGTCGAACGCTCCACTCTTTTTCTCCCTCTTTGATGAGGAAGGCCCGACTGCGTCGCGAAATGGACCAGCCGGTGGATGCGGGTGCGGCTGTCTACTGCTCATACTTTTTCTCATCGCAATTTGCGCAATACTCACACACTAGGAGATGTCGATGACAACCAACGCTTCCCCCATCAGCGGAATCGATATTACCGCCTACTTAGTCAAAGATGCCAATCGCGCGATCGCCTTCTATCGCGATACGCTCGGCATGACGCCATCGTCCGTGACCGAGGGCAAGGGCGCCGAGTTTACGTTCGGCGATGCCACGTTCGGCATTTGGCAAATGGACGACGACTCATGGTCAGCCGGTAGCGGCGTTATGTTCGCCGTTTCCGATCTGAAAGCGGCCGTCGATCTCTACAAGAGTCGCGGTGTGAAATTCCAAGGCGACGGACACATCGAAGACATGCCGCATTGCGCGATGGCCTTCGGTGAAGACTCCGAAGGCAACCACTTCATCCTACATCAGCACAAGACGTAAAGCGCCGCCGATTAGGGACCGACGTCGTACACGGCAGTAATCGTCGCATTCACGCGCACGTCACTGGGCTGCAGATTCGTCGGCGGTCCAGCAGGTGTGGGCGAAGACATCGCCGGCGCGGGCACGCCCATGTAGCGAATCGGTCCACCATTGTAGCCGCTCTGCACGGATTTGAGGTGGATGACGCGCACGCCGGCAGCGGCGGCGATCGCGTCCGCCTGCGACCTCGCATCGAGCATCGCATCTTTCATCGCAACCGCAAAGAGCGCACGTTGATCGTTTACACCGTACGTCACGTTGTTCACGCTGGTTCCGCCGGCGCGAATGATCGCATCCACGACGGCACCGCTCGACGCGATGTTGCTCACTTTAATCTGTAACTGACGGGAAACGGTGTAGCCATAGCGCGGGTAATAGTTGACCGGGCGTTGCACCGGCGGCTGCGGCGGAGGGTTGTAACTCACGTTATAGTAGGACGTTTGGATTTCGCCGCCGAGCGGCGCGAGTGCGGTTTTGAGTGCCTCATACCGCGAATTATTATCCGAGGCGGCTTTGGTCGAGTCGTCGTCCGTCGTCAGAATTGCAGCGCCGACCGTTGCGAAGTCGGGCGCGCGGCTCGCGCTGCCTTGTCCGGTAACCGTGATCGTGGTGACGCCCGAACTATTGGCAGGTGCGGCAGCCGCGGGTGCGGCGGCAAGCAAGAAAAGGGCAAGAACGGTCAATCGCTGGTTCACGATACCTCCAAGCGCGGGAGCCATGGTACTTCGAATCTGGTAACGCGCGGGCCCGCCCAGCCGTTACTGGGCCATGCGGCTACGCTCGCCGGGGGCTGCGATTCTCGCGGGCGCCCTGCTTGTGCGTTGGCGCCACGTCTCCCTCGACTGTCCTAACTGGGGCGATGCAATCTAAGTGGAATTTCGGGTCAAGCCCACGTGTCACTCGACGCAAATGATAGATAGGTTATCGTCGGCGCCGGTCTACCATCGCACCGACGGCCACACCGAAGGCGACGCCAAGTGCCAAGTATTGCGCGACGTTGTGCAGCGCCGCGCCCAAAGCGACGCCAACCGCGGCGCCAAGAGCGATGAACACGCCGAGACGTGATTGCTTCACTTTATAATGAGTCCTCACCTGAATTTAGCCATGGGGAGCTTTGCCATCGGGTTAGCATTCGACTTCCCGCCGGCCTGGGGAGTTGATTGACCGGCACCGAAAGAATCGCCGACGATGGACGATAAGGCGGAAATCGACGAGCTCACCAAACGCTTCTACGCGCTGTTTACCAACCGTGACGGGGCCCAGCCCAACGTCGCCGGCATTTATGATATTTTCATCCCCGAGGGGTCCATCATTAAGACCTGCGGGGATCCCGCGGTCTACGACCTAAAAAAGTTCATCGCACCGCGTGAGAGGTTGCTAAACGATGGCGACCTCCTTGAATTCGAAGAGGAAGAAGCGTGGGAACGCACCTCGGTCGTGGGAGACATTGCGCAGCGTTTAAGCCTATATCGCAAGTCTGGAATTTTGCGAGGAGAACCGTTCGAAGGCCGCGGTATCAAGAGCATGAAATTCGTACGAATGAATGCCCAATGGAAGATGATGGCCGCCGCCTGGGACGACGAACGCGACGGTTTCACAATCGATGTGGACGCAGTCAGCAAGTGAAGTGGCGACTGTGTGTAGCCGCCAGTATTTTCCTGATGGGAGCGGCGCCGATTCCAAATCAAACGGTGAACGTTTGGCCGGGCCGCCCTCCTGGCACCGAGAGCTGGTCACAAAAAGAACGCGTTATTACGCACACGCCAGTCGGTACGGTCGTTCTAAATGTTGTGACGCCCACCCTAACTGCGTACTTACCGGTACGCAGTAAAGCAACGGGCACCGCTATCATCGTCGCGCCCGGCGGCTACTGCGTCGCGCTCGCTATGGACCGAGGCGGAAATGACGTGGCGCAATGGCTTCAAAAGCGCGGAATCGCGGCCTTCGTTCTGAAGTATCGCATCGCTGAGAAAAAACAGGAAGGTGTCCCCAACGTTGATGAGGACGTCGCGTGCAAGTTTGGAATCGCCGACGGCATCCGCGCGATCGCCGTTGTCCGCGAGCGCGCGAACGAATGGAACGTGCGGCCTGGCCGCGTGGGCTTCATCGGTTTTTCGGCGGGTGGCATGATTGCGAGTGGTGCGCTGCTGCAAGCGAATGCCGCAGCACGCCCAAATTTTGCGGCCTTCATCTATGGGGCGCCTTTCGGCCTGATGCCCCTGGTGCCGTCCAATTTACCACCCATTTTCATGGTGTGGGCGCAAGACGATCCGATAGCGCTCGCGCCGGTTACGAGGTTTTACGACGCGCTACGTGCCGCGGGCAATAAACCCGAGGTTCACATTTTCAGCGCCGGGGGACACGGGTTCGGGATCGCACCTCAAGGCAAATCAAGCGATCATTGGATGGACGAATTTTACTACTGGTTGCAAGCGCAAGGACTGGCGGCGCGCTAGCGGCTCGGCACCATTGAGGATTGGCTGCGGCAACGGCCGGTCCAGCGAAACGTGCGAGATGTCAGAGTGACGCCACGGTTCGATTCGTGGCGTTAGCGATCGTGCCGATATAACGGGCCGAACCATGGAGACCGAGCGCGGTGAAGTACGCGACCAGGAGAGGTGCGCTGCGCTACAGGTCGCCCACGGAATAAATTTCGAAGCCTTCCTCGAGTGCTAACCGCATGGAGGTTTTCCAGTCGCCGTACATCGCGCCATGTGGCACGCGCTTTTGCCCGAGCAGGACGACCGTTTCGTAAAAAAACTTCCCGCTGCTGATCTCTTGAAGCGAGCCGCAGACTCGTATATCGCGCACGTCGTGCACATCGAAGCGCCGCAGGTGCCGTCCGACGGTTTGCAGCAGAGTCGCCTCGTCCGCCTCGTCCCACAGGCCCGCGTACGTAATGAAGCCCACCCAACCGCGCTTTTCGTCGCGGACTTTAATGCCGACGATATCGTGCATGGTTGCTAAACTTCACCGGGGTAGACCGCAAACATTTTTTACCCGCATCGGTTGGCACTGTGGTGAATCGCCGCTGGACCTATCTCGCCTTCGCCGCAAACGTTTTGGTTTGGGGATATAACTGGGTGCCGCTCCATCTGCTGCTCGCGCACGTGGGCCCGGCCACGCTTGCCGCGGCGCGGGTTTTTGGCGGCGCCACGGCGCTGCTCGTGGCGATGCTGGTAATGCGCAAACCAATCGCCGTCCCGAAGTCGCCGATGTTTCTGGCCGTTGGACTGCTCCAAGTCTCCGGAATGATCGGGCTCTCCACGTTCGCTCTGCTGTTCGGCGACGTGTCGCGCACATCGATACTCGTCTTCACCATGCCGTTTTGGGCGACAATTTTCTCCCGGCTTCTCTTGAAAGAGCAGATCGGGCGGCAGCGCTGGGCGGGGCTGGCCATCGCGCTGTGTGGCGTCCTGTTCATCGCCGCGCACACGTCGGCAAATCTGCGGCCGCTGTTGGGCGCGGCGTTCGCGGTCACGGCCGGAGCGTGCTGGGCCGGAGGTTCGGTGCTCGCGAAGCGCTATTTGCAAAGCGAGGATATGCTCAGCTCCGTGGTCTGGCAGCAGTTCGTCGGCGCTTTGCCGCTGATCGCTTTGGCACTGGTTTTGCGCGAGCCGTTTACGGACCCATCGCCGAACGCCATCGCGGTCTTCGTTTTCGTGGCCGTGGTCGGCAGCGGTCTCGGCTGGTTGTTGTGGGCGACCGTCTTGAGCCGGGTAACGGCGTCTCAGGCGTCGTTAGGATCATTATTCATCCCGCTGATTGCAGCAGCGGCGGCGTTCTTGCAGCTGCACGAGCGGCCGGACGGGGTTTCCGTACTTGGGCTCTCGGCGATCCTCGTCGCGATCCTTATCGCATCGTGGCCTGTACGGCAGCGTCAGGGAGTCGCCGCGGCCGAGTAGAAGCAACGCCCGAACCGCTTTGGAGGGCCGTATGTCTCTACGAGCCGGCATACTTGCCGTTTGCCTGATCGCCGTGTCAGCACCGGGCGCGTCGATCGCCCGCGGACATCATTCTTCGTATCGCGGATATCGAACGTCCTCGCATCATCACCGCTCGCTACGCGAGAAACACTTATTCTGGCGCGATACCGGCTACCCGCACGGACGACCGGGCTACATTGTCGATCATGTCGTGCCCCTGGCGTGCGGTGGTGCGGATGCTCCGGGCAACATGCAGTGGCAGACGAAAGCCGCGGCGCGGGCCAAAGACCGCTGGGAACGCAAAGGATGTAACCGCCGATGAACGCCGACGTAACGGACGTTACCGATCACCCCTTGGTTCACGACGTCAACAAAGAGCATGACGAGCAGCTCTCACCGGTTGAAAAAGTGTGCAAACGCATCGCGGATTCCACCGGCGCGCCGATAGCGCTCTTCATGGCGGTGGCCCTGCAGGCGATCTGGATTGTTGCCGGCCAGTTCACGCATCGCGATCCCTATCCGTTCGCGTTCTTGTTGACTATTTCCAACATCTTGCAACTCATCTTGATTTTTATTCTTGCGGTCGGCCAAAAACAATCCTCCGCTCATGCGGAGCTGCGGGCTCAAGCGGATCACGACGCGATTTCTCGCTTGCTTTACCATCAGGAAGTGCAGGAACAGCTGCTCTTGGCCATCGCAACGAAAGTCGAAATCGACGTCGAAGCGGTCAAAACGATGGTCGCAAAACTCGCGAGCGAAGACCCCAACCCGGTTTAGTACGCGATTTTAATAAGTTTAATCTGGATCGGGCCGGCGGGACGGTTCCAGAGAGCGGTCTCACCAACGCGCAACCCATCGAGGGCTTCCGCCAGCGGCGAAATCCACGAAATGGTGCCGTGACGCGGGTCGGCCTCGTCTTCGCCAACGATGCGGTATGTCTGAGGTTTGCCTTGCACTTCTTCGATCGTCACAACCGCGCCAAAGGCCACTTTTTTGCGCGGTTGCGTGCTAAGGTCCACAACCATCGCGGTCTCGATCCGCGATTGCAGGTAACTCGCTTCGGCAGCGTCGTTGCCGCGTTGGGCCGCGTTTAGCCGTTTTTGCAGATCATCGAATCCGCTTGGCGTCACAAAGTTCTCGCGCGCGCTCGGCGTGCGAATGACGACGGCTTCGGGCTCGTCTTCCCGTTCTTTCACAAAAGCGCGGCTCATAGGGCTGACTCTCCTCTAGGTGAATCCCCAGTATACCCATGGATTTGGACCGCGTCGCCACTTATCATGCGAAACACGCTCCACAGGCCCTGCTCGTGTACGATGGCAGCCGTCTCGTGTTCGAGCGCTACGACGATGGCTACTCCGCGGACCGCTCCCATGCGCTCTACAGTGGGACAAAAAGTTTTTGGGGTGTCGCGGCCGTGGCCGCACAGGCCGACGGTCTGTTGGAACTTGACGAACCGGTTTGCGAAACGATCCACGCATGGAAAGCCGAGGCTTGGAGAGCTCGGATTACGCTGCGCCAGTTGCTCACGCTCTCCGCCGGCATCGGTTTCGGAGGACTGGGGAATGCGGTGCCGACGTACGAGCGAGCGCTCGACGTGGACATTAAAAACGAGCCGGGCAGCACGTTTACGTATGGCGGCATTCCGCTCCAGGTCTTTGGAGCCGTGATGGCTCGCAAACTGGCGCCACGAACGCCGCACGACTACCTGCGCGAGCGTCTACTGAGTCCCATCGGCGTCGGCGTGTCTTCCTGGCGCGAGTTGAAAGACGGCACGCATCCTCTGCCGACCGGTGCCTTTGTAACGGCTCAGAATTGGGCGACGTACGGACGATTCTTGTGCACCGGCGCGCCGAACGTCCTTAGCGCAGAAGACCTCGCTCAATGTTTCGTTCCGAGCGCAACCAACGCGCGCTATGGGTTGGGATTTTGGCTTGCCGGCAACGGCGTCGCGTACGCCAGCGGGTCCGGCGGCCAAGCGCTCTACCTGCAACGCGAGCGCGGCATCGTTGCGGTTCGCTTCGGTAAGTCGTCATGGCGACACGAAAGTTTTATCAAAGCACTGTTGGCGTAGCCCGCGGGTCAGCGCACTGTAGCGTAAACCGTTTTCGTTTCCATCCCACCGGCGACTACGGCGACGGCGCGCTTCGATGCCGCATCGTTCGTGCGTATCAGGTCGAAGCGCACGATCGCGCGACCCGACCGGGAGACGACGACGTCCACCTTGCGCGGCGAACAAATTTTGGCCGTGCAAAACGTAGCGATCCATCCCGGCGTCACGCGGCGAGCCTCAAGGTGCACGGTGGTTGAAGCCGGCCCAATGACGGTCAGGCGGAACTGATTCTCATACGGGGAGGCTACGGGAGCGCCGGTCCATGGCACGAGTTGGAACACAGCGAGGGCGGCGGCAAACATTAGGTTCATCGTGTACGCAACGCCGGGCGAATCTCCACGGATTACCTGCTCAAATCCACGGCGGACGAGAAACACTCATCCGGGACGGGCGATGCGGCATTCCGTAGGCATGAACGTTGTCATCCTGGCCCTGGCTCTTGCGTCCTCACTTAATCCGTTACTCTCCGCTACCGATTGGGATAACGGGCGCGCTACCGCTCAAGATCTCCAGGGCCGCGTCACCGTGATCGACGTCTTTACCGTCGATTGCATCAATTGCCAAAACGTCATCCCTGAACTTCGCCGCCTGCGCCGCGAACACGGTAACGACGTAGCAATCGTCGGCGTACATTCGCCCGAAACGTCGTGGGAGCGGCAGCCTAGCCATCGCCGAGCGATGCTCCGCTCGCAAGCAATCACGCGGCCGGTCGCCATCGACGACGGATTTCGCATTTGGAATGCCTACAACGTCACCGCCTGGCCGACGCAGCTGATCTTTGACCGCCACGGCGTCCTCCGCAAAACCGTCGTCGGGGATTCGCAAGATCGTCTGGTTGACGCCACGGTCAATTCACTCGTATCCGAACACTAACTTTTTCGAAAGGTATTTTCTATGCAGCTCGCTCTCGTTCTCGCTTTAGCGCTCCTCGCAGCGCCCACCGCGCCCCCGGGGCATATGATGGGCCACCACATGGCGGGGCATCACATGACCGCACATCACATGATGGGACACCACATGATGAAGCGCAATCCCAAGGCCATCCAGCACCACATGATGCGCGAGGCCAAGCCGACCCCAGCGCCACAGGAATAAAGGCCGCCTTTCAAAAGCTTCGCGGAGTGAACGTGCCGGCGAAGCCAGACGACTCGTCCGAGAGAACGTTCGCGCGAGGCTTCGCCGCGCGCGAGCGTTGGGCGTTCGATGAGGCGTACCGCCGTTACGGCAGGCTCTTGTACTCCATCGCGTACACCCTGCTACGAACGACCGAAGATGCCGAAGATTGCGTGCACGATACGTTGGTGAGGATTTGGAAAAACCCGAACGCGTATCGCGATCAAGGCGGGAAGGTCAGCGCTTTTCTCGCGGTTTGTATTCGCAACGACGCGCTCACCAAATTGCGCGGCGACGGCCGGAAAACGGCGGCGATCGAGCGGGTCAAACGGGCCGAAGTTGAAACGGCTCCCGACATTGAGATTGAGGATTATGTTGAAAACGAACGCCTGCACGCGGCCCTCGCCTCCATCCCGCAGGATCAACGCGTTCCGCTGATGCTCGCGTATTTCGAAGGGAAGACGCACGTGCAAATCGCCGAGCAGTTGCAGGCGCCCTTAGGGACCATCAAAAGCCGCATCGCACACGGTTTGCGCAAGGTCAGCGCCGCAATGAGCCAAGGGGTACGCGCATGACCGGGCACATCGGCGACCTTGCGGAACTCTACGCGCTCGGAGCGCTGGATCCCGGCGAACGGCAAGCTCTCCAGGCGCACGTGTTGCATTGCAGCGAGTGCACCGATCGGCTTCGTGAAGCCGAAGCGTCCTTCTTAACGCTCGCCGAAAACGATACGCAACGCGACGCTCCGACACGGCTGAATGACCGCATTACTGCATCCCTTGCCGCGCAACCCCGCGCGGCGCGCGCCGCAACGTGGGCCGAACATCGGTGGGCGCGCCCATTGCTCGCCATGGCGGCCGTCTTGGCAATCGCCATCATCCCGTCCTACGAACTGCTCGGTCACAATCGCGCTATGCAAACGCAATTGGCCACCGACGACGCTGCATTTGCCCGCATGGCCGCGGGTCCCATCGCGCACGCGACGTTTAAGGGACGCACCGCAAGAGTGATCTATTCCGCCGATGGAACCTGGTATTACGTCATCGTCATGCATCCGTCGAGCGACATGCGCATTGCCTACATCCATAACGGAACGACGGAAGTGCTCGGCTCGATTACCATGCACGGATCGACGGGGACGCTCTATCTTCCCGTCAGCGAAAAGATGGACAACCTGGCCATTCTGCAGGGCGGCCGCGTCGTAGCCGACGCAAACCTCGCTTACTGACCGCCCCGCGTTTGCCCGAGAACTTACCGCACGGGAATCGTGCCTTTTATAGGCGGCGCGCCGGCGGATTGCACTTGCACGGACAGTGCGGCGAGCGATGCGGCTTCCGCATTATACTGGGCGATCGCCGCATTGTATTTGGCGTCAAAGCGGTTGGCAAACTGCATCTGCGCCTGCGTCGGCGGACCGCCTCCGAAGCCGCCGCCCGGAATGTCTTCGCGCAGTTGGCCCGGGTACTGAATCGAGTCTTCGTCATTGTGGTAGTTTGCGGTGAACGCATTGAAGACGCGATCGTGCGACGCCATCGCCTCGTCGATTTTCGCAACGAGCGCCGTGTTTCCAGATTTCGAGAGTGCCGCCCGTGCAGAGGTTAGCGAAGCCTTTTGCTCATCGAGCCGGTTGAGGACCGTGTTGATCTGGCCCTCATCGCGTAAATATTTTTGCGCGAAGGCGTGTGCGACCACAAAATCCACTTGACGGTATTGGGACTGAGGATCGGCCTTGACTGCAAACCGTTGCGTAAAGGTGCGGCCGTTTAAGGAGATGCGCGCGGCGTAAGTACCGGGCACGACGGGCACGCCAGTTTCCGGGCCGCGATACTCGTCGCGAGCTGCGCCCATCCACTGAGGGACGCCGTCTTCGCGGAAGTCCCAAATCGCGCGGTTGAGTCCCGATTGATTCGGCACCAGCGCCGTCCGCGGATTGCGTGCGTCGGCCGGAGCGGCATCAGCGGAGGGAGGATGAGCCGGCGGTTTGATGTGCCGGATGACCCGGCCGCTCGAATTTACAATTTCCACCACGGGCGTGTGCGCCTGCGGCTTGTTCTGATAGAAATCGATAATCGCGCCCTGCGGCGGATTCTTTCCGGTAAAGTCGGTGTACGCGCCTTCGTCGTTGGAGTGGAACGCATACTGATACGCGGTGCGAATCGGGAAGAGCATCGCGCCGGCGCTCTGCGCCTGCGGCAACTCCTGTAGCGCACGAATGTCGTCCATGATCCACAGATCGCGCCCGTGCGTCGCAATGGCCAAGTCGTCAAATTCTGGCTGAATACGAATGTCGCGCACGCTCACGGTCGGCAAGTTCTGTTTGAACGTCTCCCAGCGCGCGCCGGAATCAAACGAAACGTACATGCCGTTTTCGGTTCCCGCGTAGAGTAAGGCGCGATTGCGCGGATCGGGCCGAATGGTTCGGGCATAAGAGTTTGCGGGCAAGCCGTTGGTAATCGTGGTCCACGTCGTGCCGAGATTGTGCGTCACGAACACGTGGGGATCATAGTCGCCGGAACGGTGCCGATCTACGATCGCATAGGCCGTATTCGCATCGAAGGGCGAAGGCGCAACCGTTTCAACGCGGCCGTAGGGACCGACGTCTTTCGGCGACACGCGCCGCCACGTGCGGCCGCTATCGGTCGTGACCGAAACGACGCCGTCGTCGGCTCCCGTCCAAATCGTACCGCGGCGAACGGGCGAACCTTCGATGTCGAGTAGATTATCTGAAAATTCTGCGCTGGAAACGTCTTTGGCCAAGGGACCGCCGGCGGCTTGTTGATG